>JBFLVN010000035.1:0-18928 GCA_040758475.1 Bdellovibrionota bacterium
TGAGAGCTTCTCTTGTTACAACGGCTGACGCCAAGCGTCATCGGCGTTGGAGAGGCCCCCATGGAAAAACTGGTCCTGATCAACGGCGCGAGCGGTTTTCTTGGAACCCATTGCGTGCGCGAGGCCCTCGCGGCCGGGTGGAAAGTGCGGGCGAGCGACCTTGGCCCCAAGCCCTCCCCCGACCTCGCGGCCCTCGGAGTGGAATACGTCCAGGCGGACCTCACGGATTTATCCCAGGCGAAGAAAATCACCTTCGGCTGCACCCACGTCATCAACGTGGCCGGGCTTTTCCGGTTCGACGCGACGAAAGAGCAGCTCTACCGGGCCAACGTGCTGGCCACCCGGCACATGTGCCAGGCCGCCCTGGAAGCGGGCGTGGAGCGCTTCGTCCACGTGGCGACGATCGGCGTCTACGGGCGCCTTCCGCGCAACAAGAAAGTGAAGGAATCCTACCGGAAGAGCCCCAAGAACGATTACGAGCTTACGAAAAAGCAGGGCGAGGACGTGGCCCTCTCCTTCTGGAAGCGCCAGGGGCTTCCCGTCGTATCCCTGCGGCCCACGGTGATTTACGGCCCCGGGAGCCGTTATGCGGTGGCCTGGATGATCGCCCTCTTCAGCATGATGCGCGTCCTGGGAACGAAGGAAGGCTACGCCGTCAAAGGGCTCTCGGACATGTGCCACGTCCACGTGGCCGACGTGGCCCGGGCCCTCGCCTGGCTCCTGGACCACGGGAAACTGGGCGAAGCCTACAACTGCGCCGACGAGACGCCGCTCGCCTGGGGGGACCTCCTCCACTTCCTCATGGGCGAGTTTGGAATTGGAGCGAAAAGAATCATTCCGATGCCCAAGGCCATCAGCCAGCCGCTAGGCAGCCTCCTCCAGCTCATCCCCGACAAGACCCTCAAGGATTTAAACGCCCGCATCGCCAAGGGGTGGCAGGTGGTCGAGCGCAAGTACGGCGTCTCGCCGTACCTCGCCCCCCAGTTGGACCGGGAGTTCCTCTCCTACGGCCAGCGGGATCATTTGATGGATACGTCCAAACTCCGGGAAACGGGTTTCCGCCTCCAGTATCCCGACACCCGGGAAGGCCTGCGGCAAACGATCGCCTGGTACCGGGAGAAGGGCTGGATTCCGGGAGAAAAAGCCGCCGCGCCCCCTTCCGAAAAACGGGCTGCGGGGGCTTAATTCCCTGTAGCGGCGTTCTCTTCCAGGGGGCGGCCGTTCATTTTTTCGTTGCGTTCCGGGGTCCCTTCGGCTTAAATAGGTCTACTTCAAGACTTTCCATCGGGGTGCCAAATGGCTGGCGGGGACGGCTCGGCCAAGGGCAAATCCAAAGGGGGAGGCTTCCGCGTCGTCGCGCGGCGGCCGCCCATCAAGCGGGTGGCGTTCGCCAAGGTCACTCCGCAGGAGCTCGCCCAGCTCCAGAAAACCCGTCCTTCGGCCGGCGCCCGCTCCCAGACCAATGCCCCCGACGGCCGGGAATACGAGCCTCTCCATCAGGAAATAAAGACCATCGAAGGGGCCCCCCTGGCCGAGGCGGGGGAGCGGTTTTCCCCCGAGCTGATCGAGCGCCTCTGGAAGAGCCGCACCGGCGTCGAGGGGCTCGAAACGGCGCTTGGAAAAACCAAGCACTTCGAGGAATTGCAGAAATACCTGGCCTCCCCCCTCCATTCGGCCGTTTTCACCAAAACCAAGCGCCAGTACGAGATCATGAACGCCGTGCGGAACCTTCGGCTTCCAAGGCTCCTGCACGTGGAACTCCAAGCGCTTCTTGCCGCCGCCCCGTGGGCTCACGAGCAGGCCTTCATTTCGGCCTCCATCACGGCCCTGCTCCTCGCCCGCGCGGGCGTGGGAAGCGCTTCCGACATCGCCCAGGTCTGGCTCGCCTGCGCCATCCGGGACGTGGGCCTTACGCGCGTCCCCGTGCAAATCCTAAGGAGCCAGAAAAAGCTCACGGCCTCCCAATTCAACGAGTACCTGGCCCACGAGCTTTACTCCGGAGTCATCCTGGCCCGGTCGCTTGGGCCCTCGCTCGCCGTGCGGATCGCGACCGGACACCACCGGGCCTCGCCCCACAACCGCTGGCGCCCCGACGTGCCGGGGTATTCGGAGGCGGAATTTGCGGCGCTCCACACGTTCCTCGCCGTGGCCGACGCCTACACGGGCATGATCGGGACGCGGACGTTCCGCTCGGCGGCTTATTCCGTGCGGGGTGCCCTCGACACGCTCATCAGCGGCGCCCGGGCCGGGTGGCACGACGTGAAAGCCGTGGCCCTGCTCGTCTCCCTCGTCCGCAAGGACGAGAGCGTCGACAACCTGCGGGTATCCCAGAAACGCCGCGGGGACGTTCCGGACGAGAATTATTTCGGGATTTAAATAGGACTAATTCACTACATATCGATCTTGCTTCGGACCTGCTTCTCGTCGACCACGTGGAAGAAATAGGTCTTGGCGCCGCCCGGGCCCACCTCGACGACGAGCCGCTCCCCTCCCCTCACCTGAAGGACGAGGCGCGAGCCGGGTTCGAGTTTTACGCGGTCGTTAAGGATTTCCTCCCCGGCCGAAAGCGGGCGGCTTTGGGAAGGAAGGGCCCCGAGGCGGAGGGCTTTCCCCGCCACTTCGATCACTTCGGCGGGGGCGGCGAGGTTGATGGATTGGAACGGCGGCATCTTTCAACGGTGCCGGGCCTGGAAAGTTCTGTCAAGGAAGCAACAGAACGCCCCGGCGGCGAGCCGGGGCGTGGCGATCTATTCCGCTCCCCGTAGTGGGTTCAGTTCCGCGTCCCAAGCTGTTTTCGAACGACCTGGGCCACGGCACGGGCGAGGTGCGGATTGGGGTAACCGGCTTTGGAAATCCGGAGTTCCTCAATGTGATCGGCGCTCGAATAGAGGGGGACGACCGCCCCCCCTTCCCCTTCGCCGACGACGCGGAAGTGATAGCCCACTTCCCCGTCCACCCGGGCTTCTTCCACCTGATAGTCGAGTTGCATCTTCTTATCCCCCCGGCCTCTCTTGCAAGTCCCTAGCTCTCCCCGAAAGCCCCCACTACGCCTGATGCAAATCCTATCCGTCTAATTCAGCTACAGCCGCTCGTGGCGCCGCAGTTGGCGCACTTATAACAAGAACCCGAGCGGTACATGATCGTCCCGCAGACGTGGCACGGCGGCGCGTCGGCCTGGTTCTTGAACGCCGCGGGGGCCGTCACGGTCTGCCCGCCGCCGGCGGCGCCGCCCTGGACCACCTGCAGGAGCGGAAGCTTGCCCTGGGCGAGGTCGGCGGCGGCATCGAGCTCGGCCGTCCGTTCATCGGCCGTCTGGGTGCCGGCGCCCTGCCCTTTGAGGAACTTCAAGTCCATCCAGCGGAAGATGTAGTCCATGATGCTCTTGGCAAAGCGGATGTCCGGGTGGTTCGTCATGCCCGAGGGCTCGAAGCGCGTGTGGGTGAACTTGTCGACGAGCGTGTTGAGGGGGACGCCGTGCTGGAGTCCCATCGAGATAGCGAGGCCAAAGGAGTCCATGAGGCCCGAAACGGTCGAGCCCTCCTTGCTCATCTTGACGAAGATTTCGCCCGGCGTGCCGTCCTCGTAAACGCCCACCGTGAGGTAACCCTCGTGGCCGCCCACGTTGAACTTGTGGGTAAGGCTCTGGCGCTCTTCCGGCAGGCGGCGGCGCGCCCCGAACTGGTGTTCCGCCACGGCACCCGCTTCCTTCTTCTTTTCGAGAGAGGTGTTGAGCGGCTGGGTCCGCTTGCAACCGTCCCGGTAGATGGCGATGGCCTTGCAGCCGATCTTCCAGGCGAGCCGGTAGGCCTCCGCGATGTCGTCGATGGTCGTATCGGGCGGCATGTTGACCGTCTTCGAAATGGCCCCCGAGAGGAAGGGCTGGACCGCCCCCATCATCTTGATGTGGCCGCGCCAATCGATCGATCGGACGCCCTTCGCTGCCCGGAAGGCGCAATCGAAAACCGGCAGGTGTTCGTCGAGCAGGTGCGGCGCTCCTTCGATCGTATCGTTCTGGTCGATGTAGGACGTGATTTCCTCGATCTGCTGGGCGCTGTAGCCGAGCTTTTCGAGGGCGAGCGGCACGGTCTGGTTGACGATCTTGAGCACGCCGCCGCCCACGAGCTTCTTGTACTTGACGAGCGCGATGTCCGGTTCCACGCCCGTCGTGTCGCAATCCATCATGAAGCCGATCGTCCCGGTGGGGGCGAGCACGGTGGCCTGGGCGTTGCGGAACCCGAAGCGCGAGCCCGCGTCCACCACGTCGTCCCAGACCTTGCGGGCGGCGTTGAGGAGCGGGAGCGGAACAAGGGAAGCATCGAGCTGGTAGGCCGCGTCGCGGTGCATGTGCATCACGCCCATCATGCTCCGCTCGTTCTTGGGATAACCTTTGAAGGGGCCCCGGTCGGCGGCGACAAGGGAGGATTGGTGGTTGGCTGCGCCGTGCATGAGGGCCGTGATGGCGGCGGCGTAGGCCCGGCCCGCGTCCGAATCGTAGGGAAGGCCCCGGGCCATGAGGAGCGCGCCCAGGTTAGCGTATCCCAAACCCAGGGGGCGGTAATCGTAGGAGTTCTGGGTGATGGGCTGCGTCGGATAGGACGACCGGTCCACCACCATCTCCTGCGCCAAGATCGTGATCCGGCAGGCGTGCTCGTAGGCCTCGACGTCGAACTCCCCGTCTTCCTTGCGGAATTTCATGAGGTTGAGGGAGGCGAGGTTGCACGCCGTGTCGTCGAGGAACATGTATTCGGAGCAAGGGTTCGAGGCGTTGATCCGCGCCGTTTCCTTGCAGGTGTGCCACTTGTTGATCGTCGAGTCGAATTGGAGGCCCGGATCGCCGCAAATCCAGGCGGACTCGGTGATTTCTTTCATGACGTCCCGGGCCTTGGAAACACCCATGACCTCGCCCGAGGTAATGGCCTTGGTAAACCACTGCTGGTCGTTCTCGACGGCCTGCATGAAGCTGTCGGTAACGCGCACCGAGTGATTGGCATTCTGGAAGAAGACCGAATCGTAGGCGCCACCGGGAACGTTGAAGCCGCCGTCGTAGCCGGCGTCGATAAGGGCCCAGGCCTTTTTCTCTTCGACGGCCTTGCAACGGATGAAATCGAGAATGTCCGGGTGGTCGGCGTTCAGGATGACCATCTTGGCCGCCCGGCGCGTCTTGCCGCCGGACTTGATGACGCCCGCGAAGGCATCGAAACCCCGCATGAAGGAAACGGGCCCCGAGGCCGTGCCGCCCCCCTGGAGGTTTTCCTTCGAGGAACGGATGCTTGAGAGGTTCGAACCCGTGCCGGAACCGAATTTAAAGAGCATTCCCTCCGTCTTCGCGAGGTCGAGAATGGAGCTCATGGAATCCTGGACGGAGTTGATGAAGCAAGCCGAGCATTGGGGCGCTTCTTCCACGCCCACGTTGAACCACACGGGAGAGTTGAAGGCCATCTTCTGGTGGAGAAGGAGGTGGATGAGTTCGGAGCGGAACGTCTCCCCGTCCTCGGCCGTGCGGAAGTAGCCGTCCTCGATGCCCCAGTCGGCGATCGTGTTGGCGACGCGGCCAATGAGCTGCCGTACCGAGTATTCCCGCTCGGGGGTGCCAAGCGTCCCACGGAAATACTTGGAAACGACGACGTTCGTCGCCGTCATGGACCAGCTGGTGGGGATCTCGACGCCCCGCTGCTCGAAAACGACTTCGCCGCCCGAGCCGCTGATCACGGCGTCGCGCTTTTCCCATTGGACCTGGGCCCAGACGTCCTCGCCCGGCCGGGTGTTGCGGCGGGTCATGGGAAGGCCCTTGAGGGCTTCGCGGCTGGTCATGGGGCGCTGCTTCCTCTGCGCTTTCGACCCATTGGCCCGAGGCTTGGAGAGGGTCCCTCCATGGCCGGAGGAAATGCCCGCCTCTGGCTGCACTCTGCTCAGTTTAACTGGATTGCTCTTCGTACCCTTGCTGATCTTGGACATGTTCTAATTAAACCCCCGACGACTTATCGAAACCCTTATTGTTTTGAGCCCCCGCCCCCAACAGAGCGAACAAAAGCCGCAAACCACCAATGGCTTGCCCCCAGGTGCCTCAAGCTCTCCGGGTCTTTTCCAAGGGGGGCGCCAACGTGGGACAGAAGGAAAGCCTAAAACGCCCGATCCCCCGGTCAGCCCAGCAGCTTCCTGCTGTAGGGAACCCCCTTTTACAAAAATCTGTGACCCCTGTCAATACAAAACCACAACATGTAGTATGCCGTTGATACCAAAGGGGCTATATAGTGTGGTTGCTGTGAAATGCCTGTGAGAAAAACTTCATGGGTTTCAGTAACTTACATTGCCATACGTTACCATATGAAATTTTTATAGACCCACAAGAGCAAGCACCGAGAGATCATTTTTTTACAAATTGGAAAAATACGACAAATACCGGCCCCTGCCCCCACGATTCCACGGAACTTCCATCCGCCGCGCCGCAAAGCCCTGGGTGGAAAAACCCGGCGGCTGTTGATTAGAACTCTTGCCGGGGATTTAGGGGGGCAGGCGCCACCGCGCTTTCCGCAACAAGAACTTTCATGAAGCAGTTTTGGACGATTCTAACTTACGCATTCCTCATCGGCGGTTCCGCCGTCTGCGGAGCGGCCGCCTTCCTCGTGGCGATCCTCGGGGACCGCCAGGGACGGCTCTGGTGGCCCATCGCCCAGTTCTGGGCGAGAAATCTTTTGCGCGTGGGCCGCGTCTCCCATTTGCACATCGTGGGGGGCGAGCGCCTCGAAAACCTCTCCGGCGCCATCGTGATGAGCAACCACGAAAGCCACTTCGATCCCCCTTCGCTCATGGCTGCCTCCCCTACTCCGCTCCGGTTCCTAACCAAGCACTCGCTCTTTTATTTCCCCATTTTCGGCCAGGCCCTCTGGGCCATGGGGTACATCTCCATCAACCGCGGCGTGCAAGCAAAAGCCTTCAAGAGCATCGAGAAAGCCGCCCAGGCGATCCGCGGGGGGCGCACCGTGCTCATCTTCCCCGAAGGCACGCGGGCGATGACTTCCGAACTCCTGCCGTTCAAGAAGGGCGGGTTCGTCATCGCGGCCAAGAGCCAGGTGCCCATCGTCCCCGTGGGCATCGCCGGCACGCGGGAAGTGATTCCCAAAGGATTCCACTGGCTCCTCCGGAGTCCGGTCGTGCTCGTCGTGGGCGCCCCCATCGAAACCAAGGGCTTCGATCTCGATAACAAAGAAGCACTGATGGAAAAGGTCCGGACCGAAATTGCGCGCCTCCGGGAAGAAGCCCGCGCCTTGCGGGAAAATGTTCTCCGGGGAGAAGCCCTCCCCGGCGGAAAGGCCCTCTGGTAAGCCGCGCGTTAAGGATTAAAGCCCGTACTTCGCGCAGCGGTACCGGAAACTGCGGAAAGAAAGCTTGAGCAGTTTGGCGGCTTCGCTTTTGTTGCCGTTGCTGCGTTCGAGGGCGTTGACGAGAAGTTTCTTCTCGACCGCATCGAGCGTCGCTTCGAGGTCGAGCCCTTCCTCG
Organism: Bdellovibrionota bacterium; assembly: GCA_040758475.1. GTDB lineage: Bacteria > JAGRBM01 > JAGRBM01 > JAGRBM01 > JAGRBM01 > JBFLVN01. Next base: position 7,498 of record JBFLVN010000035.1, read on the forward strand.
GGAAGGGCCGAGCCGGGGCCAGCCGCCGCCTTTTCCACCGCGGGTTCAGCCGTTTCCGGCGGAAGGGAGGCGGGAGTGATCGCTTCCCCCCCTTCCAGAACGACGGCCCGCTCGATGACGTTTTCGAGTTCCCGGATGTTTCCCGGGTAAGAACGTCCTTCCAAGGCCCGCATGGCTGCGGGAGAAATGGTCCGTATGGGCCGCCCCATGGCGGTCGTGTATTTTTGCAGGAAATGGAGCGCAAGCAGCGGGATGTCTTCCTTCCTCTCCCGGAGGGGCGGGAGGTGAATCTCGACGACGTTGAGGCGGTAATAGAGATCCTGCCGGAAGCGGCCCGCTTCCACCTCCACGGCGAGGTTGCGGTTCGTGGCGGCGACGATCCGGACGTCCACTTCCACGTCCACGGTACCGCCCACGGCCCGGATCGTCCGTTCCTGGATGGACCGGAGGAGCTTTACCTGTAAATCGACGGGGATTTCGCTGACTTCATCCAGAAAGAGAGTTCCCCCGGAAGCCTGCTCGAAGAGGCCCGCCTTGTCGGAAACGGCGCCCGTAAAAGAGCCCTTCGCGTGGCCGAAAAGCTCGCTCTCCAGGAGCGTCCCCGGAATGGCTCCGCAATTGATCGCGACGAAGGGGCCTTCCTTGCGGACCGAGTTGTAGTGAATGGCCCGGGCCACGAGTTCCTTGCCCGTGCCGCTCTCGCCCGTAAGGAGGACGTTCGTGCGCGTGTCCTTGATCCGCTCGATCAGTTCAAAAACCCGCTTCATGGCGGGCGAAGCGCCCACGATCCCGCGAAAGCCGTACCGGCCCACCAGGGCCTGCCGTAGCGAGCGGTTCTCATTCTTGAGCGACTGGGCCTCGATGGCATGCCTTAGGACATGGCGGACCTGCTCGATCTTGAAAGGCTTGGTGATGTAATCGTAAGCGCCGCCCTTCATGGCCTCGATGGCCGTATCGGCGGTGGCGAACGCCGTGATGACGAGGACGATGGCGTCGGGATTGGCCTGCCGGGCGGCCCCGAGAACGTCGAGGCCGCTCCCATCGGGCATCCGAAGATCCGTAATCACGATGTCGAACGTTCCGGCGCCGAGGGTTTGCTTGGCCGCTTCGACACCCGGCGCAGAGACGGATTCGTGCCCTTCCCGCCGGAGCATGATCTCCAGCACTTCGCGCATGCTGGGTTCGTCGTCGACCAGGAGGATTCGGGCCATGATTTTTAGGGTCTCCCCGCGGCGGGCGGTTGCGCGTCGTCCAACGGTTGCGGTGGTTTAACGGGCAGGGTCACCTCGAAACAAGCTCCGCCCCCGGGCAAGTTGCCGGCATCGACCGTGCCGCCGTGCAGGCCCACGATCCGGTCCACAAGCGCCAGGCCCAGGCCGGTTCCGTCGGGACGGGTCGTAAAGAACGGCGTAAACATCTTCGGACGCACGCCGGGGGGAATACCGGGGCCCGTATCCGATACCCGGAAGCCGCAAGTGGCCAGTGGGCCTTCCGGCCCGTGCCGGAAAAGGGCGATCTCGATGCGCCCGCCGGTTTTTTCCAGAACCTGACGGGCGTTCAAAAGGAGGTTCCATAAGACTTGTTTGAGCTTGTCGGGGTCGGCCCGCAAGCGGAAGTCCTCGCCCTCGTAAACGACGTCGATCCGCAGAGGCGGCGTCGTGCGAGTCCCCAGGGCTTCGACCACTTCACGGACGATTTCCTTCAGATCGCAAGGCTGGAGCCGCAACTGCATGGGGCTGCTGTAGCTGAGGAAATTGGAAATGAGGCTGTCCAGGCGGCCGATTTCCCGCTGAATGACCGCCATGAGGCGCCCGTCCTCCTCCGAAACCCCCTGACTGCCGCGCAAGAGCTGGATGGAACCCGAAATGGAGGCCAGGGGGTTGCGGATCTCGTGGGCAATGCCGGCCGCCATGGTTCCAATAGCGGCCAGGCGGTCGACGCGCTTTAGACGCTCCTCGGCGCGTTTCAAGTTCGTGAGGTCCTGGAAGATGATGATGGAGCTTTTCCCGCCTTCCCGCGCGTCGTCGAAGGGATTGACCGAAAATCCCAAATCCAGCTCCGTCCCGTCGCTCCCCCGAATCCGCACTTCCGGACGGCTCCAGGGGTCGATGGAAACGGCGCGGATCGCCGCCGACGCGATTTCCGGAAACGCCTCCGTCAACGGGAGGCGGTAAACATCCGGAAGTTTCCGGCCCAGCATCTGCTCGGCCGCGCGGTTCAAATAGGTAATCTCTCCCTGCCGGTTGATGGTCAAGATGCCGCTCGTCAGGTTCGCCAGGATCTGGCGGTGGAGTTCTTCCAAAGACCGGTAATCGATCTCCCGGCGGGCCAGTTGTTCCCGGGCGACCCGCAGACGTTCGGTGAAAATGGAAACGAGCGCCGCCGTTAAAAAGAGGGAACTAACGTTCACCAACGAGGCGTAGATGATCTCTTCTTGCTGCGGCTGGTAGGCCCCGAAAACCTCCAGCCGCTCAAGGAGCGGCCCTGGAAAGCGCCGGATCGAGAGAAGGGCCAGCGGATAAGCCAGCGAACAGAGGGAAGCGGCCAGGAATCCCCCCCGCCCGGCGAGCAGGATCCCCGCGTAAATAACGATGAGGAGATAGAGAAAGGCGAGAACGCTTCGGGTGCCGCCGGAAACGACGAGGAGGTAGGAAACGATCAGGACGTCCCCCATAATCTGAATAATGGCGAAACGCCGGGCGGAGACCTCCCCTTCCCGCACGAGACGGCGGTAGACCACCGCGTAAATAATCGACAAGAGAAAAACAAAAATAACGCAGCCGTAGATCGGGGAAAGAGCGTAGACGAGAGTCTCTTGATTCGGCTCGATCGCTCCCTGGCTGTATTGAAAGGCGAAGACGCCTCCGAGAAGAAACACGATCACCAGCGCCCGGCCGAGGAGGAGGCCCTGGAGCCGGGGCGTAAGAGGGCCTTGCCCCTCGCCGGGTGGCCGAGGGGGCTGGGGCGCAGAAGACGGGTGATCAGCCTCCGATGTTTCCGGCAAGATCGAAGATCGGCATGTACATCGCTATCAGGATGCCGCCGATGGTTCCTCCCAGGAAGACGATGATGATCGGTTCCAGGAGGGAGGTCATGGCTTCGACCGCCGCGTCTACTTCTTCGTCGTAGAAGTCGGCGATCTTGGTGAGCATGGCGTCCATGGCACCGGTGGATTCACCCACCTGGATCATCTGCACGACCATGGACGGAAAAACGACGCTCTTCTGGAGCGGTTCCGTCAAGGACTTACCTTCCGAAACGGCCAGGCGGCACTTCATGATCTCTTTTTGCACCGTCGTGTTGCCCGCCGTGCGGGCGGTAACTTCGAGCGCTTCCATGATCGGAACGCCGGAGCTGAGCATGGTGCCCAAGGTCCGGGTAAACCGCGCGACGGCGACTTTCCGGATCACGTTTCCGATCGCCGGTATCTTGAGCATGTATTTATCGATGATATCCCGCCCCCTGGGGGTCGAGTATGCCGACTTGAACCCCGTGGGAACGGCGACGCACGTGGCGAGGATGTACCAGATGTTAGCAACGAACCAATCCGAGACGTCCATCACGAATTTGGTCGGTGGCGGCAGCTCGTTGCCGAATTGGCTGAAGAGGTCGGCGAACACGGGAATGACCTTCACCATCAAGAGGATGACGACGCCGACCGCGACGACCAAGACCGAGATCGGGTAGACCATGGCCCCCTTGACCTGCTTCTTGAGTTTGAGGACTTTTTCCATGGCGGTCGCGAGGCGGTTCAGGATCGTATCCAAGATACCGCCCACTTCGCCGGCCGCGACCATGTTGGCGTAGAGATCGTCGAAAACCTTCGGATGTTCCTTCAAGGAATCGGCGAAGGTCTTCCCCGCTTCGACGCCGTTTTTCACCGCGTAGAGGGTTTTCTTGAAAGTCGGATTGTCTTGCTGGTTCGCCAAGATGTCGAGACACTGGACGAGCGGCAGGCCGGCGTCGATCATCGTGGCGAACTGCCGCGTGAAGATAACGACGGTCTTCTGATCCACACCCGGCTGGAGGAACGCCGGCAGCTTGAGTTCCCGGGCCCCCGCCTTGATGCTCTGGACCCTGATGTTCTGGGATTCGAGGAGGTTGATCACCGCCTCTTGATTGGGCCCTTCCGTTTTGCCCTTGACGGTGCCGCCGTTCGACGTACGGCCTTCCCATAAGAAAGTGGGCATTCGTGCGTACCTCGTCTATCCAGGGTTTCCACGCCACGCGATAGAAACGGAACGGAGATTCCACCGGCCGTAGCGGGTTTACCCAATAGGCGTATCCTAGCAGGAAAGGCACTCCCCCGCCAATGGACAGGAAAGCCGCATGAAACCTAGGGCTTGGCGCCCGGCGAAACGGCCATAAGCCCCGCCCGCTGGAGCATGGTAGTAAGCTCTTCGGGATCGGAGCAGCGGCTAAAACCCTCTTCGGTGCTGATGAGCCGCTTGCTGATCAAGTTGAAAAGGGCCTGGTTCATGGTCTGCATGCCGAACTTGGCCTGCCCCACCTGCATCTGGGAGTAGATCTGGTGAACCTTGTCTTCGCGGATCAGGTTCCGGATGGCGGGGTTGGGAATCATGATTTCGAGGGCCATGACCCGTCCCGAACCCGAAAGCTTGGGAAGAAGGGCTTGGGACATGACCCCTTCCATGACGAAGGAGAGCTGGGCCCTGATCTGGGGCTGCTGGTAGGGCGGGAAGACGTCGAGAATCCGGTTGATGGTCTGGGCGCAGGAATTGGTGTGGAGAGTTCCGAAGGCCAAGTGGCCCGTTTCGGAAACGACGAGCGCCGCTTCGATGGTTTCCAGGTCGCGCATCTCGCCGATAAGCACCACGTCCGGGTCCTGCCGCAGGATGTACTTGAGGGCGGTCTTGAAACTCTTCGTATCAGCGTGGACTTCCCGTTGATTGACCACGCAGTTCTTGTGGGGGTGGAGGAATTCGATCGGGTCTTCGATCGTCACGATGTGCTCGTGCCGCTCGGCATTGATCTTGTCGATGATCGTGGCCAGCGTGGTCGATTTGCCCGAGCCCGTGGGCCCCGTCACCAGGATCAACCCACGCGGTTTTTCGGAAAGCATCGCCACGACTGGAGGAAGCCCCAGTTCCTGAAAGCTCAGAATCTTGAAGGGGATGGTCCGGAACGCCGCGGCGACCGCGCCGCGCTGCATGAAGACGTTCCCCCGGAAGCGGGAGAGCCCTTTGACGCCGAAGGAGAGGTCCAGTTCGTTCTGTTCTTCGAACTGGTGCTTCTGGGCGTCGGTGAGGATCGAGTAGCAGAGCTGTTTTGTATCTTGGGCCGTAAGCGGCGGGACTTTGAGGGGCGTGAGGTCACCGTCGATGCGGAGCTGGGGAGGCGAGCCCGTCGTGATGTGAAGGTCGCTCGCCCCCTTCTCGATCATGGCCTTGAGAAGCTGGTGCAGGTTGACGCCGGCGCCGCCGCCGGCAGGGGCTGGAGTGCTCATAGGATCGGAAACTCCTCGGATGCCTTCCCTAATTCGTCAGACAAGAACCTTCCGCAATTTCCCAAGCCCGATCAATCCGGCGCCGAATTGCGCACGACTTCATCGATCGTCGTGATGCCAGCCTTGAGCTTTGCGATGCCGCTTCCACGCAGCGAGCGCATACCCAAGCGCACGGCCTCGCGCTTGATCTCCAGGGTCGAAGCCCCGTTCAAGACGAATTCCTTGATCTCGTCGAAAATGGGCATGACTTCATAAACGGCCACGCGGCCCTTGTATCCCGATTCGCCGCACTTCCCGCAGCCCTTCCCCTTGAAAACCTGAAAAGTCCCGATTTCCTCTTGCTTGACGCCGATGTCGGTGAGGGCTTTTTCGGGGACGTCGATGGGCTCTTTGCACTCGGCGCAAATCTTCTTGCAGAGCCGTTGCGCGACGATGACGTTGATGGCGGAGGCCACGAGGAAGGGCTCGATGCCCATGTTGAGGAGGCGGGAGATGGTCGCCGGAGCGTCGTTCGTGTGGAGCGTCGAGAGCACCAGGTGGCCCGTAAGCGCGGCCTTGATCCCGATTTCCGCCGTTTCGAAGTCGCGGATCTCGCCGACAAGGATGATGTCCGGGTCCTGCCGCAGGAAGCTCCGGAGGGCCGCGGCGAAGTTGAGGCCGATGTCTTCCTTCATCTGAACCTGGTTGATGCCGGCGAAGTTGAACTCCACCGGGTCTTCGGCGGTCGAGATGTTCACGTCGATCGTGTTGAGCTCGGCGAGCGCGGAGTAGAGCGTCGTCGTCTTGCCGGAACCCGTGGGCCCCGTCACGAGGCACATGCCGTTGGGCCGCTCGATGCCCTTCTTCCATTGCTCGAGCTGGAAGTCGTCGAAGCCGAGCTTGGTCATGTCGAGTTGGAGGTTCGACTTGTCGAGGAGCCGCATGACGATCTTCTCGCCGAAGAGCGTGGGGCAGACCGAGACGCGGTAGTCCATCTCCTTGCCCTTGCCCATCTTGAGCTTGATGCGGCCGTCCTGCGGGAGCCGCCGCTCGGCGATATCCAGGCTGCTCATGATCTTGATGCGGGAGGTGATGGCGTTTTTGAGCTTCATGGGGGGCCGCATGATTTCGGCCAGATCGCCGTCGGTGCGGTACCGCACGCGGAAGCTCTTCTCGTAAGGCTCGATGTGGATGTCGCTGGCTCCCCGCTTGATGGCTTCCATCAGGATGTAGTTGCAGAGCTTGATGACCGGGGCATCTTCGGAAGCCTTGGCGAGGTCGTCGAGGTTGACGTCCTCTTCGTCCTGGCCCACTTCGACGCCGTCGAGATCCTCCATGCCATCGAGAAGCTGGTCGGGATCGAACTGGGCCTCTTCGGCCGGCTGGGTGTAGTAGCGCGTAACCGATTCGTCGATGGCCTGTTCCGTGGAAACGACGACTTCGATGTTGTAGCCCGTGAGGAACTTGATGTCGTCGATGGCCATGATGTTCGAGGGATCGGCCATGGCGACGATGAGGGTCGAGCCCGCCCGGTTCACGGGGATGAGCTTGTATTTCTTGCACTGGGCTTCGGGGACGAGCTTGATGACCTCCGGATCGATCTCGAACTCCTGGAGGTTGATGGATGGAACGCCGAACTGCTTGGAGAGGAACGAGGTGAGCTCGTTTTCCTCGATGAGACCCAAGCGCGTCAAAGTGGTGCCCAGGCGCTCGCCCGTCTTCCGCTGCTCTTCGAGGGCCTGCTGGAGTTGAAGGGGGCTAAGAATTTTTTCGCGTACGAGGAGTTCGCCCAGGCGGCTGGCCATAATCAGGATGCTCCTTGTGATCCGCCGAACCCTTCCCCGCCCGCCCTCCAGGCCCCGGCGAAATCCGAAAATAACGGGAGGGCAAAGAAAAAGCCCAGGAACAGTAAGGGATCGGCAGGAAGTATCGTAAGCGGCCCTTCCAGGGGTGTCAAAGCATCACCCGCGGAAACCGCGTCCGATCAGCCGAAAAGGAACTTCCAAATAAGGCGCAGGGAGAGGCGGCGGCGGTCTCCCAGGATGAGGTCCGCCAATTCGTTCTTGGTCCGCTCGTCCCGGTTCGCGACGCGGAAAATCCGGTCCACCATGCGGGGAAATTGGAAGAACCACTGGAGCCGGGTGTTGACCCGCAGGGTGTGGCCGAAGGCTTTTCGCCACCCTTTCTCGTAACCTTTCAGGAAAGAAGCGGAGAATTCCCCGCGGCGAAGGCCCTCGGCCAGGGTGGCGGCCGCCAGCTCCCCGCTCTCCAGGGCGAACTCGATCCCCTCCCCCGAGAGCGGATTGATGAAGGAAGCCGCGTCCCCCACCAGCACGACCCGTTCTCCATAAGTGCGCGGTAACTGGGAACCCAAGGGAAGGAAATGGCCGCGCGGCTTTCCAATCAGCCGGGCGTTCTTGAGTTCGGCGCCGATGTTCGGATCGCGGCGGAGAAATTCCTCGAAAAGATCGGGAAGTTTCCGGTCCAAACGCTTCAAATGATCTGTCCGGAGCCCAAGGCCCACGTTCGCCCGCCCGGGCCCCACCGGAAAGAGCCAGCCATAGGCCGGAAGGAGTTCCTTGTCCCAGCAGATCTCGAAGGCGTTGGGGGCGGTCATCTCCACGCCTTCGTAGTAGGCCCGGATGGCCCAAGCCCCGTGGGCCGCTCCGTTGGGTTCGAGCCCCAGGCTCCGGCGGACGACCGAGTAAGCACCATCGGCCCCGACGACGAAACTACCCGCAAGGCGTTCCCCCGACTCCAAGACCACGGCGGCGCCGCCGGGTCCGCTCTCCACGGTTCGCACGGCCTTCTCGCCCCGGAACTCGGCCCCCGCCCGGGTGGCGTTCTCTAGAAGGAGGTTATCGAGGACGTACCGAGGCAGGGCGTATCCAACCCCTCCAAAAGCGACCTCGGGAATGGGAGAATCGACCACGATACCCCCCGGGGAAACCAGCCGGGCCCGGTCGATGCGGGGATAATCCTTCGCCACCGCCTGCCGCACGCCGAGGCGATCCAGCATTCGGGCCGTCCGGGGGGTGCATCCATCCCCGCAAACCTTGTCCCGGGGGAAAGACACGCGGTCCAGCAGGAGAACCTGGATGCCCGCTTTGGCCAGGAAGAACGCCGTGGAAGAGCCCCCGGGACCGGCTCCCACGACGATCACATCCCATTTCTTGCCCGCCCCGGACATGCAACGCCCCCTGCTTAACGGGACCGCCAGGATTTCCGAGTCCCAGGGCGAATGCAACGAATTGGAGCGCTTATCTGTGCCAGGGGTCACAGAATGCGAACCCCCGAAGGGCCCACAATCATCTTAATGGGTGATTATTAAAGGCCCCCGGGAGGGCCATGATGCTTGACCCCCGCGGGGAAGGCCTTAACTTCATAAGTGGGCGTCTTTGACGTTATAATTTCACTTGGCCGTAACAGCGGCCACGGGCGCGGAGGGCACCCGCGAAGTTCCAAGGAGTTCCGGTATGCGTATCTTCGATAATCCCAAAGGCCCGACAGGAAAAGGCGAGATTCCCCGAATCCCGGACGAGCTCGCCATCCTCCCGCTGCGGAACGCCGTCCTTTATCCCGGCGCCATCATCCCACTCTCCGTGGGCCGTCCCAAGAGCATCCAACTCGTCGAGCAGGCGCTCAAGGGGGACAAAATCATCGGGCTCGTGGCCCAGCGCAGTCCCACGATCGACGATCCGGTCTGGACCGACGTCTATCAAATCGGCACGGCCGCCAAGATCATCAAGACGTTCAAGGTGAACGACGAAACGGAAAACCTCGTCGTCCAGGGCCTCGTGCGCTTCAAGGTCGTCGCCGGCCTCCAGCTCACCCCCTATCACCGGGCCCGCGTCGAACAGATTCCCGACCGCTCCGAAACCTCGCCCGAAATCGAGGCGATGGTCCGCAACATCAAGATGCTTGCCGCCAAGGCGATCGAGATGTCGCCCAACATCCCCGACGAAGCGGCGCAGATCGTCGAGAACGTCGACGATCCCAACTACCTCTGCTACCTGATCGCCGGCAACATCAACATCGACCTGACCAAGCGCCAGGAAATCCTGGAGATCGCCGATTCGACGGCGCGGCTCCAGAAGGTCCTCGAGTACCTCCAGAAGGAAGTGCAGGTGCTGGGGCTCTCGCAGAAGATCCAGTCCAACGTGCGCAACGAAATGGACAAGAACCAGCGGGAGTACTACCTGCGCGAACAGCTCAAGGCGATCCGCCGGGAACTGGGCGAAGTAGACGACAAGGGCGACGAGCTCGAAGAGATCAAGGAACGCATCGAGAAAAAGGCCATGCCCGAAGAGGTCAAGGAAGCGGCGCTCGCCGAATGGAAGCGCCTCTCCCGCATGCAGCCGGCCTCGGGCGAGTACACGGTGAGCCGCACCTACCTCGACTGGATTCTCGACATGCCGTGGCTCGATTCGACGGACGACCGCCTGGACATCATGGACGCCGAGAAGATTCTCGAAGAGGACCACTACGGCCTCGACAAGGTGAAAAAGCGCGTCCTCGAATACCTGGCCGTCCGGAAGCTCAATCCCGAGATCAAGGGGCCGATCCTCTGCTTCGTGGGCCCCCCGGGCGTGGGCAAGACCTCGCTTGGAAAATCCATCGCCCGGTCCCTGGGGCGCAAGTTCGTGCGCGTCTCGCTCGGCGGCGTCCGGGACGAGGCCGAAATCCGCGGCCACCGCCGCACCTACGTGGGCGCCCTGCCCGGCAAGGTCGTCCAGGGCATCAAGAAGGCGGGGTCCAACAACCCGGTCTTCATGCTCGATGAAGTCGACAAGCTGGGGCAGGATTTCCGGGGAGACCCCTCCTCCGCCCTGCTCGAAGTGCTCGACCCCGAGCAGAACAATTCGTTCCAGGATCACTACCTGGACCTGCCGTTCGATCTTTCCCGGGTGGTCTTCGTGGCGACGGCCAACCAGCTGGACCCCATCCCGGCCCCGCTCCGGGACCGCATGGAGATCATCGAAATCCCGGGATACACCCAGGAAGAAAAACTTCAGATCGCCAAGACCTACATCGTCCCGCGGCAGCTCAAGGAGCACGCGCTAAAGGCCGAGCAGTGCGTATTCGAAGACGGCGCGCTCCTGGAAATCATCGGCCATTACACGCGGGAAGCGGGCCTCCGGAATTTCGAACGCGAGGTGGCGAGCGTCTGCCGGGCGGTCGCGCGGAAAATCGCGAGCGCTGCCGAACGCAAGGAAATGGCGACCGACGGAGGGGTTCCGGACCAGACGCAGCAGATATTCCTGATCAAGGCCGAGGACATCAAGAGCTACCTGGGACCCAAGAAGTTCTTCCTGGACGCGGCCGAGCGGATCATGGCCAGCGGCATCGCGACGGGCCTCGCCTGGACGCCCACGGGCGGCGACATCCTCTTCATCGAGGCGACGCTCATGCCCGGAAAGGGCGATCTGAAGCTCACGGGCCAGCTCGGCGATGTGATGAAGGAATCGGCCGTGGCAGCCCTCTCTTTCGTCCGGGCCAACGCCTCGAAGCTCGGCATTCCGGACGACACGTTCCAGAAGTACGACATCCACGTCCACGTGCCGGCGGGGGCGATCCCGAAGGACGGCCCTTCGGCGGGCGTCACCATGCTCACGGCCCTCACGAGCCTGCTTACGAACCGGCCCGTCCGCTCCGACGTCGCCATGACGGGCGAGATCACCCTGCGCGGGATGGTCCTCCCCGTGGGCGGCATCAAGGACAAGGTCCTGGCCGCCAGGCGCGCCGGCATCCGCCGGGTCGTGCTGCCGTCCAAGAACTTCCCCAACATCGAGGAGCTCGAAGAGCAGTACAAGAAGGACATGGAATTCATCTTCGTCGAACGGATGGACCAGCTCTTCGGACACGTCCTGGCGAGCGAAGCCGAAACGAGCGAGATGCGGCGCCAGCATCAGGTTCCCAAAATCTCCTGGCCCACCCGGATCGCCCCGGCGGAAGCGTAAGAACGTCTCTCATTCCCTGCTTCCC
>JBFLVN010000036.1:0-18857 GCA_040758475.1 Bdellovibrionota bacterium
CGGGCGAGTTCCCGTATGATCTCTTCCATAAACCCTCCCTGCCGGGTTTTGTAGAACGGCGGAAGCGGACTAAAGATAGCCCGCCCGCCGGGCTTTAAGGAGGAATCCCGATGGCTCCCAAGCCGGTCTACGTCTTCCAGCACGTCGAACACGAAGGCCTGGGGCTCATCGAGAACGCCCTCACACGGGCCGGCAAGGAAATCCGTTTTTTCCGGGGATTCGCGGGAGAGGCCATCCCTGCTTCCACGAAAGGTGCTTGCGGCATCATCGTCATGGGCGGCCCCATGAACGCGGACGAAACGCGGCGCTACCCGTTTCTCGGCGCGGAGCGGAAACTCCTCGAAGCAGCCCTGAAGGAAGACGTCCCGGTCCTCGGCGTTTGCCTGGGTTCCCAGATGCTCGCCCGCGCGCTCGGCGCCCGCGTCTACCGCGCCAAGCGGCCTGAAATCGGCCTCTTCCGGGTCGATTGGACCGATGCGGCGCGGGGGAGCGACCCCCTCTTCCGCCATTATCCCGCCTGGACGGAAGTCTTCCAGTGGCACGGCGATACGTTCGATCTGCCCCAGGGCGCCGTACACCTGGCCCGCTCGGAAGTTTGCGAAAACCAGGCGTTCCGTTACGGGAAAGCCTGGGGCCTCCAGTTTCATCTCGAAATCACCCCCGCCATGGTGCTCGACTGGCTCGGCGTGGCCCGGGGCGATCTGTGCCACAACCCGGGGGTGGACGTGGCGCGGCTTCTGCGGGAAGGGCGCGAATCCTTCCGGTTCACGCCGATTGCCGAGAGGGCCCGCGAGAGCTTTGGCGCCTGGGCCGGGCTCCTTCAATAAGCGTTTCCTTGACAGCCCGTAGAGCGGGCCATAACCTGCGTCGCGTCCCCACGGGCAGGGCCAAAAGCCTTAAAAGCACCCAAGCGAGCGGCGGCGGCACACGTTCAATGGTCGATCCATCGGTACTCAAAAATATCTATCTTTTTCAGGAACTAAGCGACGCCCATCTCAAGGAAGTGGCTTCCATCTGCCACGAGGAAGAAGCCAAGGTCGGCACGACCGTCTTCAAGGAGGGAGAGAAGGGCGACAAGCTCTTCATCATCCTTTCGGGCGAAATCCGGATTTCGAAGCAGATTCCCGGCGTGGGCGAAGAAGCCCTGGCCGTCTTGAAGCAAGGCGCATTTTTCGGGGAAATGGCGCTCATCGACGACTCGGAGCGGAGCGCCGATGCCATCGCCAACAAGTCCTGCAAACTAGCCACCATCAGCCGCGAGGATTTCGAGCAGTTCCTCTTCGTAAACAAAGACATCGCCTATACGATCTTGTGGTCGTTCGCCCGCACGCTCTCCGAGCGCCTCCGGGAAACGAATGACAAGATCAAGGCGTTTTTCGCGATGACGATGTTCGGAAGCGGCGGCCAGCAAGGCCCGCCGCCCTGAACGCCTCTGGAATGGAAATTCCCTACCGCTGAATCTTGATCTTCTCGACCGGCCCCTTGCCCCCGTGGGTGGGAACGAGGATTTCCACGTCTTCTCCGGTCTTGCAGGCCTTGGGATAAGTAACCTTGAAAAGGTCATCGAGGCCGAAGAATTCGTAAACGCTCGCGTAGGCGACGCGCTCGCCGGCCACGGTCTGCGGCGTCCCGAGCGCGTAGAGCTTCGTCTGGGCCGTGAAATTCGGCTTGGCCGTCGCGATCTCGACTTCGTCGTAATCGCAGAGCTTCACTTTGATGGCAGTGATGGGGCGAAGCTGCCCCTCGTAAACTCCGACCGGGATCTTGGCATAGCCATACAGCTTGCGCTGGAGTTCAAGGACCAAAGAGAAATTCTCGAAAACTTTCTTGTCGAAATCATTGGCCACCGTAATGAGCAATCGGCGGTACTTGTAGAACTCCCCCATCAATTTGTTGAAGTACGAGAAGGGGAGCACGCGGGTGTCCTCGATCACAAGGGGCTTAGAACGGACGGAAGCCAGGAATTTGGGGTTCGAGTGGCGAATGCGGAGGAACATGGTCCCCGAGTCGCTCCCTAAATCGTAGGAAACCAGTATCTGGACCGGCTTGTTCGTATAAGCCCGTATCGTCTTTTCGAATTCGGATTTGGCGAGAGCCTGGGTGAAGTATCCCTGGAGGGATTCGTTGACGTTCTGGAATTCGAAGGTGACCTTGAAATCCTTGTCACCCACGGCGATTTCATCATCGTAGAATTCGGTCACTTCCCCCACCGCCCGCATCTTTCCGGAAAGAGTCTGAATGCGCTGGGTGTCGACCGAACTCTTCACCGGAATCTGGCCGGCCACGTAGGCACCGTGAACCTTCTGGTAGAGCTGGCGGGCGTAGTTGAGGAAGCGGTATTTTTCATCCTGCTGGTCCCGTGGAAGGCGCTCGAAGGAACTGACGCCCTTGACGCCGCTTTTACGCACGAGTTCGTCAGCCAGATTTTCAACCCCTTCCATCCCCTGCCCCGTATGCGCACGAAGCGCGTCATAGGCGTTTGGATCGTTGTACTTGGCGACGAGAAGGCCCTCTACGACCTTCCAGAGGGCTTCTTCGATATTCTGGGCGGGGCGGTCCTTCTCGCCTTCGCTGATCATTACCTGGGACTTCTGGACGTCGATCTTCTCGTCCACGGCCGCTCCGCCGCGGGCCGCATTCACGATCCGCAGGTGGCCGGAAAAGCTATCGGGTTTTACTTCCCCGTCGATCAGAATGACGTCGTCCAAATTGGCTATGGCCGCCTCGAACGCCACGTCGACGACATCGTAGGCGCGGTCCTTCACTTCGACGCTGAATTCCTCGACCTTGCGTGGTTGATAGAGGGCCGAGAATCGGCGTTCCAGGCCTTCCAGAATGGTCCTCAGTTCCGCCTCTTTCATCGCTCCGCCCGGAGATTTCACTTTGAACATGAAACCGTAGGCCCGCTGGCGGGCGTAAATCACCTGGCTCAACTGCCCCGGCTGTTTCTTGGCGCAGGAGGCCACGGTGGCGGATAACAAAAACAACGCTCCGAGGACTTGCAGGACGCGAGAGGGTTTCACGGCGGTGCTCCTTAACGGAAGAACCGGCGTTCCCTGCGGGGGTTGGACGAACGCGGGGCCCGTCCCACCACCCCTTCAGGAATTCGCCGAACGGGCCGATCCTATCACGGCCCTTTGGCTGCTGTAAACGCGGGGATCGAAAGAGGTTTAATAAACCACGCGAATCTCGCCGCCCTCGGCGCAGAAGAGCAGGTCTTCCTGGCCGTCGCCCGTCGCGTCCCCTCCGAACGAAAACACGTCGAGACTGGAGGCAAAAGGGGTATCGGGAGTGCCCAATGCCGGGAAGAGGCCGCCCGTCGTGAGGGCATTCCAGCGGAAAACGCGGTCGGGATCATCCCGGTTAATGAATTCGAGCTGGACCGTCGATTGGGTTTCCGAGTCCTCCACGGAATCATCGGTGTAGGAACGCCCAAAAACCCGATGGTCGATGGGGGTTTCATCCGTTTCGTCCGTCGCCTCATAGATCACTTGCACTTCAACTTTGGCCTGGCCCAGCTTGCCTACGCGGCTGTCAATCGTGTCCCTTTCGACCCACCAAAGGACCCCTCCCGCCGCAGCCGCGTTTCCGGGGGCTTCGATGAAATCGCCTGGATTACCCTCATCCACGTAATTGGCCGGATGGGGCCGCTCGCCCGGCAGGGCCGTGCCTAATTGGCGGTACTCGACCAGAAGGCTCGTCATCCCCGAGAGGAAAAGGGGCCAATCGCCCGCGCCATTTGCCAGAAGGAGAATGTCCTCGAAACCATCCGGGTCCAGGAAACCCGCCGAGAGATTAAGGCCAATCGCGGCATCCGCCCCGCCCTCCACGATCAAATCCGGTCCCGCGGCGTAAGGGGCCAGTTCACTGGGCAAAGTGGTGAATGATCGAGAAAGATCGTAGAGGCAAAGAACGCACCGGTCTTCCCGGTCGATGAGCGATTCGTTTTCATCGTCGTCCACCCGCCGGTCGGCGTCCACGTTGCCGCGATTGAAAAACGAGAACGAACCTCCCGAAGGGATGGCCCCTACGCTTGCAGGATCGAACTGGGTAAAGGCGGGGGGAGTCGCTTCTCGCGTGGTTCCGAGGAAAACATAAACTTGGCCAACGCCCCCGTTCCAACCTGGAGCGCCCACCGCCAAGTCCAAGACGTGGTCGCCATTGGCATCCAGGTCCAGAACGACGGACGTACCCAGTCTATCGTTCGCCACCTCACCCCAGATTTCGGCGCTCGCCACGTCGCAGAGGGGCGTATCGTCATCCAGATCGTAAACACCGTCCGGCAGGCCGCCGAGCGGCCAGTAATCCCGCGCCTCGAATTCCCGGTGCGGGGCGAAGAGATAGACGGCGCCGGCATTGTCGCGTTCATCTTCGTCCGCATCGACCGAACCGGTACCATCCATCACCCCGTTCAAATCGACCCCGCACCCGAAAGGGAAAGGCACCAGACCCATGCTCTCGTAATAATAAACTGGTGAAGGGTTCGCGCCCGGGGCGCCGACGGCGAGGGCCGCCACGACGAGAGCATGCTCGCCGCGGGCATCGGTCTCGGGCCGGTCTCCTCGAACGCGGGCGGCCGCCAAAGAGGAGCCGGTTAAATCCCCCGCGTCGCGCCCCAGGATGATGGCCTGGGGCCGGTCTTCCCCAAGGGGGCCGAAATCGTAAACGCCGTCTGGAAATCCGCCGGGAAGCGGTACATCGAGCACCGGGAAGTCCTCGTCCCCATAGAGCACCATCACCCCGCCACGGTCGGCATGGGTGGCGAAAGTCCCGTAGCGGGAGGGAAGAGTGTCGAGTCCCGGCGCCGATACGGCGAGGTCCTGGGTGCCGTCCAGGTTCATGTCCCCTGCCGTGGCAACGGCCTCTCCGAAACGGCCATCCGCTTCGGGGCCCAGGAGCGTGGCGAAGGGGCGTTCTTCGCCGGGCCCCGGAACGTCCGCCAAGTCTGTGGGATCGATGATGGTCCGCAAAGTAGCGGCCTCATCCGCGGCGTCGTAGCGCTTGCGAAGGTTTCCGATCAGAAGCGGATCGGCTAACGAGCCGCTCGATAAGTTGGTTTCGAAGCGCTCTCCTTCCGCAATCTGGCGAAAAAGAGCGAAGGGCCGGTTAGCCGCGGTCGCAAGACCGGCAAGAGGTTTACTCGCCCGCCGCCAATCAATGACGATCCGGCCCCGGAACCCCGAATCGACGGGGTCCGTGGGAACCGGGCGGGAAGGATCGAAGCGTTCCACCACGGCGGCGAAATCCGGATCGCCGGCCCCATCGTAGATGACCAGCAAGAACTCCCCTTCCAGCCCTTCGAAGTCGGCCGACTCGCTATCGAAATAAGGAGAACCGTTGGTCACAAGCAGGTCGGCGCCTGTGCAGCGCGGAACGGAACACGTGGAAACAGGAAAGACCTGGACGGGCTCCGAATCATAGAGGCGCCACTCCTGCTTCTCGGAGGCGGGGGCATCGATCTCCACACCATCGTTATCGAACGGCATGGAACAATGCTGGCAAAGCAAGTCCTCAACCACGAGGCCTTCCGGCCCCGCGTCCACCGTCTTTCCCAAGTACGTGCGGATCGGCGCCGGGGAAGCAGGGCGATCAGCCGGGTTATAAAGGAAAAAAAGTGATTCTTCGCCCGCCTTCGTCGAAACGAGCGTTTCGTGGAATGAGAAAACGAAAGCGGCGCCCCGCTCCTGGCTCTCTCCCACCGGGGTGAACTCGGGGGCGCCTACCACGATCTCCGCCAGGCCGTCTCCCGTCAGATCGCCCACAGAAAGCGTCCGGGGAGGCAGTCCCTGCCCCACCGCGAAGGCGCTCCGGCCGCCAACAGAGCCTGTATTCAGGGGATCAAGGGCCGAGAGGTCCACCACGATATCCGGCGCGCAGAAGCGCCCGGGCCCCGCCGCGCAATTGCCAGGAGTGCTACTTGATGGGTCAGGCTCGGCACCGGATTCCAGATCGGCGGCGAAGAATGGGAACGCGCTACGGCCCATATAAACGTACATTCGCTCCGAGCCGGGATCGGCGTCCACGACAACCAGGTCCGAGAGCCGGTCGCCGTTCAGATCGCCCGAAGCATCCAACGCGCCAAACGTCGTCGCATCGAGTGTCAACTGGGCCAAATTCGTTCCCACGGGGCTGTTGTCAGTAGCAGGGCCCGGGTCCAGGTCGGCCGGAACCACCGCCGAGGCGTTGCTCACCTCGTCCCGCACCTGGAGAGCCGGCGTAAGATAGGCCGTCGGATCGGGCCGCCGGGCGACAAAAAATTCCTTGTATTTTTCTTCCTCTGGGAGCGAAGGAGGTTCCACCAATTCGGCCTTGAACAAACGGGGAAAACCCTCCCCTACTTGATGATGGAAGAAGGCAAGACCGTCAAAAGAGGCGTTATCGAGATTAGAAGGCTCCCGATCCGAAAAACGGATGTCATTGAAGAAATTGTTCCCGCCCGTACCATCGTCGCCCGAAGCCACCCAAGTGAACGTCCGGGAAGAAGGATCGTAGACGAATTCATCCGGCGCGCTGGGGGGCGTGTCGTCCCCCAACGTGCAGGCATTGAGCAGCAGGAAGAACAGCGGCAAGGCAAGATGTCTTTTCAACGCAGCACCTTCCACCACTGGCCAAAGAACCGGCGGAGGTCCGCAGCATAGCGGACGATCCGCTCGTCGGGAGGGCCCGGATCAAGGGGCTCCCCCTCGCCCAGCATCTGGCCCACCACGCCCCCCACGCTCCGCGCGAGGCCTTCGACGTGATAGCCCCCTTCGAGGGCGAAAACGATCCGCCCGCCGCAGGTTTCGCGGGCGAGGTCAAGAAGCATCCGGGAGAGCCAGGCAAAACCCTGCTCCGTCACCTTCATCCCGCCCAAGGGATCGAGATGGTACGTGTCGAACCCGGCCGAAACCAGGATGAAATCGGGCGAAAATTCCCGCACGATGGGCAAAAGCACCTCCCGGTAAAGATATACGAACTCCGCGTCCCCCTGCCCCGGCGGCAAGGGAACGTTCACTGTAAAGCCTTCCCCCTCCCCTTTGCCTGCTTCCGTGTAATGGCCGGTGCCGGGGTAATAAGGGTACTGATGGGTGGAGAGATAGAGGACGTCTTTTCGCGAAAAGAAACTCGCCTGAGTGCCATTGCCGTGGTGAAGGTCGGGGTCGAAGATCGCCACCCGCTTGGCGCCGAAATTCTTGATGAGATGATCGGCCGCCACGGCCACGTTGTTAAAGAAACAAAACCCCATGGCCCGTTGGGGTTCGGCATGGTGGCCGGGCGGGCGGACGAGGGCGAAGCCGGGCGCTGCGCCTTCCTTCCACACTCGCTCGGAGAGACCCACCACGGCGCCGGCTGAGAGAAGCGCTACCCGGTAACTCTCCGCGTTCGCGTACGTATCGCCATCGAGGGCGCCGCCCCCCATCTCGCTCGCGCGGCGGACTCTTTCGACGAGGTGCTCGGAGTGATTGAGCCGGAGGATTTCCCCTTCAAGGGAACGGGGGTCCACCACCTCGCAACGGGCAAGGAGTCCCGAGCTCTCCAGGTGGCGCCGGATTCCGCGGAGCCGTTCCGGCGATTCGGGATGGCCTTCCCCCATGTCGTGCAGGAGGTAATCGGAATGCGTCGCGATGAGGGGACGGGAATTCATGCGGGGCGGGAAAAAACGTTCCTTGGACTATCGCCAGGGGTTCCTATGGTATATTGACAGCCGGTTTTCAACGGTCCATGGGCCGCCAAAAGGCTTCCGCATGTTCAACCTGGGACTCCCCGAAATCGCCCTCGTCGCCGCCCTGGCTCTCCTCGTCATCGGGCCCAAGCGCCTGCCCGAAGTGGCCCGCACCCTTGGGAAAACACTAGGCGGCCTCAAACGCGCCTTCGAAGACGCCACGGGGGAACTCCGGCAGGAGATCAACCGGGGCACGGAAGAAATCCGGAAAGCCGGCGAGGAAGTCCGAAACGCGGCGAAGGCGGCTGAAAATCCCGCCCCACCTTCCGGCAACGTGACCGCCGATCCGGATCTGGCCCAGTTCGTCGGCGAAGTGACGGGGGACGTCAAAGGAACCAAATCGTGACGGCCACCCCGCCGCGTGCTCCCGGCGAGATGACGCTCCTCGAGCACCTGGAGGAGCTCCGTTCGCGCCTCCTCAAGATGGCCTACGGCATCGTGGCGGGGTTCGGTATTTCCTATTATTACTCGCAAAGAATTCTCGATTTCTTCCTGGCCCCTCTGCGAAAAGCGCTCCCCCCCGGCTCGACTTTCCAATTCACGGATGTGGTGGAGCCGTTCTTTGTGCATCTCAAACTCTCGCTCCTCGCCGGCTTTTTCGCCGCAAGCCCCTGGGTCTTCTATCAGGCGTGGAAGTTCGTAGCCCCCGGCCTCTACCCCACGGAACGGCGGCTCGTTCTTCCCTTCGTCCTTTCTTCGACGCTTCTCTTCACCGTGGGCGCCGTCTTCTGCTTCCACAACGTCTTTCCCGTCGCCTTCGAATACCTGGTGGGCGCCTTCGCGGGACCTGACCTCAGGGCCATGCCGCGCCTGGGGGAATACTTCTCCTTCGCCACCAAGATGCTGCTCGCTTTCGGCGTGGTCTTCGAGCTGCCGCTCGTCTGCTTCTTCCTCGGGCGCCTCGGAATGCTCACCGGCCGGGGAATGCTCGGCGCATGGCGCTACGTGATCGTGGGGTCGTTCCTGGTGGCCGGAATCCTCACCCCCGGCCCCGACGTGGCGAGCCAGGCCCTCCTGGCCGGCCCCATCCTGCTTCTCTACGCGATCAGCACGGTTCTGGTCTGGTTTACGGGGGTGGAACGGGAAGAAGCCAGGGCCCCCTGACATTCATCATCCCGTACGGCTACAATTTGAGCGATGCTCAATGAGGGGACGTAGAGCGAGGCTCCATGTCCCCTCAGCAACGCGCCCGGCTCGGCGACAAGGTTGTCGAATCGGGGCTCGCCAGCCGCGAAACCGTCGAAGAAGCAGCCCTTGAAGCCCAGCAACAGGGCGTCCCCCTGGGCGACACGCTCGTCCGGGTAGGCGGCCTCGACGAACGGGACGTTTATCGCGCCCTGGCCGAACAGCGCGGCCTCCAATTCGCGGGGGCGGACGAACTCCTCGCCATCGCCGACCCCGCGCTCCTCAACCGGTTTTCCCGGCGTTATCTCGACCGTCAGCAAATCGTGCCCATCTCTATCAAGGATCGCACTGCCCTCCTGGCCACCTGCGATCCGGCCGCGGCGCCAGCCGACATCGCCCAGGCCCTCGAAACTGAAAACGTCCGTCTCTGCGTCGTCACGCGCACCGATTACCGCCGTCTGCGGACGGCGCTGGAACTTGCTTCCCTCCACAAGGAAGCCGCTCCCCACGAGGCGGCGGCTGCCGGACGGGATCTTCTCAGCGCCGACCCGCGCCTCAACGCCGAACTCGTCACCCTCTTCAACGCCATCCTGCTGGACGCCATCGGCGAGCGGGCGAGCGACATCCACCTGGAGCGGTACGGCACCCGCGTCCGCGTCCGCATCCGCGTGGACGGCGACCTGCGGGACGTGACTCACTACGACCTAACGCCCGATCAGCTGCTGGGGCTCGTCAACATCGTAAAAATCCGCTCGAACCTGGATATCGCTGAGCGGCGCATGCCCCAGGGCGGGCGCTTCGTGACGCGGGCGGGCGGTTATACCTTCGACTTACGGGTCCAGACCCAACCCGCCCTCTACGGGGAGCACGTCGTCATCCGCCTCCTCCCCCACGACCAGAAGCTTCTCGGCATCGAGGACCTCGGATTCCCCGAAGATCAGGCCCGGCAGTACCGACGCCTCCTGGACAATCCGGTCGGCATGGTCCTGGTCGTAGGCCCCACGGGGTCGGGAAAATCGACGACGCTCTATGCCGCCTTGCAGGTCCTCTCCAAGGACCCGACGAGGAAGGTCATTACGGTCGAGGACCCCATCGAATACGCCATCGACGGCATTCAGCAGACCCAGGTTTTCCCCGAACTCCAGTTCACTTTCGCCAACGCCATGCGCGTCTTCGTCCGGCAGGACCCGGACGTGATCCTCGTAGGCGAAATCCGCGACGAAGAAACGGCCCTGGAAGCCATCCGTGCCTCCCAGACGGGACATCTCGTCTTCTCGACCCTCCACTGCAACGACGCCGTGGACGCGGTCCAGCGGCTCATCGATCTCGGGATGCATCCCAACTCGATCGCTTCCGAGCTCCAGGCCGTCATCGCCCAGCGGCTTCCCAAGCGCATCTGCACCGGCTGCCGCGCCCCCGCGGCGCCGCCGCCTGAGCTTCTGGCGGAAATTTTCCCCGACGGTCCGCCCACCGGCTTCAAGTGCTTCAAGGGAAAGGGTTGCCATCGCTGCGGCGGTTATGGGACCCACGGCCGGATCGCCGTGACAGAATTCCTCCAGGTAGGCGAGCGCCTGCGCCGTGCCATCGCCAAGCGCCTATCCGTGGATGAACTCCGTGAAGAAGCCCAGGCAGCGGGCCTCGTTACGTTGCGCGACAACGCCCTCAAATTCGTCGAGCAAGGCATCATCGCCCTCGAAGAACTGCGCGACCTCATGCCCCCCGAGCAACTCGCCGGGCGGAGGAGCCACATCAAAGGGGTATGCGCGTGCTCGATATGCCAGGAAGCCGCGGCGGCAAAACCTCCGCTTGGGTTGCCGGCGTATGCCGTAAAACCCTCTGCCTGATTCGTTGATTTTCTTAAAGAAGCGAAACGAATCCGGAACAGAATTACTTCACCACTCCGCCAAACTCGCCAAAGCCGCTGCCGCTCATCTTTCGGGCGGAGCCGCTCTTGGGGCGGTAGGTGGCCTCGAAATCGAAACCGATGAACCCGCCGCCCGGCGCCACGGCGGCGGGGGGCGTGGAGGCCACGGCCTCGTAGGAAAGATTCCCTTCCGAATCCGAAAGAGTGCCGAGCCAGCGCTTGGGATAAATCCCGGGCTTGCCTTTGTGGCCGCTCTCGATCTTTTCCGTCTCCAGGTATTCGACCTTGTAGCCGCGGAACTTGTGATATCCCGTGCCCGGAAGGCGCCCCTCGGCCCGCATGCCAAACGACCCGCGCCCCGGGACGGGGAGCCAGATGCCCGCGAGCGCCGTGGGTTCTTCGATCTTCCCGATACCATCGGCCTCTTCGAAAGAGAGCACGTCCCACTGCCAGCGGCCCCGCACCACGAGGAGCGGATCGAAGGGAACGAGTCCGCCCCAGGCGTGCTCCTGGACCGCCAAGCCCCGGACTTCGTGCCGCTCACCGTTTGCAACGATGAAACCCTTGGCCTCCGAGTGGAGGCCGAAGTAGGTGATGACCCCCGGCAGCCCTACCCACTCGATCCGATCCCGGGCTTTCAAATCGAGCCGCACTTTCATCTTTCCGTCCGCCGTGTGGCGGTCGAACTGGAACGAGGGGCACTCACCGTTCCATTGGAGGTTGTCCAAGGTGAGGGAGTAATTGCGGTCCCCGGTACGGACGCCGTAGGTCGAGAATTCGGAGAAATCCTTGTAAACCCTGTCCTTCGTGCCCACGAGCGTGAGCATCTCCCCGGCGGAGGTCATTCCCTCCGTCGCGCCCATCGAATGGAAAAACGGGATCTTGCGGCTCCGATAAAGATGGGTCTTGGTCCACCGCACGGGCGAGCCTTTCCTGGCGATGAGGATGGAGAACCACCCCTCCCACCCCGCCCGGGGCATTTTGGGGAGCATCTGCCGCCGGGTGAGATCGGTTAGTTTCTCGTTCAACTCGCCGGCGGCCATTTCAGTTGTTTCCTTCGAGGCGCAGGGCGATCTTCTCGGAGGCCCGGGTGGCCATCCCCATGATGGTGATCTGGGGATTCACGCCAATGGCGCCGGGCACGGTGCTGCTGTCTGTAATGAAAAGGTTCTTCACGTCGTGGGTCTCGTGATCGGGGGAAACGACGCTCGTCTTGGCGTCCCACCCCATCTCGCAGGTGCCAAGCGGATGCCAGCTCGTGAGCAAAAATTCCCAGGCCTTCAAATCGAGCTTCCGGAACTTGTCGAGATCGGCCTTCGTCTTGATCTCCGGGAACCGGAAAATGAGCGGAAAACAGCGCTCCGCCCCCGCGGCGAGCCACATCTCGGCCACGCGGCAAAGGCCCTCGTGGAGTTTTTTCACGTTCGTGGGGGTGAGCGAGTACCGGATATTGGCCTTGCCACTCGGCCCCGGACTTACGCTCCCCTGACGCTCCACGTCCTCGATCATGCAGCCAAAGCCCGCGATGTTCCGATAACGTTCCATGGCGTCCATGAGCGGCCGCCCCACGAGCGGGAGTGTCAGCGGCATCATGTTGAGCGAGGGATGGCCCGATTGCAGGAGGATTCCCTGGTCGAAAAATTCATCACAAGAACGGGTATTGGGAACGAACGCCTCCTGCTCGATGGGTTCATCAAAGATGGCACTGCACCCGGTACTTGGATGGACGGAGAGCATTTTCCCCACGAGGCCGCTCGAATTGCAGATGCCCTGGTTCAAAAGGAAGATGGGCGTGGGCACGGCCCCGCCCGCGAGGATGGTGACGCGCGAGCGAATCCAGAGGGTTTTCCCCGTCGCGGGATTCCTCGCGACGACGCCCACGGCCTTTCCATTTTCGGTCCGTACGCGCTCGGCGTGCATCTCCGTATAGAGCATGCTCCCCCGTTCGAGCGCTTGCGGGAGGTAGGAAATCTCCACGCTCCGCCTCGCGGCCGAAGGGCAGCCGAAATCGCACACCCCGTCCCCCTGGCAGTCGGGAGCGTTTCGCGTCAGCACGTAATGGTGCCAGCCCAATTTGTCGCAGCCCCGGGCCGTCACGCGGGCGACGCCGCTTAAGAATTTCCCGTCTACTTCGACGACGCGCAGTTCCCGCTCCACCTTCTCGAAGTAGGGACGCATCCGTTCGGGCGAGAGTTCGTCCGTCCCGATCCATTCACACCAGCGCTTTAGGACGCGGTCGGGCGTCCGGTAACTCACGCCCGTGTTGATCGCCGTCCCGCCGCCCACGAGGCGGCCCATCAGGATAGGGATCATGTTGTT
Organism: Bdellovibrionota bacterium; assembly: GCA_040758475.1. Lineage (GTDB taxonomy): Bacteria > JAGRBM01 > JAGRBM01 > JAGRBM01 > JAGRBM01 > JBFLVN01. The sequence continues at coordinate 13,011 of JBFLVN010000036.1, forward strand.
CCCCCGAGAGAAGGCCGCCCCTTCTTCGCGGTAGAATTTCTTGTGCGAGTCGCGGAAGCTCCCCGTAAAGGAATCGCGCCGGTAGAACTTCCCCTCTTCCAAGAAGATGACGGCGTAACCCCGCAGGGCGAGTTCTGTCCCCACGACGCCGCCGCCTGCTCCGGTGCCGACAACCACCGCGTCGCACTCGATCTCCTCGCCGTCCTCGACGCTGGCGCCGTCGAAGACCTGCGAGAGCCAGCGGGCGGGCTCGGCCGGGCCGCCTTTCTGGTACTGGATTCCAGCGGCCTGATAGACTTCTTCGTGGTCGAAGTGGCTCGTTTTGACGAGAGCCGCGACGAGCGAAATGACTTTCCCGGCGAGGGGATCGCGAGCGAGTTTCTGAAGGAGTTCTTCCTGCTTGGGGGGCGCGAGGCGCGAGAAAGGTTTGCCCGCGCCCAAAATCGCCGCGCGGTCGAGGAGCGGAAAGACTCTACCCAAAAGTTTGACGAGCCCCGGCGAACTATCGGCCAGGATCGACTCAAAGGCCCTCACCGTCCGCTCGCCTGCGCCGGGAAGCATCCTTCCCGGCGGAAGGATCGCCCGGAAAAACGAGAGCGCCAGCTCGCGTTGGGAGGGGGAGAGAATGTCGGCTTCGTGGTTCATATAAAACCTAGCTCGTTTTAATGCCCTTCCCCCTCTGGGGGAAGGTGGCGCGAAGCGCCGGAAGAGGGCCCTCTCCCGCCCCTGCGGGGCACCCTCTCCCAAAGGGAGAGGGGCATATCAAGGAAACGATCCTTATCCCCTCGCCTCCAATTTCTCCGCGATCTTGCCCGCCGCCCGGTCGGCCATGCCCATGATGGTTTCTTGGGAATTGACGGCCGGAGGCCCCGGGACGCTGCTGCCGTCCACGATGAAAAGGTCCTTCACATCGTGGGCCTCGTGGTCCAGGCCGATGACGCTCGTCTTGGGGTCTTTCCCCATCTTGCACGTGCCGAGCGGATGCCAGCTCGTGCAGAGGAAATCCCAGGGTTTGAGGGTCATTTGCTCGAATTTCCTCAGGCCCGCCTCCCCTTCGATCACCGGGATTCGCGGGAGAAGCGGGAAAATCTTGTCCGCCCCGGCGGCGAAGAAAATCTTGGCGAGGTAGCTGATTCCCTTCTGGAGCTGGGAGACGTCCTTCTTCGTCATGTTGTAGGTGACAAGCGGGCCACCGCCGGGCCCCAAGCGCACGCGGCCGTTCTGGGTTTCGTCCTCCACGAGCACGCCGAAACTCGCCACCCGGTCGAAGCGGTCCATCACGTCCATGAAACGCCGTCCGCTGAAGGGGAAAAGGATTCCCCCCACGTTGATGGACGCCTGGGCGCCAAGGAGCAGGATGCCATCCTTGTGGAACTGATCGCAGCCGTAGCCCTGCGGGATGTGGTTGAACCCGTCTACCTTCTCATCGAACAGCGCCGAAGCGGCGGTGCTCGGGTGCACGGAGAGATTCTTCCCCACCTGCCCGCTCGAATTGCAGATGCCTTGCGAGAGGAGAAGCATGGGTGTGGGAATGGACCCACCCGAAAGGATGGTCGCCCGCGCCCTGATCCAGAGGGTCTTTCCGTTTTTTACGGCCTTGCCCTGGAGACCCACGGCCCGGCCGTTTTCAATGCGGACTTTGGACGCCCTCATCCCCGTATAAAGAATCGCTCCACGCGTCAGAGCAGGCGGGATGTAGGAGATATTCGTCGAACGCTTGGCGTCCGTGGGACAGCCGAAGTCGCACACCCCCTGCCCATCGCAATCGGGGGCGTTCCTCGCCACGGGGAAGTGGTGCCAGCCTAATTTATCGCAGCCCCTTCCCACGATCTGGCCGATGGCGCCGATGTACTTGGAATCGTTGGGTTGAACGCGGAGTTCCTGCTCCACGTGATCGAAGTGGGGTTTCATCCGGGAGGGGGCGAGTTGGTCGCTCCCTAACTTTTCGCACCACTGGTCCAGAATCCAATCGGGCGTCCGGAAGCACGTGGCCGTGTTGATGGCCGTCGAACCGCCCACCATCCGCCCCATGAAGATGGGCATGACGTTGTTGCCCAAAGTGAAGATGCCGCCGCCGTTCCGGTAGAACTTCTTGTGGGCGGAGAGGGCGTTCCCGGTGAAGGATTCGCGGCGGTGGAATTCCCCTTCTTCCAAAAAGACGACCGCGTAGCCTTTTTCCGCGAGTTCCTTCCCCACGATGGCCCCGCCGGCGCCGGTGCCCACGACCACCACGTCGCACTCGATCTCTTCGCCGTCCTCAACCTCTTCGCCCCGGAAGACCTGCTGCATCCACCGAGCGGGCTCGGAGGGGCCCCCTTTGTGATAGACGCAGCCCAGCTTTTGATAGATTTCCGGGTCGTCGAAGTGGGTGCTCTTGAAAAGGAATCCCAGGGCGAACACGGGCCAGCGGAGCACGGGGTCGCTTTCCCATTTTTTGATGAGTTCTTCCTGCTTGGGAGCGGAGAGGTTCTGGAAGCGGCGCCCCGTCCGCAGCACGGCCGCCGCGTCGAGGGTTCGCACGAACGTGCCGAGCCCCCTCGCCACGGGGGATTTCTGGCCCCCCAAAAATGCCACGGCCCCGGCCACCGTTTTCTCGTTCCCCGCGGGCATGACCCGCCCCGGCGGAAGGAGCGCCCGCGCAAGCGCGAGCGCCGCTTTTTCGTCGGATGGGGAGAGGCCGGTGGGGGTCATGGGTGACATTCAAATAGCCGGTTGCCTCAGCGGCCGCGTCCGGAAACTCCGGAAAAGGTCCGGAAAATCGTTCCGTTTGTCGAAGTAGGTGATGGCCTCGGCCACCACGGCGCCCTTCTCGTCGTAAACTTTGCCCGGCAGCGTGGTCCAGCTGGAAACCATCTTCAAGGGATTGATGCTCTTCCAGCCGTCGAACTTGTATTTTTTCCCGTCTTTCCCGCTGAAGGTGAACGTGTAGCGGATGCGCCGCTTCCAGAGGGGAGAGATTTCGAGCGTCCCCTCCGCCGGGATGTTCTCCGCCACGCCGTCCATGGTCACGCGGCCCACCGCCCTGCCCACAATCTTGCGGATGGCATCGGTCACGTCGTCCGAATCCACCTCGAAGAGGAAATGGAAGTTTCCCGACGCAGGGATGCCCTCCGCCTTGCCCGTAAAAGTGCCGCCCATTTTTTCCGTAAAGCCGAAACCAAGAGAATCGAGAAGACCCATAAAACCTTTCCTCCGTGAAAAATTTCCGTTCCGTGTTGTCTCCTACCCCGCCCCCAGCCCCTCCCCGCTAGCGGGGAGGGGTGGCCGGAGGCCGGGGTATGGTTACGCTGCTTCCTTCCCTCTCGCTCTTTCCAGCGCTTTTCTCCCCCGATCGGTCGTGGGCCTGAAACGCTCGCCGCCGTGGCGGTCCAAAGCGATCAAAGTCCTGGCCATGGCTTCGTCAAAATCCGAGGGTTTCCAGCCGAGTTCGTTCCTTGCCCGCTCGGACGAGAACATCCAGCTCTTTCCGTCCGCCATGGCAAGGCCGTCCCGGGCCGTGCCGGGAGCCATGCGAAGAGCACCCGCCACCAGAGGGAAAAACCGGGCCCCCGCCCGCACGAGAGACGCAGGGATGGAAAATCTTGGCGGCGGGATTCCGGTGATCTCCGAGAGGCGTTTAAACCAGTCATCCAGCCGGATCACTTCGCCCACCAGGTTGTACTCGCCTCCGGTTTTTCCCTTTTCCGCCACGAGGCGAAGGCCCGTGGCGCAATCGTCCACGTAGACGAGGCTCATGTAAGTCCCCGGAAATGCGCTGACGACGAGTTGCTTCCTTAGATGCGCTTTCAAGAGGAACGGCACAAGGCTCGTATCCCCCGGGCCGTAGATCGTCCCCGGCGAGCCGATCAGAACGGGTGCGCCGCGTTTGGCAAGGCGCCGCGCATACTCGTGGGCTTCGTGTTTGGTGCGTTCGTAATGGGAGCCGAAATCCCCCTTGTGCTGGTGAGTTTCGTCAGCCATTTGGCCGCCCGTCGTCCCCAAGGCCGCGACCGAACTGCAATAGACGATCCGGGGAATATTGGCGGCGGCGGCGGTTTCGAGAACGTTCTTGGTCCCTTCCACGTTGATCTTCTGCATCTTCTCAGCGTCGTCCACGCCGAGCTCGTACCAGGCGGCCACGTGATAAACAGCGTCCACTCCCTTCATAGGGGCCGGAAGCGAGCCGGGCTCGGTCACGTCCCCCTTGGCGATCTCGATGCCGAGTTCCTTGAGATGCGCGGCCTTTTCGGGCGAGCGGACAAGGGCGATCACCTCCTGCCCTTCGGCCCGGAGTTGCCCCACGAGCTTGCCGCCCAAAAACCCCGTCGCTCCTGTCACGAACGCGCGCATATGGACACCTCAGCGATCCTCAATGCCCTTCCCCCTTTGGGGGAAGGTGGCGCGAAGCGCCGGAAGAGGGCCCTCTCCCGCCCTGGCGGGCACCCTCTCCCAAAGGGAGAGGGGCACGAGAGAACGGCCTTCACTTCGCCTTCCTCCCGTATCCCAGCACGTCCAGCACCCGCCGGTCGTTTTCGCGGAAGTATTTCTGCGTAAGCTCCCGGGCGCGGGGGGCGTCTTTCTTGCGGATGGCTTCCAGAATGGCCCGGAGGTTTTCCTCCACCCACTCGCCGTCCTCGAAGACGCTCTGATACTTGCCCCAATAAAAGCTGTAGGCCGCCCCCACGGAGTTCGTGAGCAGCACGAAGGCCCGGTTGTGGGCCGCCCGGGCGAGCACTTTGACGAAAGCATGCTCGATTCGCTGGACCTCGCGGGCGTCGTCGATCTTTTCGGAAAGCTCTACGAGAAGGGATTCGGCCTGCGAGAGTTCCTTCTCGGTACGCCGCTCGGCGGCGAGTTCTACGAAGGACGCGCAGACGGCGGTCTTGGCTTCGAGAATTTCCGAGAAGAACGAGCCGTCCCGGCTCCCCTCGGCGGAGGGGGCCAGGTATTTGAGGAGGTCCGCCCCGCCCGACTGCTCCACGTCCAGGACGATCGATCCCACCCCATGCCGCGTCTCGATGAGGCCGAGTTCTTCGAGCCGCACGAGGGCGTGTTTCAGGGACGTGCGCGTAACGCCATAGCGCTCGGATAATTCCCGTTCGGGCGGCAGGGCCTCCCCGGGGCGGTACTTCCCGGCCAGGATGTCCTCCTGGAGCCGGGCGCCGATCTCGTCTACAAGGCTCGTCCGGCGGATGGGCGATTCGCGAAGCACTTAATTAATTACTCCACCACCCCAAAGGCCCAGTGGCTCAGCCACTATACCAATGAAGGCGGCGGTGTCAAGCCCCCTTCGACCGCCTGGGAATGCCACTAGCGAACCAGGGTACGGCTCACTACCCCCTACAATCTTCTCTTTTCTAAAAAATAGACTATAATAAAACACACCTGAGGCGGTCCCATTAAGCCGCATTCAGGAACGCTTCGCTCGGCAAGCCCCCCTTCTTTCCGGTCTTTCCCTTCCACCTTTCACCCCCAGGCACCCCGGATGACCCAGGTACCCCAGGTCTCCATGAAAAACTTTGGCACACTTGGCACTCTTGAACGGCGTTTCAGTGATTGGACGGCCTCGGACAAATCCGGACGTCGCCCTATAAAAACGATGATCACCTTGCCCGTGGCTGAAAAAACGATGATCGCCTTGTCCCCCGAAAGAAGATCGAAAAAAAACATGGCCCCCTTGGCCACCTTCATCGGTTGGGTGGTTTCAGACCGTTTTACAGGGTTTGCGGGCAGGCCAAGGAAGATGGCCACGGTGGCCCACATGGCCACCTTGCCCAAGGCCCGAAAAAACCCAGCACGGTTGGCACTCTTGAAATGGGAGAGGCGGATGCGCTTGGACGGCTGGGGAATTTTTCCGATGAAAAGGAA
>JBFLVN010000037.1:0-18744 GCA_040758475.1 Bdellovibrionota bacterium
GGTCCTTTCGGGAAGCGCGCTTTTAGGACAGCTCGCGGGAGCTGTGGCCGTGGCCGCGGGCGTTCTTTTCTTTCTTCCCACATCAGGGAACGGAGAGGAGAGGGGATCCCGGTTTCTTGAATCCCCATGGAGTTTTCTCTTCGTGCTCCTGCTGGCTTCCGGATATTTCTATTCGAACCTGTGGGTGGACCTGGCCGTCCTGGTGATTCTGGCTCCGCTGGCCGCGTTTGTTGGTGATTGGGGTCCGCTGGCAAAACTTTCTCCGCTCCGACGAAGCCTCATCCGGTACGCGGTTGTAGGGCTTGTTCTCGCGGGGGCCGTCTCTGTAGCGGGGTTTCGTGCTTTTGCGGGTGCCCAAGTTCCGCCTTATTGAATTAGGGGACTAGAACTCTTCGCCAAGCCCCAGCTCTTCGATCTTCCGAACGAGTGTCGAGCGGGCGATTCCGAGGGTTTCGGCGGCGCGGGTCCGGTTGCCGCCGTGCAGGCGGAGCACGTTTTGAATGTGGAGCTTTTCGGCTTCCACTAGTGTGAGGACGCGGCCCCCGGGCGCCAGCGGGAAATCCGCCGCGGCGGACTTGGACCGGTAGGATGCCGGGGATTCGGCCGTTCCTTGAGCCGCGGGCGCCCGCTGGCTGGCAAATCCCAGGGCGTCCCGGTGGAGGACTCCTCCGCCGTGGCGAAGCACGGCCCATTCGATCGCGTTCCGGAGTTCTCGCACATTTCCGGGCCACCCGTAGCTTGCCAACTCGGCCATCGCATCGTCCGACAAAGAGGTTTGGACTCCCAGTGTCGAAGCGAGCTGGTTACAGAAATGAGTGGCGAGAAAAACGACATCCTCGATTCTGGTTCGTAAGGGCGCGACGTGGATCTCCGCTTCCTGAAGCTTGCGGAATAGCTCCTCGTTGAATTTTCTTTCCAGAACTGCCTGGGAGAGGTCCCGGTTGGTAGAGACGGCCAGGCGGGCGGTCATGGAAATTTCCATTTTCCCACCCCGCCTGTGGAAGGCCTTCCTTTGGAGGACGGAGAGGAGAGCGGATTGAAGATCGAGCGGCAGGTTTTCCACATCCTTGAGGAAGAGAGTCCCCTGGCCCACGAGTTCGAGGAGTCCTTTTTTGCGTTCGAGGGCGCCCGCGAAAGCCCCTTTTTCGTGGCCGAAAATTTCCGAGTGAAGCGTGGAGGGGTTCGTTTCTCTGCAACTCAAGGTGATAAATGGCTGGGAAGCCCGGGGGGAAAGGTCATGCAGCATTTGGGCGGCGTGGTCCTTGCCGGTACTGGGTTCGCCCGTGATGAAAACTGCCGTGTCTGGAGAGAGCGCAAGACGGGTGATTCGCTTGTAGGTTTCTTTCATGGCTTGGGAGGGAAGCAAGAGCGATATGCGGGGGCGAGACTCCCGCACCCGGGAGACGAGCACCCGTTCATCGTTGGAGCGGCGTACGGAGAGCAAAACGTCGAGGTGGTGAGCCAGGATTCCGGGGGCCGAGGGCCTGGCCAGTACGGTGAAAACTCCGATGGGAGCGAGCGCGGCCGGATCGGGGGGCTGTCCCTTGGGGACTAGGAACAGAGCCGCCGGTTCCTGGGGATGGCTTGCCAGAGCTTCTATCAGTTCCAGGTCCACTTTTTTGGAGTTCGGCGCCGCCACGAGAACGGCGTCGAGGGGAAGGAGAGGGAATCTCGCTCGAACGTCTTTGAAATGCCGCGCGGAGGTAATGGACCATCCCCCGGATTCCAAAGTTGTGTGGAAAGCTGCCGTCAATTCCTTTGCCGGATCGAGGATCAGAAGCCGGTGTGATTTTTTTCCCAGCGGCCTTTCGGGCGTCGCTGGCTTATTGGTGGGAGAGGAAGACGGTGTGGAGGTCTTTTTGTTCACCGAATCCTCGGCACTCCAGAGAATGGAAAGGATGCGCTGGGCGCACGCTTTCTCTTTGGATCAAGCAGAAAGGGACATTTTATCGCCAATGAGACCCTATTTTAGCGTATTTTTCCCTTATTTCCATGGTTTGAAGGAAAAAATCTCTGCTCCAAAATTTATCAGCACGCCAAGAGCTTCGTGGGTGGAACGCCAAGAGGCATATGCCCCGTCCTTGAGCCGATTGGGGCCAACCCTGGTGGGGCATGGCGTTTTTTTTAGCTAAGGAAAAAGGGGGAAAAGCGGGCTTTGCATTCCAACTTTCTGCCCATTATAAACCCGCCCGCTCTTTGCCCGGCCCCTTATTCTGGCAGGAGCACGCAGGCGCCCCAATGGATGGCGCCGCAACGTGGGCCGGGCTGCCGGGACCGGCCAAGGCCGCCCGGTAACCGCAAGGAGGTACCTGCCATGATCCACGAGTGTATGGTTTTGTTCGATGGGGGGCTTCGCCGCGAACAGGTGGAAGCTTCCCGGAGCCGCATTGAGCAGGCGTTCGCCAAGCTCGGCGGCAAGGTTCATCTTTGGGATATGTGGGGGGAACGGCGGCTTTCCTATCCCATCAAGGGGAAAGCCCTGGCCCACATCGCCGTGGCCTACCTGGAGGGCTCCAACGAGGCCCGGGCGGAGCTTGCCCGCGTCCTCAAGTACGCCGAGGACGTCCTGCGCAGCCTCATCGTCCGGCCTGACGAAGAGCCCGATCTCGCGCAGATCGCCGCCAAGATCAAGGCCCGCTCCGAACGCGACGCCCAGCGGGACAACCCGCCGCCTCCGCCGCCTCCTCCTGAGGCCGCGCCGGAACCGGCGCCCGCTTCGTAAGCACGGCAAGGCAATTTCACTAGAAACATCCGGCGGGTTTGCCCGGGAAAAATCCGGACAAGCGCCAGCCACAAATTCAAGGAACTAGAACATGGAAGAACGCAGAGACAGAGACCGGGACCGGGACAGCAGGGGCGATCGGATGGGCGACATGGGCGGGGACATGGGAGGCCGTGGAGGCCGCGGCGGCCCTGGAGGAAAGGGAGGCCGTGGAGGCCCTGGTGGCCGCCGTTTCGGCCGCCGCAAGGTATGCCGGTTTTGCGCCGAGAAAGTCCACTACATCGATTGGAAGGAAGTCCGCATCCTCCGCTCGTTCGTGACGGAAGAAGGCAAGATCATTCCGCGCCGCACGACGGGCAATTGCTCGGCCCATCAGAGAAAACTCACCCGGGCGATCCGGCGGGCGCGCACGATGGCGCTGATTCCCGTCGCCGCGAACCACCACCGCTAATAGATTTAGGCGCTTTCGCGGGCAGGCGTTCCCTTGCAAGGGTTCCGGCTCGTGTGGCCCTGACCGGCGGACTTTTACCAGGTGCTTTCGGGCTTTCTCGTTTTCGGCGTTTTCGTCGCCGCCCTCGCGGCGTCGCTGGCCGCTTTGAGCGCCCTGGGGACGAGGTTCTACCTTCGGGTGGGGCCGCGGCGCGGCTTCGCCACTCTCACTCTCTTCGGTGTCCTCGGGACGATTCTTCTGGATTTCGAATTCGCCGCCGCTCCGTTGCTTTCGGCTTTCGTACTGGCAGGGGGCGTGCAGCGGGGTTGGAACTTTTCGAAGAATCTCTGGGCTATTTTTCTGGCTCTCGCCGTGGTGACTACTCTCCGCTGGGCGATTGTCTTTTGGAATCTTGGGGACGATGCCTTCGCCATGCTGCGGGAGCGGCTCCTGGAAGTCGTCGAAGCTCTCCGCAATGCGCCGGGACAGCTTTGGGAGATGAACGCCCCTTCGGCGGAGGAATTCCTCCGGGCTAGCTACTGGTGGATCAGCGCTCTTCCTGGGTACAATTATGCCCGGGACTTCTTCCTCGCCTTTTTCGCCCCAGCCCTCTTGGAAGCGATCCGCCCCGGCACCTGGCAAAAAGGTGAAGCGGCCGGCTGGCGCGTTCCATGGTATCTCGTGTGGCTTTTCCTGGCCTGCGGGTTCGGTCTGCTGGCGGGGGTCTCCGGCTGGAAGACGTTCCCCCGGGCGGCCGAAATTGCCTTTGCTAGCGGGTTCGCCGTTTCGGGGGCCTTTTTCCTTCTCCAAGGCACCCTGGTCGCTTGGGCGCTCCTGGGGCGGCTCGGGTTTCCCCGGTGGGCGGGGATTCTGGGGCTCCTCCTGTTTTGGAGGACCCTCCCCGTCCTGGGGCTTGCCGACGTGTGGCTGGACACGAGGGCCCGACTTGCCCAGAAAGCAGGGGAGAAACCGCCCCTTTGACCAACCATGGAGGGTTGGCTATAAAAGCCGCCCTCGCCGCCCTCGGGGCGGCTCTTCGTTTGCGCGATCCGAAGGAACGTGAATTATGCGAGTCATCCTCAAGGAAAACATCGAGAACCTGGGCAACGTGGGGGACGTAATCGACGTCCGCGACGGTTACGCCCGCAATTACCTTCTCCCCAAAGGGCTCGTCCTGGCGGCGAACGAAGGAAACGTGACCGCCTGGAAGCACCAGCAACGTGTGGTCGCCGACCGGATTCGCAAGCTCCGTCTCTCGGCCGAGAAAGTCGCCGAGCAGATGAAAGACCTTACCGTCCAAGTGGACGCGAAGGCGGGTGAAGGGGACCGGCTTTTCGGTTCGGTGGGCACGTCCGACATCCAGAAGGCCCTCAAGGGCCGGGGATTTACGGTCAACCGCCGGGATATCCAGCTCGAACGGCCCATCAAGACCGTGGGCATCCATCACGTGAACGTCCGCCTCCATCCGGAACTGGTCGTCGAGGTCAAGGTGGACGTCGTCAAGATCAAGGAACCCGAGGCGCCAGTTTCCGCCAAGAAGACCAAGACCCAGGAAATCCTGGAAGCCGCTGAACGCGAAGAAGCCGCCAAGAAGGCCGCCGAAGAACCGGCTGCCTCCGCGGAAGAAGCGGCGCCTTCCGCCGAAGAAGAATCCGAAAAAGACTAGTCTTTTCCCAAACGGGATTTTTCCGGCCCGGCTTTCACGCCGGGCCGTTTCTTTTCGGCCTTATTTCTCCCCGAAAACTTCCGCCGTGAAGCGTTGAAGCTTGGAAAAGGGATCGCGCCAGGCGTCCCGCGGCAGCCAGGCTTTTTCGCAGACGGCTTGGAGAAATTCTTCGCGCCCGAAGCCCCACTCCGTAGCGACCTGGGGGAGGAGAAGGCCCTTCCTGCGGCCGTTTTCGATGATGAGGCCGTCCCGGCCGATTTCAATTTCTTCGGGTTGTTGAACGGGAATAGGGCGGGAAAGGGCGGAGATTTCAATGTCGGTTTGGGGAAGCTCTTCCGCTTCCAGCGGCGGGAAACGGGGATCGCGTGTGGCGGCGGCTACGGCGTTTTCGGCGACGATCTTCCACAGGGGCATAGCCGCTTCGACGATCCCGATGCAGCCGCGCAGCTCGCCGTGGGTATGGAGCGTGACAAAGGCGCCCCGGGGTGCGAGAAGTTCTGAATTCGTTGGAACGTCCGGGGGGCTTACGGACGGGCCACCTACCAATTTGTGAGCGAGGGCCGTACGGGCGATGGCTAGGAGCGCCTTTTTCTCTTGTCCGGAGAGCACGAGAGCATCGTAACAAGCCGAGGCATTCACAGGCCAGGGTGTGTTTATCTCTTCTTACACAAGAAGTTTTACCGCCCGCGCCCCTTGCCTTCCATCCGCTTGGGTGGATAGCGCCGCGAGGAAGGGGCCCGGCGGGTCCTCTTGACCGTTCCGGGCGGCAGAGCCGAGGCGAGGCGTTTTAAGAGCGAAAAATCGATCCGCCGCTTTTTCAGGGAAACGTTCGTGCACTCGACGAGGACCCGGTCGCCGATCCCATAGGTGACGCCGGTATTCTCGTTTTCGAGGCGTTGGAGTTTTTCATCCAGAATCCAGCGCCCCGTTCCCAGGTGTTCCGTGTGCACGAGTCCCTCGACGGGGTAGGGGTCCAGGGCGACGAAAAAGCCGAAAGGCGCTATTCCCACAATGCTCCCGCTCTCTTCTTCCATCAGGTGGCCCAGCATGAATTCGGCCTTCTTGAGGTCGGCCATGGCCCGTTCGGCTTCCATGGCCGTCCGTTCGGAGAGGGAATTTTCAAGGCAAAGGCGGTCCAGATTTTCTTCCTGGCGGCGGGCTTCTTCGATCCGGCCGTCCAAGACCCTGCCGACCTGCCGGTGGACGAGGAGGTCGGGGTAGCGCCGGATGGGCGAAGTGAAATGGCAATACTCCGTGAAAGCAAGGCCGAAGTGTCCCCGGTTGTGGATGGAGTACTGGGCCTGCTTGAGGGAGCGGAGGACGACCCGCGAGAGGATCGGGGAGAGGGCGTGGCCCCGGATGTCGGTGAGGAGGGCTTGCAAGTCCGCCGGCTTGACCTCGCCGCCGTGCCGGACCGAGAGGCCGAAGGGTTCTAGGAAATGATTAAGCGTCTCGATCTTGGCGAGGTCCGGCGGCTCATGGATCCGGTAGGGGAGGGGGACGTCCCTGTCTTCCAGGAACCCCGCGACCGCCTGGTTGGCGGCGAGCATGAATTCCTCGACCATCCGGTGGGCGTCGTTCCTTTGGGAAAGGCGCACGCCGATCGTTTCCCCTTCTTCCGAGAGATCGACCAGCGCTTCGGGGAGGTCCAAATCGAGCGAGCCACGGGCCAGCCGGCGCCGGAGGAGCACGTGCAGGAGTTCGTGCATCTTTTTCAGCATGGGGAGGAGAGGGGCGTATTCCTCCCGCCAGGAGCGGATTTCTGGCGTATCGGCTTCCGAGATCATTCCGGCGGTTTTGGTGTAGGTAAGGCGCGCCTTACTCTCAATCACTCCCCGGTAGACTTGTACCGATTCGATCTGGCCGTCGCGGCCAAGATTCATGTCGGCCACCTGGACGAGCCGGGGGCAGTGGGGTTTTAGGGAGCAGAGTCCCGCCGAGAGGGCCTCGGGCAGCATGTGGATAGCACGGTGGGGGAAGTAGACGCTCGTTCCACGTAGGACGGCCTCCTGGTCGATCGGGTTTCCTTCCCGCACGTAGTGGGAGACATCGGCGATGGCGACGCGGAGGCGATAGCCCCGGCCTTCTTCCTCCAGGCAGACGGCGTCATCGAAATCCCGGGCCGAATCGCCGTCGATTGTGACGAAAGGGAGATGGCGCAGGTCTTCACGCCCCCGAAAGTCCGCTTCTACCGGATCGGCAGGGAATTGCTTGGCTTCCGCAAGAACTTCTTCCGGGAAATCCAAGCGTAGACCGTGTTCGTAGGCGATCGTGAGGAGTTGGACGTCGGGATGGGTCGCTTCTCCCAGTACTTCGATGAGCTCCCCCCGGGAGGGTTCCCCCGGGCGGGCGTCCAGAATCTTAGCCCTCGCGACGAGTCCGATGTCCGCCCGAGCGGGTATTTTCCCGCCTGTGAGGAGAAGGGGCGGGAGGGCTTCAATTTCCGGAAGAAGGAGCCACTTCCCCTGTTCGGAGGAAATGGTACCCACGATTTCCTTGTGCTTTCGTTCGAGAACCTTCCTCACCCGGCCGGCAAGGCGCCCCGTCTTGCGGTCTTCCCGGGTGATCTCGACTTCCACGATGTCGCCGTGAAGGGCCTCGGCTTCCTGGCCCGCGGGGATGAGAATGTCTTTCCCCGAAGGGCCCTGGAGCACTTCCACAAATCCGTATCCCGCGCGGGCTTTCGTGTAGCGGCCGCGGGCGATCGGTACGCGAGGTTGGGGCTTGAGTGCCGGGGCTTTGGGTTTGGGCCTTAACTCGGGCCGGACCCATTGGTACCGGGTTTTTCCGATGCGGCGCAAAATCCCCGTTTCGACCTGTTTCTCAAGCGCCGCTTTGAGTTCCTTGCGGTCGTAGCGCGCAAGCCCAGCTTCCCGCGCGATTTCTTCGATGGAAAGAGGCCTTGGCGCTCTCTGCTCCAGGGCGCCAAGGAGGGTGGAAAGGGGAAGTTCTTTCATTGGCCGGTGCCAGCTCGCTTGGCTGTGATATACTCGTTTCGCTTGGAAACGGCGACAAAAGTACTCGAAGGCCGGGTAACGGTCATTCTGCCCGCCCACAACGAAGCGGCCGCCATCGGCGACGTGATCCAGCGCGTTCAAGCGACTGTAAAGGATTGTCCCATTCTGGTCGTCGACGATGGCTCGACGGACGAAACGGCCCGGATCGCTCAGGAGGCGGGGGCCCGGGTGGTCCGGCATCCTTACCGCAAGGGAAACGGTGCGGCCGTGAAAACGGGTCTTCGTTCGGCTTCGACGGAATACGTGGTCCTGTTGGACGGGGACGGCCAGCACCCGCCCGAAAAGATTCCTGATCTTCTGGTTCTCGCTCCCACGCACGAACTCGTGGTCGCGGCCCGTACGGGAAAGGCCGGGAGTCCCCTCCACCGGCGGCTCGCCAATTTCCTCTACAACCTGCTCGCCAGTTACGTGACGGGGCGGAAAATCCTGGACCTCACGAGCGGCTTTCGCCTGTTCCACCGCCCGACGATCCTCCGGTACCTCTATTTGTTCCCCAACACTTTTTCCTATCCGGCCACGAGCACGCTCGCGCTCCTACGGAGCGGTCATTCGGTCGCCTTCGTGCCCGTTCGGTTTTCTCCCCGGACCGGAAAGAGTAAGATTTCCCTTCTCGCCGATGGGACGCGTTTTCTCCTTATTATCTTCCGGATCACCATGATGTTCTCCCCACTCCGGATTTTCTTCCCCCTCTCGCTCCTTCTCTTCTTCGCAGGATCGGCTTATGCGGGCGTTCGCCTCTATCGCTTCCACACGTTCCCTCCGGCGGCGCTCCTCACCCTGGTGACGAGCGTTTTGGTCTTCGCCTTAGGGCTCATCTCCGAGCAGATTGCCCAGCTCCGGCTCGCCTTTACGGAAGAAAAGGAAGAGGTCCCTCGTTCGTGATGGAACGTGGGAATTCCCGATGAGCAGTTCAAGCCTTTCCACCTCTTCGGCCCGTGACGCGGGCATGGGCCAAATTCCCCGGAGCGAGCGGAGCAAGGGATTTGGAATTTTCCGGGCCCTCTTTAACCGGCTGGTCAATGTCCTGGCCCGGCAGCTTCCCATGTTTCCGGCCCTGCGCGTTTTTCTCCATCGCCTTCGTGGTGTTTCAGTGGGAAAGCGCGTCTTTATCGGAATCGACGTCCTGATCGACGATGCCGATCCTTGGGCGGTCATGATCGAAGACGACGTGACCGTGTTGGCCCGGGCCACCTTACTGGCCCACGCCTATTATCCCCGGCACTTGCAGGGGGCTTTGGTTGAGGCATCGGGGAAAAGCGGACTTATTCTAAAGCGCGGTTCCTACGTGGGCGTGGGGGCAATTCTCTTGCCGGGGGTCACCGTGGGGGAATTTGCCGTGGTGGGGGCGGGAGCCATTGTGACAAAAGACGTGCCGCCCTACAGCGTTGTCGTAGGTTCCCCAGCGGAAGTAGTCCGGACGCTCTCGCCATCCGAAGTGGAACCGCCCCGGGAGTGATCCAGGATTTTCCGGTAAACCTTTTCCACCGTTTGCGCGATCTCTTCCTGGCGGGGGAATTGGGCCAAGCGTTCCTGCCCTGCCTGGGTTAGTTCCTTCCGGCGGTCTGGTTTTTCAAGAATTTCGAGGACTGCCCGGACAAGGTTACCGGCGTTTCCGGGGCGGAAAAGGACGCCAGCTTTCCCGAGTATTTCTTTTGACGTGCCACTCTCCGTGGCCACGATCGGAAGGCCGCAGGCCATGGCTTCGAGAAAGACGATTCCAAAAGCTTCCCGTTCGGAAGGGGAAACGAGAACCTCGCTTGCCTGGAGTAGGGCGATCTTTTGCTTTTCGGTGACCGGCCCCACGCTTAGAATTTTGGATTTTAAAGCGGCGGGAAGGTTTCGGTACCGCTCCGTAAACCAGGAAGAATCGGTACCCGCCAGGATAAAAAGGGTCTGGGGCAAATCCTTTAATACGAGTGGTGCCGCTTCCAGAAGAGTATCAAGTCCTTTCTGGGGCATCTTCCGGCCAAGGCAAAGGATCAACCGTGTTCCAGGCGCAATTCCAAGGGGGGTGAGGACGCGGTTTCGTTCTTTATCCGGAAGGCGTGTGGCATAGGGGCTAGCCTCGATGGCGTTTCCCGTCAGATGGATTTTTTCTGTGGGGACGCCCCGTTTTGCAAGTTCTTCTTTTTCGAACTTCGTCACGGAAAAGACGGCGCTGGATTTGGAGAGCAGACGAAGGGCCCACCCCTGTTCGTGCGCCGGATCGCCCACGTGGAAGTGGGGTGTCACTACGAAAGGTTTTCGAAAAAGCCGGGCCGCAAGGGCTCCCGCCCGGTTGTGCGGAAAGGGAAGGGCGTGAAGGTGAACGATGTCGGCCCACCGGGCTCGCCCGGGGAGATTCCAATAAAGAGAGAAGGAGTGGGGGGCAGAGGGTAGGAAATTGAAGAAGAAGTCGAGTTTCCGGCCGGAGAGCAGGGTGCTTTCCGACCGGCGCAAGCTGAAGGGATTCAACAAAGTCCGGCGGTAGCGCCGGACCTTGATCGGGTTTTCCGCGGGGCCATCCAGGCTAAAGGGGGGCAGGGAAGGGCGTCCTTCCCGCGGCGGGAAGCGGTGCCAGTACTCTTCTTCGCTCCAGAGAGCGAAAGTGAGGATTTCGATCTCATGGCCAGCCTTTGCCTGGCAGCGGGCGAGTTCCGCGCACCAGCGCTCGCTCCCGCCGATGGCGGGGGGATACCGCTGGATGAGGTGCAAAATCTTCATGGGACGTACCGTTCTGGAGCGCTGCCCTTCGGAGTACTGTGCTCGTTTCCGGATTTTCATGCCAGAGCGCTCCGGCGACGTTAAACTATTGTGGTGCTGGCCGCCCGGCCGCGCCGGGCCTGAGCGGGCCAGTGCCGGGGGTGCTCGGGGCGATTGATTGACAGCTTAAAAGGCAAATGAATACAATGGGTTTGCCTTCCTTCAAGAAGGGTTGTGGTCCCGCGGGAGTAGGAATGAGGGTACTCGTGTGCTTACGCTCGGACTCTTGAACGCGGACCTGGACGCCAGTGACATCGCCGGGATCGACAAGGTTCACCTCTACCGGCTCACCCCTTCGGAAAAAGTCGAGTTCGAGCGAACCCTCCCGACGTTCAACGCGATCATCGCGGATTTGAACCTCGTCAATGTCGACAGCTTCCGTTTCCTGACCGAATTCCGCGAACGGATCATCGACCGCGTACGCGACGGGGCGCTCCTTTTGTGTTTCACTTCCCGTCCCAATCTCCATTCTCCCGATGGGGTCCGCAACAAGTACTCCTGGCTTCCTTTTTACGATCCCGGCAAGGACGTGCGGGAAGACCTGATCGACCGGATCCAGATCAAGCAGACGGCCAACGGCATTTCCGACGCCTTCTCGTCCCATTCGACGACTTTCTACGCGACATGCAGTTTTCCCAACGGCTTTGGAACGACCCCCTACGACATCCTGCTCGAAGGGGACGATGGGAGCGCCGTGGGACTCGGCAAGGAAATCGGCAAGGGGCGCGTTCTCCTGCTTCCCCAGTCCGAACAGAAGCAAGCGGTCGTTCGCAGTGTTCTCGAATGGTGGAACCAGACCCTTTCGGGCGAAAAAGCGGAAGCACCGGCTCCGCCGGCAGAGGCGCCTTCTTCCGAAAGCGCCGAGCTGGAAGTGGTGTCCGCCGAGGCTGGGTCCAATGAGTCCGGGGATGAATCCGTCGAGACCCTTGCTACGGGAGAGGGAACCGCCGAATCTTCCGAGCAATTCGAAGTCGAAACCGGAGATGCGGGTGATGGAGCGGATGCCGCCGACTTGGGAGCGCTCGCCGCTCCTGCTCCCGCGGAACCCCCTCCCTCGGCTTCCCTGGAAGCGGCTTCGGATAGCGACTTTCTGGGCGCGCCAGAGGCCCCCGAGCCGCCCGAGCCGCCCAAGCCAGCCAGCGCTTTTTCTTCCATGGTGGATACGAGTTTCGAAAGCGACGTGCAGAGGGTCTTTGGGGACGCCCGCGACGAGCTGGACGCCTTGATGCAACGGAAATCTGCTCCCCGGGAAGAATCCCCCGTTCTGGAGCCTCCTCCGCCGGAACCGGCGAAGCCCGCTCCGCCACCCGTTCCTTCACCGGCGGTTGCCGCGAAGCTTCCCGTGCCGGAATGGCTCGAGGATTTCAAGGCAAAGGCCCCCAATCTCTCCGATCTCGTTTCGGAAGCCAGGCGGCTGGAGGAAGAGGCCGGGAAACTTCAGCGGCAAGCCACGGAGGTGCGGGAGAAAATATCCTCCCTTTCCAAATGGGACGGGCTTCTTTTTCAGCCCGCTTCCCAGGCCGCCGGGCTCGTCTCCGAATTTTTCCAATCCGTCTTGAAGACGACAGCAGAGGGTGTTTCTTCACCCGTGGCGGACCGCCCGGCTATCCGGGTGCAGAGCGCTGAGGCGGATTTCCTGGTCCACGTCGTCACGCTGGACGGCCCCATCGACGAAGCGGCCGGGCGCGACCTCATGCGCCATCTGGCCGATGAAGACCCGGATACGAAGGGCGTTCTCGTCGTCAACGGGTTTCTCGGAAAGCCCCTGCCCGCCGACGCGGAACAGCACGCGACTGGGAAGCTCCTCAAGCTCGCCCAGCGGCGCGGCCTCGTGATCGTCCCCGTTTCGACCCTTTACCGGATCGGACTTGCGGCCCAACGCGAAGAGGGGTGGCAGGCCGAGCCCCTTCTCGAAGCGTTCGCCGATCAGAGCGGAATGCTCCAGGCGTAAGACGGCTGTCTTGGGGAAAACGGATTTTTAAGAAGAAAAGACGGAATCCGGATGGAACGCCGGTTTTCAGGCGGCCTTTTTACTCTTCGTCATCATCCTCGTCGTCGTCATCGTAAGACTCCGAGGAATTCCCGCCTTTCCTGGCGGCTCCGCGGTTGACCCGTTCCTTGAGTTCTTTCCCTACCTTGAAGAACGGCAGGCGTTTAGGAGGAACGCTGATGGCCTCCCCTGTCTTGGGATTGCGGCCCGTGTAAGCCTCGTAATAGCGGTTCTCGAAGCTCCCAAAACCGCGGATTTCGATCCTCTCCCCGTTCTTGAGGGCATCGATCATCTGGTCGAAGATGGCGTTGACGATCTTCTCGGCCTTGATGAGCGGAAGCTTCTGGTGTTCAGCCAGCGCTTGGATGAGTTCGGATTTGTTCATCCCCCCTCCGCCACCACTCCATTGGCCATGGATTCCCGAATAACCCAGTATTTACTGGGTGTTACGTGGGGTGTCAAGGCTAAATAAGACTCCATGCCAGGCCTCGCGGGGAGAGGGTTCCAGGGGTTCCAGCCGCTTCGCGTTACGGGTTCAAAGGGGAAATCAGGGCGTTCCCTGCTTCAGGATAATGAATTCGACCCGGCGGTTTCGCGCCTGTTTCTCCTTGGTGTCGTCCGGGAAGACGATGGGCACTTCTTCGCCGTAGCCCACGGCGGTCAGCCGCGCCGATTCGACGCCTTCCTTCACGAGGAAGTTGCGGACGGAATCGGCCCGGTTCTGCGAGAGCTTCTTGTTCACGTCGTCCTTGCCCCGGCTGTCGGTGTGGCCCTGGATTTCGACGAGCAGGAGGTGCGGGTTCTCCTTGAGCACGTCGGCGATTTCCCGCAGGACGGGGAAGGACTGTTCGAGGATGGTCGCCTTCCCGGTCGCGAAATAGATCATCTGGCTGATTTGGATGCGGTTCTCCACCACTTCCACGAACTTCTTCTTCTTGAGTTCGGGCTTCTTCTTGAGCACGAAATCATGGATGAGGACCTGGCCGCCCGCGAGGCTGAAGGGGAACGTTTCGGGGAAGTAGCCCACCGCCTCCGCCGTCGCCCGGTACTCGGCGGCCGGAAGCTCGAAGAGGAACGCTCCGGCGCCCTTTTCGGTCGTGCGGGACTCTTCCGTCCCGAAGAGGCTCACCTTGGCCGCCAGGAACTCCCCTTCAAGCGATTGGACCGTGCCGCGGAATGTCCCCTTCTCGGGTTCGACGACCTGCGGGACGAGGTAAAAATCCTGGGTGACGGTCTGCCCGGCGACGACGACCGGCGAGGCGGAGCGGCTCAAATACCCCGTCCGGTCGACCCGGATTTCCACCGGTCCGGCCTGGAGGTCGTAGGTCGTGTAGGCGCCCGTTTCCGCCGTGATGAGGGACGTCAAATCCCTGCCGGGGAAGGAGAGCACCGCGCCCGCGAGCGGCTGGTTCGTATTGGCGTCGTAGACGACGCCACTCACCTTGCCGGTCGTAATCAGGGCGATAGGCCGCTCCTTGGGCTCGATGAGGGGCGGCGGGGGCGGGGGCGGCGTCGGAATATGCGTATAAGCGAGGCCGATGATCAGATTCCAGTCCGGAAGGACCGAAACCTCCGGATGGGCCGCCTGCACCAGGGCGATTTCAGCGGCCAGCGTGATGTTGATGTCCGGCGTCGGCCTGATCCGAAGGCCCGGCGTAAGCCATTGCGGCGAATCCAGAAAGCTGATTTCGTCGGGGAATTCGAGGAGTGAATTCATGTTCCATTCAAGGAACGGGGTGAAGCGCCGGTGGACGTATTCGGCCCCGAGCCGGATTCGCAGTTGATCGAAAACCGACTGGCCAAAGGCGAATCGAAGGATGGTGTTGGAATCGCTAACATCATCTGGATTGCCGGTGCTGAAAAAGCCTTCGGTAGAACTGATGTTCGCGAGGAAGTATCCCAGGTTCGCATGAAGACGCACGGGCGGTTTCTCTTCATCCTGAGCCGCCATGTCCCAGGTATAGAGAGCGTCGATTTCGACGCTGGTTTGTCCAAAATCAATTCCGATTTCATCTACCTTGGAGGGCATCAGAAGGCCGAGACCGAGGCCGAAGGAATGGGGTTCCATCTGGTCTTCATCGGCCTGGGTGCGGACGGCCCGCAAGTAGAGTTCCAAGGCGGAAACCTGAATGAGCTCGGGTGGTGGAATAGGCAATGTGTTGTTGCCTTCGAACTTCACGGCGGAGGCGAGCCACTTGAGCGAAACGTCCGTGAAAAACCGCTGGTTCTGTACTTCGAAAGAGTAGGGGACCCAGTTGCCGGAGAGATCGGCGATCGTGCGGGTCGTGGTGGTGTTTGGGAAAGTGAAGCCTTCAGCCGTGAAAAACTCGGCGTGCAGACCGAAGGAGAGGCTGCCTACGGGATGGGCCTGGGCGGAAACGGTTCGAATGAGGCCCGGTGTGCCGGCAAGAGTCGGGGCGATGGGCCGCCGGATGCTTCCCTGGGCAAAGGCGCCCTCTGGGAAGGAGAGGATCGCGAATAAAAGGAAAAGCCAAGCGCGAGCAAAGACGCTCGTTCGGACCCCTCCGGTCCCCACCTGGCTGCCGCGCCGGTGCATACTTCCCTGGTTTTCCTTCCCCCGAAGCCGCTTGCACTTTCCAAAGCCCGGCCCACGATCAAGAGACGGGCGGGGACTTGGGAGAGGCTGGCGCAGTAAACCGCGCCCGCACCCGGCCATTTCCCCAAAAAGCTCAGGGAAAACCCTGACTTAGCTCACAACGATTCCCTCAAAAAGCTATCAGATGGGCGGGCGGCAGGGCAAATGAATTGATGTAAAAAGCCCCCCCGCTGAAGGGCTCAAATCCCCCGATTAGCCCCTTGGAAACCCCAAGGCCTCCGCGATTTCTTCGCCGGGCAGTTCGAGGCCTTCGGGTTCGAGCGCGATGCAGGAAACCCCCGCGCCGGGAGCGGGGGGCTCGGCCCCCTCGGGAACGACGAGCAGGGCGTTTCCCTGGGCAAGGGGTTTTACGGCCGCCGAACTCTGGAGGCCCGAAGGGCGGGCAATCCACCCCGCTCGGCCCCGTTCCAGAAGTGCCCGCAGGAAATATGTGTGGGTGGGTTTGGTCTTTATAGGACCTTCCAGCGTGGCTTTGACGACCGGACGGAATACCTGCGCGTGGCCGCCCATTTTCCGGAGGGCCGGGCGGGCGTAGACCTCAAAGCACACGGCGGCCGAAACCGGATTGCCAGGGAGGCCGAACACGGGCTTTCCCTCCCAGAGCCCGAAAGCCAGCGGAGAACCCGGCCGCTGCCGCACCCGCCAAAAGGAGAGGCGAAATCCCAGGTCTTCGAGGGCGAGGCGGACGAAATCGTGCGGGCCCACGGAAACGCCCGCCGTCGATAGAAGAACGTCCGCTCCCTTGGCCGTCTCGAGTGTTTGGCGAAGGGCTTCCCGGTTGTCGGGGGCCAGGGGAAGGAGGATCGGTTCCCCCCCCGCTTCTCGCACTTGGGCGGCCGCCGCATAGGCGTTTGAGTCAATGGTCTTCCATCCTTCCGTATCGCCGTCGAGGCCTACGAGTTCGTCTCCGCTCGAAAGGATCGCGACGCGAGGGCGCCTTCGCACCTGGACGACCGAGCGGCCAAGCAGCGCGAGCAGCCCGATCTGGGCGGGTCCGATCACCCGGCCCGGATGGAGAACCTCTTTGCCGGCTTCCACATCTTCACCGGCAAAACGGACGTTTTCTTCTGGGCTCACCGGCCGGAGGATTTCGACCTCCCCATCCTTTGGACTTCGCGTGTTTTCCTGCATGACGACGGCATCGGCCCCTTTGGGCACGGGGGCACCCGTCGTAATGCGGGCGGCTTCACCGGGCTTTAGTTCTCCGCCGGGAAGCCGTCCGGCGAGGATTTCCTGTGTTACCCGGAGGCGCTTGGGAGAAAGGTCGGAAGCTCCTTGGGTATCGGAAGACCGCACGGCGAAACCGTCCATGGCCGAGTTGTTCAGGGGCGGGACTTGGTGGCGCGCCCGCACCGCTTCCGTGAGCACGCGGCCTTGGGCTTCGAGAAGGAGTACCCGTTCGGTTCCCGAAGGCCGGACCGAACCCAGAATTTCGCTGATTGCTTCGGGAACGCTTTTCATGCGGAGGGGGCGGATGCGCCGAAGAGGTGATGGCTGATGGCCTTGAGGCCGGCGACGTCGTGGACGTCCTGTTCCAGATAGGGGACCAACTGAAGGAACTGGTCTCCCTTTACCAGGTAATTGAGCCGCTCCATGTTTTTTTCATCGATCTCGGCAAGCACCTGGAAATTGAGAAAGTTCTGAAGGAGATGGGGAAGCGCCGCCCGCCAAAGAGGGGCCGAGGGGTGTTCCCCTAGATCGGCGGCGGCGTGGGAGAGGAGGGATTTCAAATCCCGCTCTTTGTGCACGAGGCGGGAGAGCTCCTCGAAACCCGGCCGGGGGGCGCCCGAAGCGTCTTTGAGATAGTCCCGGTGCACTTTGTTCACGATGATCCCTTCGAACGGCATCCCGAATTCGACGAGCTTTGAATGGAAGTAGACCGCCTCGTCGATGGTGAGGCGGTTGGGAGAGGTGACGAGGATGAATCCGAGGCGCTCGTCGCGGAAGAGGCGCTGGATGCGCGCCGCCCGGCTTCTAAAGCCATCGTAGAGGCCCCGGAGGGCCGTAAAGAATTCGGAACCCGCCGTGAGGAATTCGCTCGAAAAAGCGCTTTCCAGCACACGGACGAACCCCGCCGTGCCCCATCGCAGGAGCCGCGAACCCAAGGAGTCGCCCTGGATGGCGGGACGGATCAGCAGGTTCAAAAGCTTGTTGTCGGTGAGGAAATTCACCATCCGGTCCGGAGCCGTCAGAAAGTCGAGGGCGTGCTTGGCCGGTGGCGTGTCGAGGACCACGAGGTCGTAGTCGCCCGATTCGTAGAGTTCGTAGAGTTTTTCCACCGCCATGTATTCCGGGGAGCCGATCAGGCTCTTGGCCCCCTGGTTGTAGATCATCGAGTTGAAGATGGCGTCGGCCTCTTCCCGGCTGCCCGTGTGCCGGCGGATGATATTTTCCAAGGTCTGGGAGGCGTCGAGCATCATGGCCCAGAGTTCCCCCTTGATGGGCACTCCGAGGCGCGAGAGCCATTGGGAGGAGACTTGCCGGGGCTCGGCCGGAAGCTCTTCGAGCCCCAGGGAATCGGCGAGGCGCCGGGCGGGGTCAATCGTCAAGACGATGGCTTTTTTCCCCTGGGCGGCCGCCTGGAGGGCGAGCACGGCGCTCGTCGTCGTTTTGCCGACGCCGCCCGATCCCACGCAGACGAGAACTTCCTTGCGCCGCAGAAGGCCCGGAAGGGTGAGCATCAGCGCGGCCCTCCTGCCGGGGCATCCAGTCGGGTCCCGATGGTCTTGGCGATGCCGTCGATCGTGTTGAGATCGAAGTTCTTCGAATAAATAAATGGAATCTCGACGAAGCGCATGGGCTCCGAGAGGAGCTTGTCGATGTACTGGCGGTTCAAGTCCGCCCGCTCGGTCTGGAAGGCCGCGCATTCAAGGAGTGCCTGCACGGCCTCCGTTCCGCCGAGGCCCCCCGCCATCTTGGCTGCTCCCGCCGCGTCGGCGCGTATTTTGTCAACGCCCGGCCGTGCCGCGGGGATACCGTTGGATTCCTGGAAAACATGCTCTTGAACGGCGTTGATGAAAACGTATCCGAGCGGCACGTCCAGGACCTGCTTGGCGTTCCGGATCAGCTCGATCGTTTCGTTGACCGGCATCTCTTCGGCGAGCGTCACCACGTTGAAGCAGGTCTTTTGGGGATCGATGATCGTTTCATGGACCTTGAGGGCGTCGCGGTAGAAGGGGCCTGCCTGGAGGATGTCCACCAGGACCTTGGCGCACTGGAGGTAAAAGAGGGAATGCCCCGTTGTGGGGCCGTCGAAGATGACGAGGTCCCACCGGGGCTTTCCCGAGCGGTCCCGGGCTCCTTCGAGGCACATGATCTGGTACATGATCATGAATTCCTTGATCCCAGGGAAGAAATTCATCGTGTTCCGGACGAACGGGAAACGGAAAGCCGCGTTGTAGATCATTTCGATCCGGACTTTCCGAACCACGTAGTCCTTCATGCAGGAGTCGGCGTCCAGGTTCACGGCGAAGATGTTGGGATAGACCTCCCGGGGTTCGAAACCCACGCGGGGGGTGCCGAAGATTTCCGTGATCCGGGCCTTCGAGTCGGTCCGGGTG
>JBFLVN010000038.1:0-18461 GCA_040758475.1 Bdellovibrionota bacterium
TCACGATCGATCCCGACGGCGGGCCGCTCCTCAAACTCCACTTCAAGAACCAGTACGCCATCCACCTGGAGCCCGAAACGCTCTCCCTCCGCCTCCCCAAGATCTTCGCCACGCTCACGCAGACGGGGTGAGGTGAGGTGAGGCGAGGCAATGCAGCACTACGGCGTTCTGTTCTTTTCCTTCAACCGGGAGTGGTCGGAAACGGATGTCAGTGGAAAAACCGGGCATTGATCGCCGTCATGGCGGAGCGGGGGGGCCTCGCGCAAGCTGGCTTTCAGTAAACAAGGAGGAAGTTCCATGCTTTGCCAAGATGTGATGACGAAGAATCCCAAGACGTGCGGTGCGAAGGAAAGCGCCGAAGCCTGTGCCAAGCTCATGGAAGGCGAAAATGTGGGCCTCATCCCCGTCGTGGACGCGGGTGGCAAGGTGACGGGTGTCGTGACGGACCGCGACATTGCCCTGCGGGTTGTGGGTGCTGGCAAAACCGGTTCCACGCCCCTTAGCAAGGTGATGACGAAGGAAATCGTCTCCTGTCGTCCCAAAGAGGACTTGCACCTGGCCGAAGACCGCATGTGCCGGGCCAAGAAGTCCCGGATCCTGGTCTTGAACGACGACGGCACTTGTGCCGGGGTCATTTCCCTCTCCGACATCGGCCAGGTCGAAGAGCGCCATCGCGCCGGTCAGGTGATGGGATCGGTTACCAAGCGCGAAGCCCGCCCCTAGGGACGCTTTTTACTTTTTCCGGGCAAGGCGGCCCGTACTCCCGGTTTTATCCGGTGGTACGAGGCCGTTTTCCCTTTTGAAGCCAGTTCCATTCAATTCGTGGGCTTCCATTGCCGCTCAAGAACGGCATGGGAAAACTTTCGCTGCGGCGAAAGGAATTTCCAGCGCCAGAGGTATAGGGTTTTCATGGATTTTGCCGGAAATTCTCGCTCTCCCCGGAAAATCTTCTCACCTTATTTGGTGAATTTGGGGGAATACTCCTGTTTTATTCACGGCTGGCCCGGTTTCTCGCTCAAACCGTCGAATGGCACGCAGGTTGCTTTGTCTGGGGGAGATACGCGGTGGACACACAAGAAAGGTTCTCCTCATGCAGTACAAGGTTCTCATCGCAGACGACGTGATGTTTGCTCAACGCCTTTACACCGAGGCCCTTCGGGATCTTCCGGTTCGTTGCTTCTACGCTGGAGACGGCATAGAAGCGGTTGAGATGACGCAGAAGATTCGGCCCGAGCTCATCTTGATGGATTACCGGATGCCACGGATGAACGGAGAGCAGGCCGCTCACCGCGTCCGGACGCTCCCAGAGGGGCAGCATACGAAGATTCTCGCTCTTTCTACCGAACCCGCCGAACGCATGCGGCGTCTTACAGGATTCGACGGTTTCCTTATCAAACCTGTTCGACTCGAAGAGTTGGCGTGTGTCGTCCGCGGGATGCTGGGGCTGCACGGGACCGTTCCTTGCGGGTGGCACAAATGCCACGGCCTTGAACTTTCCACGAAGATCGCCGCTTAGCGGGAAGTGGTTTTACGTATCGGATGGAGGAGGACAAGATGAACGGTAAGCTTCAGGAAGGCCCCTATCTCTTTGCGGTTGACGACGACGAAGCCACTCTCAAGTTGCTCGAAAAACTCGCGGAGGAACTGGGATTTGCGTTTGAAGGATTCAGCCGTCTCACCGACCTTCAGGCACGGCTCGGTTGGGGGACACCGGACGTCCTCGTGATCGACGGCCTCTTGCCGGACGGCAACGGCGTCGAGTTCCTGCGGGAGTTTCCAAGAAGGAACATCCTCAAGCGGCCCAAGATCCTTTTCCATTCCGCGTTTTTCCGGAAATACCACGATTGCGAGGAGTTAAAACGCCTGGGGGCCGACCGGATCGTTTCCAAGCCTTGTCGCGTCGAAACCATGGAAGAGGCCCTGGTGGAACTCCTTGGAAGCCATGTGTGGAGTCCGGATGAGTTCGAAGAGCCTGTAGCTCAAGCCGCCTGATCCGCCGGAGGGAGGTGCCGTAGGTGCCCCGGGCAGAAAGCCCGGGGCGAGGCTTTTTAAGGGGAACAGCGGTCTCCTGATCCCAGTCATCCCCGCCCGCAAGCCCGCCTGCCAAAAATTTGAGGGAACTGGGAAGCGCGCGCAACGATCGTGGATGCAGGCGTCTCCCACAGGCTTCGGAAGCCTTTCAAGATGGGGAAGATGGCTGTTCACGAATTAGAGAGACTTCGGACGCTGGCCGAAAGGTACGGAGTCCTCCTGGAATACATGGACGTCCACGGAGTCCGGCGGGAAGCTTCGATCGAGGCGTTGCTGGCAGTGTTGAAAGCCTTGGGCGCCCCCTTGGAGGATTTCTCCGGCGCTGGCGCCGCTGTCCGGGATCTCCAGGAGAGTGCGAAGGGGGGCGTGCCGCCGGTGCTTGTCTCCTGGGAAGGGCGCCCGTTCGAATTCAAACTGGCGACCGAACTTCCCGTCCATTGCACGCTTAAAATGGAAGATGGGGAAGAACTCTCGTGGTTCTCGAATCATCCAAGAAAGACCAGTCGGGAACCTGCGGTGATTTCCCTTCCCCAGGACGTTCCGCCGGGTTATCACCATCTGTCGTTAGTAATCGGAAAAAATCGCTGTGAAGCCCTTTTCCTTCATGCTCCTTCACGCATGTATGGCGCCAACGGCTCAAAGCGATGGGGCGTTTTTTCTCCGCTCTATGCCCTTCATTCTCGCAAGAGCTGGGGTGTCGGTGATTTTTCCGATCTGAGGCAGCTCTCCGCGTGGTCCAGCGAACAAGGTGCGTCTTTTGTGGCCACTCTTCCGCTCCTTCCGGTGAGTGGAGAAGGAATGGGAAGCCCGTACCTCCCCTTGAGCCGGCTTTTTTGGAATGAGCTTTTCATTGATGTCGAACGTGTTCCGGAGTTTTCGGAATGCGCCCCTGCCCGGGCGGCTTTCGAAAGCCCTGGGTTTCAAAGCGAGTTGACACGCCTGCATGCGGCCCTGCTCGTCGATTGGCGGGGTGTTTGCCGCGTCAAGCGGTTAATTCTGGCGGAGCTTTCGAAAACTTTTTTCCAGCAATCCGCGGAGCGCAGAAACTCTTTCGAGCAGTTTCTCAAGACGCATCCCGAGGTGGAGCGCTACGCCGCTTTCCGTGCTGTATGGCAGAGAGAGGGGCGGCCCTGGCCGCTTTGGCCGGAATCCCTTCGAGCGGGGGATTTAGGGGCGGAAAGCCGTGATAGCGAAGAGCAGCGCTATCATCTCTACGTCCAGTGGCTCGCTCAGGAGCAATTATTAGACGCTTCAAACCATTCGCGAGCCAACGGGCAATCCCTTTATCTCGATCTCCCTTTGGGTTTTTACCCGGATGGTTACGATGCTTGGCGGGAGCGGGACTCTCTCGTTCCCCGCGTGGCCGTGGGCGCCCCGCCGGATTCTTTTTTTCCGAAAGGCCAGAACTGGGGTTTCCCTCCGCTCCATCCTCAAAAGATTCAGGAAAAAGGCCATCGTTATTTTACCGAAGTCATACGCCATCATTTGAGCGCCGCCGGCATGCTCCGGATTGACCACGTCATGGGGCTCCACCGGCTTTTCTGGATTCCCGAGGGGTTCGATGCCAAGGACGGCGTTTACGTCCGCTATCCCTGGGAGCAGCTTTATGCGATTCTGGCCATCGAATCCCATCGAAACGAGGCCATCATCGTGGGAGAAGACCTCGGCACCGTTCCGCCCGAAGTGCGAGAGGCGATGGACGAACGCAGCATGCGGCGAAGTTATGTCGCCCAGCTCTTCGTATCGCCCGGTTCTTTTCCGGAAGTTTCTTTGCCGCCCGAAAACGCCATGGCCTCCCTCAATACCCACGATCTCGCTCCTTTCGCGGCGTTTTGGAAGGGGCTCGATGTCTTGGAACGAAATCGCCTTGGACTTACTGATTCCGCGCAAGCCGAGAAGGAGGCCGTTCAGCGGGAGGCTTCCCGCCAGGCGATCCTTCAATTTCTTCATGCGTCGGGCCGCTTGAAGGGTTCTTCGGTTTCTCTGGAAGAAATTTTCGAGGCGTTTTTGTCTTTTCTTGCGGAAAGTGACGCCGGGTGCCTTCTCGTCAACCTGGAGGACCTTTGGCTGGAGGAACATTTTCAGAACATCCCGGGCACTTCCGAGGAAGCACCCAACTGGCGCCACCGCCTGCGTTATGGGATTGAGGAATTTTCAAAAGATCCGCGCGTTCAGGCGCTCCTTTCGAAGGTGGACGAAGCCCGCGGCGGGAAGGCCCATGGCTTTTAATTCCCCGAGCGGGCTTTCTTCTCCGGTCTCTTTGCTGGCTTCGGAGGACCTTCATCTTTTTAATGAAGGGACCCATTTCCGGCTCTATGAGAAGTTGGGAGCCCATCCAGGCCATGCTGGCGGGGCGGCCGGTTTTCATTTCGCCGTATGGGCGCCCGATGCGAGCACTGTTTCGGTGATCGGTGATTTCAACGGCTGGAATCCCGAAACCCATTCCCTCCGGTCGCGCGGAGACTCCGGAATCTGGGAGACATTCGTTCCGAGTGCATCGCAAGGACAGGTCTATAAGTACCGGATCGTTTCCCGTCATACGAAAGCAGCCGCTGAAAAGGCCGACCCCTTTGCCTTTTCTTGTGAAACGCCGCCGAAGACGGGCTCGGTCGCCTGGGGCCTCGGCTACGAATGGAAGGACCGGGACTGGATGGCCTCGCGGAGAGGGAAAAACGCGAGGAATGCCCCGTGGAGCATTTACGAAGTCCATCTGGGGTCGTGGATGCGAGGGGAGGGGAATCGCTTTCTTTCTTACCGGGAACTGGCGCCGCGGCTGGCGGAATATGCCCGTCGCTTGAGATTTACCCACGTCGAACTTCTTCCGGTGATGGAGCATCCCTTCTACGGCTCGTGGGGGTATCAGACGACCGCTTATTTTGCTCCGACGAGCCGGTACGGAACTCCCCAGGATTTCATGTTCCTGGTCGATCACCTCCACCAGAACGGCCTGGGCGTGATCCTGGATTGGGTTCCTTCTCACTTCCCTTGCGACGGCCACGGTCTTGCGAAGTTCGACGGAACCCATCTCTACGAGCACGCCGACCCACGCCAGGGCTTTCATCCGGATTGGAGCAGCGCGATCTTCAATTACGGCCGGCGGGAAGTTCAGTCCTTCCTCATAAGTAGTGCCCTTTTCTGGCTGGACCGCTATCACGCCGACGCGCTTCGCGTGGACGCCGTGGCGTCCATGCTCTACCTCGATTATTCCCGCAAAGAAGGGGAGTGGATTCCCAACCGGTTTGGCGGCCGGGAGAATCTCGAAGCCATCGCCTTTTTGCGCCGCCTCAACGAAGAAGCTTATCGTCACTACCCCGACGTGCAGATCATCGCGGAGGAGTCTACCGCCTGGCCCCAGGTTTCCAGGCCCACATGGGTTGGGGGGCTTGGCTTTGGTTACAAGTGGGACATGGGGTGGATGAACGATTCCCTCCGGTACTTCGCCCGGGACCCGGTTTATCGCAAGCACCACCAAAGCGACCTCACCTTCCGCGGCCTTTATGCGAATACGGAAAATTTCATCTTGCCGCTCTCTCACGATGAAGTGGTCCACGGGAAGGGCTCCCTCCTCGGCAGGATGCCGGGGGACGACTGGCAGCGGTTCGCCAATCTCCGGCTTCTCCTGGCCTGGCAGCACGGGCAACCGGGAAAGAAGCTCCTTTTCATGGGCGGTGAGCTTGGTCAATGGCGCGAATGGAATCATGAAGAGAGCCAGGATTGGCATCTCCTCGAACATTCTCCCCACCGGGGGATTTCGAGACTCACTTCCGATTTGAATCGCCTCTATGCGGCCGAACCCGCTCTTCATGAAAAGGATTGCGAGCCGGAGGGCTTTGAGTGGATCGACTGCAACGACGCCGATCAAAGCGTTCTTTCGTTCCTTCGGAAAGGGAAAAATCCGGAAGACGCCGTTCTCGTGGTTTTCAACCTGACCCCCGTGCCTCGTTCCTCCTATCGCGTGGGTGTCCCTCATGGAGGGCGCTGGGCTGAAATTCTCAACACGGACGCCGACTACTACGGCGGAAGCGGCGGCGGCAATCTGGGCGGTGTGCAGGCCTCTTCCGTTCCGGCCCATGGGCGCCAGCACTCGCTCGAACTCTACCTTCCACCGCTAGCGGCCCTGTTTCTCCGGGCTGGGGAGGGACGGGGATGAACCGGTACGTCTGCATTCACGGCCACTTCTACCAGCCTCCGCGGGAGAGCCCGTGGACGGGGGAGATCGAGCGGCAGGAGGGGGCCGCCCCCTTTCACGATTGGAACGAGCGGATCAGTGCCGAGTGCTATGAGCCAAACGCCTCGGCGCGGATTCTGGACGGCGGCGGAGCCATCGCTCAGCAGCTCAACAACTATTCCCGCATCAGCTTCAATTTTGGACCGACTCTCCTTTCGTGGCTGGAGCGCAAACGGCCCGCCGTTTACGGCGCCATCCGGACGGCCGACCGCGAGAGCGCCAGGCGGTTTTCAGGACACGGCTCGGCCATCGCGCAGGCCTACAACCACGTGATCCTTCCGCTCGCCAACGCGCGGGACAAGCGCACGCAAATTGTCTGGGGAATCCGGGACTTTGAGCACTGTTTCGGGCGAAAACCCGAGGGCCTCTGGCTTCCCGAAACGGCCGTCGACCGGGAGACCTTGGAAATCCTCACGGAAGAGGGAATCCGCTTTACGATTCTCGCTCCCCACCAGGCCGCCCGGGTCCGGAAGGAAGGCGGGGCCTGGCGGGAGGTGGTGGGGGAGGCCATCAACCCGCGCCACCCGTATCTCCAACGATTGCCCTCTGGGCGTTCGATCGCCCTTTTCTTTTACGATGGCCCCGTTTCGAGGGCGGTTGCCTTTGAGAACCTCCTTTCGGACGGCAGGAATTTCTCGGACCGCTTAATGGGCGTCTTTGATAATTCTTCTCCGGCTCCTCAGCTGGCCCACATCGCCACGGATGGGGAGACCTACGGCCACCACCACAAGTTCGGTGAAATGGCCCTGGCTTATGCGCTCGATTCCCTGGAGAAAGACCCGGACGTCCGTCTTGCCAATTACGGAGAATACCTGGAAAAACACCCACCCACGTCCGAGGTGGAAATCCGCGAAGGGACTTCGTGGAGCTGCGCCCACGGCGTGGAACGGTGGCGGAGTGATTGCGGGTGCAACACGGGCAAGCACCCGGCTTGGAATCAATCCTGGAGAGGGCCGCTCCGGGAGGCGCTCGATTGGCTGCGGGACCAGGGAATCCCTTCTTACGAGAGAGCCGCCAACCGGTATTTTCAGGACCCTTGGGCCGCGCGGGATGATTTTATTTCTCTCTTGTTGGATAACTCTTACCCGGCGGCCACCCGGTTTTTCTCCCGCCACGCCACGCGAGCGCTCACGACGGAGGAGATGTCGGAAGCTTTCGAATTGCTGGAAATCCAGCGATGGGCTCTGTTCATGTATACGAGCTGCGGCTGGTTCTTTGATGATCCATCGGAAACGGGAACCATTCAGATTCTGCGCTATGCTGGGCGGGTGATCGAACTCTCGGAGAAACGCTTCGGGCTCGCGCTCGAATCCGGTTTTCTCTCTCGCTTGGAAGCCGCCAAGAGCAACAACGCGGAATTCGGGAACACCCGTCGGATCTATGAATTGAAAATCAAACCGGAAATGGCTGGAGCGGCGGTCTATTCCAAAAGGACGTTTTTATGATCCCCTTGCGCGAGCGCCTCGCCGAGCTGGCCGGAAACCTCCGGTGGACCTGGAATGGTGAGTTCGACCATTTGTTCCGCGACATTGACGTCGACCTTTGGCGGAAGGTCAACCACAGCCCCACGGCTTTCCTGGCCGAGGTCGATCCGCGGAAGATCGAGGCCCAGCGGGCCGATCCCCGCTACTGCATGCGTTTGGAACGCGCTTGCCACTCCTTGCGGGATTACTTGGCGAGTGACCGCCATTGGGCCCTGTGGAGCGCTCCGGGCCTGGCTGCCCGGCCGGTCGCCTATTTTTCGGCGGAGTTCGGTCTCCACGAATCGCTCCCCATTTATTCGGGCGGGCTCGGTGTCCTGGCGGGGGATCATTTGAAGAGCAGCTCCGACCTGGGAGTGCCGATCTGGGGCGTAAGCCTTTTGTACCGGGAGGGGTATTTCTACCAGCACATCTCCGCCGACGGGTCGCAGGAAGAAGTTTATACCGATCTCGACTTGCGCCGCGTTCCCGTGGAACCCCTCTTGGACGGCCACGGAAATCACAGGAAGATCGAAATCTTGGTCAATTCCGGTTCAATCCCGATTTTCCTCTGGCACACGCGGATCGGACGTGCCCGCCTCCTGCTTCTCGATTGTTGCGAAGGATTGGACGGAACCCACCGGAACACCTTGACCCGGCGCCTCTACGGAGGCGATCAACGCAACCGGCTCCTCCAGGAAGTCGTGCTGGGAGTGGGCGGATATCAGGCTCTTCGGGCTCTGGGCGTCCACCCGGGCGTGCTCCACTTAAACGAAGGGCATTGCGCGTTTGCCGCCTTGGAGGCGGCTGCGCAGATCAAAGAGGAGCGCGGGCTTTCCTTCGAGGAAGCCGTCCAGATCGTCCGGGGCCGGACGCTTTTCACCACCCACACGCCCGTGGTCGCAGGGCACGACCGCTTTTCCTCGGATTTGGTGGAGGAACACCTGGAGCCGCTACGCCGCCGCCTGGGGCTCGCGGTGCCTCAGCTTTTGGGCCTTGGACGGGTCAACCCCCAGGACGAATCGGAGTCCTTCTGCATGACGGTCCTTGCCGTCAAGCTCGCCAACCAGACGAACGCCGTCAGCTCGCTTCACGCCCACACGAGCCGCACCATGTGGCAATCCCTGTGGCCCGATCGCAACGTTCACCAGGTTCCCATTGGTCATGTGACCAACGGCGTGCACGTGCCCAGTTGGATCGCCCTCGACATGGCGGAACTCTTCCGGCGGAGCCTCGGAGAGGACTGGCTTCTAAAGCTCTGCCGGCCGGAACTTTGGGACAAGATCCACCAGTGCGACCCTTTCGAACTCTGGGACCTCAAGTGCCTCCTCAAGCAGAAAAATCTCACCTTCGTCGAGCGGCGCCTCCATCAGCGGGAGGAGCGCTTGAATGTTCCTTTGACGCCGCCGCTCAACCCCGCCGCGCTGACCATCGGTTTCGCGCGCCGTTTCGTGGAGTACAAACGCGCAGATCTGATCTTCCACGACCTGGACCGGCTCGCGCGCCTTTTGGGCGATTCCGACAAGCCGATCCAGATTCTGTTTTCGGGCAAGGCCCATCCCAACGATCACCACGGGAAAGCTATCCTCCGGCGGATTTATCAATTTACCCAGGAGCCGAGGTTCAAAGGGAAAATCTTCCTGATCGAGAACCACGACATGAACATGAGCCGCCACCTCCTCCAGGGTTGCGATCTTTGGCTCAACACTCCTCGCAAACCCCTGGAAGCCTGTGGCACGAGCGGCCAGAAGGCGATTTTCAACGCCACTCTAAATCTCTCGACGCTCGACGGGTGGTGGGCGGAGGCTTACGACGGTAAAAACGGATACGCCTTTGGCGGCGGCCAGACCCACGCCGACCCGGCTGTTCAGGACGAGCGCGACGCCGCCAGCCTCTACGAAGTGCTGGAAGGGGAGGTGATCCCCGAATTTTTCGAGCGGAGCGCCGGCGGCATTCCGGCCAAGTGGGTCGGACGCATTCAGCGCGCCCTGGCGACGCTTGCTTGGCGCTACAATTCGGACCGGATGGTGATGGATTACGTCACCGGCTGTTACCTGCCGGCGTCAGGATCGCTTACTTCTTTTTTCCCGCCGTCTCCTTAATCGACGAGCTGCCGGTACAGCGTTTCGTACCGGGAGGCGGCTTTGTCCCACGAAAATTCCTGTTCCACGGCCCGTTTTTGGGCGGCTCGCCATTCGGCCGGGTTTTCCCGCCAGAGGGATACGGCCCGCCGGACGGCGTGCGCCAAAGCGGCCGTGGTGAGGGGGGAGAAGAGGAAGCCCGTTCCGCCGGAAGGGTCTTCCTCCAGGTCACAAATCGAATCGGCGAGCCCCCCTGTCCGATGGGCAATGGGAAGGGTTCCATAGCGCAGTGCGTAGAGTTGCGTGAGGCCGCAGGGTTCGTAGCGGGAAGGGACGAGGAGGGCGTCACTCCCGGCGAATACGAAGTGCGAGGCCCGTTCGTTGTACCCGATGAAAACGCCGATCCGCCCGGGAAACGACCGTCGGAGCCGCTCCAGCGTATCTACTAATCCTTGGTCACCCGCTCCCAGGATGGCCAAATCCACTCCCACTTCGAGCAAGGCGGGCACCGCTTCCAGGAAGACGTCGATCCCTTTTTGGTGGACGAGGCGGCTCACCACGCCAAGGAGCGGCCGGTTCGACGGCGGCAAGGTAAAATCTTTTTCGAGGGCCGCTCTGGCGGCCCGTTTTCCTTCTTTGGAGGAAGAAGCCCCGTACTTCCGGGGGATCAGGGCATCTGTTTCCGGATTCCAGACCCCGTAATCCACGCCGTTGAGGATTCCGCTCAGATCGGCCGCGCGCTTGCGAAGGACCCCGTCCAGGCCGGCTCCGTGTTCCGGCGTCAATATCTCCCGGGCATAAGTGGGGCTCACGGTCGTCAATTTGTCTGAGTAGAGGAGCGCGGCCTTGAGGAAATTCACGTCGCCGAAGTATTCGATCCCTTCCATCCGGAAGACTTCGTTTCGTACGTTTTCGGGAAGAGAGAGCCATTGAAGTTCCCCTTCAGGAAAACGCCCCTGGTAGCCCAGGTTGTGGATGGTGAACACGGTCTTCGGCGCGCGCCGCCAGGAGCAGGTGAATTTCGCGAAAAGCGGAACGAGGGCCGCGTGCCAATCGTGGCCGTGGAGAATATCGGGAGGATTTTCCGCATTCGCCGCTAACTCGCAGACCGCCCGTGAAAAAAGAGAAAACCGCCTTGCGTTGTCCGGAAAATCGGCATTTGAATCACCGTAGATTCCTCGGCGATTCCCGAAAAGTTCCGGGCATTCGATCAACGTTGTGATGACGCCGCTGGGTTCTTTCTTGGATGAAAAGCTAACGGAGAGGGAATCGGGGCCCGAAGGAATAACGATTTTTTCGGGGTCCGTTTGGAACCCTGTCCGGTCCACCTGGCCGTAGCCCGGCAGGAAGCGGCGAACCCGATGGCCCTTCTGGGCGAGCGCCGCGGGAAGAGCGCTCAAAACGTCTCCAAGCCCTCCTGTCTGGGCGTAGGGGGTGATTTCGGAGGAAATCATCCAGAGGGTGAGCGGCCGTTCCAGCGCCATGGGACCATACGCTGACGCCGTTTTTCGCGGAAAAGCAAGATGGAATTTTCCCTTTTGAGAAATGGATTTTTTCACGAATGTTTAGGTCGCTAATCGTTGAAAATTTCCCGCGTTTGGGGAATTTTTCATATTCTTAATAAAAAACGTTGCATGGACTTCGAGCGGGGTTTTATTGGAACGATTTTCTTTTCCGAACTTCCGGGATGAAACACCGCATGGCACTCCGCTTGCTTGAGCAATACCCATCTGGAGGTTTTGCCCATGTTCCTCGCACACAAAGTCCAGGAAAACGTTCGTGCGGCCCTGCGGGATGAGCCCCGCATGCACTTCGATCTCTCACAAGTCAAAGCCTCTTGGGAAGAAGGCGTTCTGACGCTGGAAGGAGAGGTGAGCGGGTTAGACCTCAAGAAGTTGGCCCTTCGGCAGGCGGCGGGGGTTTCAGGCGTCGAAGGGATTATCGATCGCTTGCGGGTCCATCCCACCAAGGCGATGGGGGATGGAGAAATCTGTTCGGAGGTCCTGGATGAGCTCGTGGGCGATTCCGCTTTTACGGGAATCATTGTCCGTGGCTCCACCGGCCCCCAAGCCTTTTTCCCGCGGGGATTACTGGACTTTTGGATCGACGTGCGGGTTGATGACGGGGTTGTCACCTTAGACGGGGAAGTCCCCTCCCTTTCCCACAAACGGCTTGCGGGAATCCTGGCCTGGTGGGTGGCCGGGACCCGGGACGTCGTCAACGGATTGGGCGTGATGCCGGAGGAGGAAGATTCCGACGCCGAGATCGCGGATGCCATCCGGATCGCATTCGACAAGGATCCCCTGGTCGATCCCGTGGGGATCGGCGTGCGCGTCCAGGATGGCTACGTGACCCTCAAAAACCAGGTGGGCAGCCAACTGGAGCGCAGGGCCGCCGAAGCCGATTGCTGGCGCGTCACCGGCGTAAACGATGTGCGGAACGATCTCGCGGTGGCGGAGAAACTGCCAGTTGCCGCCTGATCCTGGGCTTTTCGTTTACCTTCGTGCCCGCAGGAATTTCCGCAGTTTCTTAAGGGATCGCGTGTTCAGAACGTCCGACGCTTCGATCCAACCTCGCCGGGCTTGGCCTACGCCAAAACGCAAATTCTCGAAATCCTGGATGCTGTGGGCGTCTGAATTGATCGCCAGGAGTGCGCCTTCCTGTTTGGCCAGGCGGCAGAAGGTGTCCGGCAGGTCGAGGCGCTCGGGATGGGCGTTGACCTCCAGGGCGCAGCCCGCTTGTTTCGCTCGCCGGATGATTTTGGGGAAATCGGCTTCGTAAGGTTCCCTTTCGTCGATGAGCCTTCCCGTCGGGTGGGCAAGGACGGTAACCAAGCGGTTGTCGATGGCCCGCAGGAGCCGGTCCGTTTGCTTTGATTTTGAAAGCCCGAAAGCGCTGTGGACGGCGGCGACCACCACGTCCAGTTCCGCCAGGGCGGCATCGGGGAGGTCCAGGCGGCCGTCTTCCAGAATATCGACTTCGATGCCCTTGAGGATGGCGATTCCACGGATAGCGCTGGCGGTCTTGTCTATTTCTTCGGCTTGGCGCCGAAGGGCCCGCTCGTCTAGTCCATGAACCATGGTGAGACGCTTCGAGTGTTCGGTGACGGCGAAGTATTCAAATCCCCACTCTTTGGCCGCCCGGGCCATTTCCCGCAGGGTATTTCGGCCATCCGTCCTTTTCGTATGGACGTGCAGGTCGCCCCGGAGGTCTTCGAGACGGATTAGCTCGGGAAGCTTTCCCTTCTCCGCCGCCTCGATCTCCCCGGCGTTCCCCCGCAGCTCGGGCGGGATGAAGGGAAGGCCCACGGCCTTGAAGACCGACTCTTCCGTTTCTCCGGCAATGCGGCGTTCTTTTTTGAAAACGCCGTATTCGTTCACCTTGAGCCCCCGTTCCTGGCCCCGGCGCCGCACGGCGATGTTGTGGTTCTTGTTGCCAGTAAAGTAGTGGAAAGCCGCCCCGAAGCTCTCCGGCGGGACGACGCGAAGGTCCACCTGGATTCCCGACCGGAGAAAGACCGTGCAGCGCGTGGGGCCTTTTGCCGTGACGTCCTTCACTTCGTCGTAGGAGACAAAACGCTCGATGACCGGCTCGGCGGGATGGGCCGCCGCCAGGATGTCCAGATCGCCCACGGTTTCCTTCCCGCGCCGGTAGCTCCCGGCGATCTCCACGCGGCGGACGCCCCGGGCTTTTCGGAGGTACTCGGCAAGTGGTTCGGCGTATTGGGCGGCCGTGGCCAGGGGGGTGCGTTTCCCTTGGGAGGCCCTCCGTTCGAGGGAGGCCAGAATCCGGCCTTCGGTCTTCGTTCCAAAACCAGGAAGTTTCCGGAGGAGACCTTTCTGGATCGCGCGGCCCAAATTTTCGAGGGACCCGATTCCCAGTTTTTCATGCAGCGCCCGGACCCGTTTGGGTCCCAGGCCCGGCACGCGCAGGAGTTCGGGAAGGCCCGGAGGAAGGCGTTTCCTTAGTTTTCGAAGGAGCTCCAAGTCTCCCGTTTCGACGATTTCCCGGATTTTTCCAGCCAGGTCCTCTCCGATTCCCGGAAATTCCGTCAGGTCCGCCCCTTCGCGGACGAGGGTGGCCACGTCCTTGGAGAGGCCACGGAGGAGCCGGGCCGCGTTCCGATAAGCCCGGATGCGGAAGGGGTTTTCGTCCTGGATTTCCAGGAGGTCGGCGATTTCGTCGAAGGCGTTCGCGACGTCGGCATTGTGGATCGGCATGGGACTTAAATCCGGCGTTTTGAGGCCTAGATTTCCCAAATCGCCAGTCTGCCGCAATGACTGCGGTCAGGACGTAACAACCTCTCCGGTGCTTGTCTTTTAGGCAATCGTGGTTTCGTTAGGTTATCCGCACCCCGGAGAGCAGTGGAAATTTCCCTATGGCTTTGTGGATTTTTCCCCAGAGCCCGGGAGTCATTTCACATGCCCTTACGGACCTGCCTATTCCTGTTGTCTTGAAAACCCGATTTCCTGCCGGTTTTAGATGATTTCGCCGGTACTGACGCTTGTCAGGGCACGGCCGCTTGGGCGGTACGGCCAATGCAACGGTCTGTCCGAAACAGGCCGCAATGGCTGAAAAATCGTGGAGGGATTTATGGAGATTCAGAGCCTTATTCCCTGGAGAAAACGGGAAGACGATCCTTTTACTTCCTTGCAACGGGCCGTGAACGCCATGTTCGAGGATTTCACGCGCCGGGGTGATTTCTTGCCGGTTTTCGGAAATGGCGAGGGCATCTACGTGCCCAAACTCGACGTGAGCGAAACGGACAAGGAAGTCCAGATCGCGGCCGAACTGCCGGGGATGGATGAAAAGGACGTGGAGGTCTCCATCAGCGGCGACACCCTCGTCCTCAAGGGCGAGAAGAAGCACGAAAAAGAGGAAAAGAAGAAGGACTACTACCGGATGGAGCGTTCCTACGGGGCGTTCCACCGGAGTATCCCCCTGCCGGAGGGGGTCGACAAGGACAAGGTCGACGCGAAGTTCGCCAAGGGCGTTCTCACCATCACGCTTCCCAAGACCGTCGAAGCTCAGAAGGCCGCCAAAAAGGTCCAGGTGAAGGCGGCCTGACTACGGACGTCCGAAGGGCGGCGCCGGGGGCCGTTCCCGTAGCCGGACAGGAGGGCAAGGTCATGCGGTCCAAGAAAACCCAAAGCGTCCGAACCCGCCGTCCGAGCATCCAGGAAAGTTCCTCGACGCCGCCCGACGGTGTTCCTTCGCAAGAGGAAATCGCACGCCTCGCGTACGAACTTTTCGAGAAGCGCGGGCATGGCGACGGCTTCGATCTCGATGACTGGCTCAAGGCCGAGCGGCAACTCAAGACGCGCGTCGTCAACCACGCGGTCTCGTGATTTGGAGGGAGGGCAACATGCAGGGCCAGGGAAACGTTTGGGCCATCGTATTGGCGGCGGGCGAAGGGAGCCGGCTTCGTTCGCTCACGACGACCCGCGAGGGCGTTTCGATTCCAAAGCAGTTCTGCTCGTTCGGGAGTGGTCCTTCGCTCCTTCGGCAGACCATCGAACGGGCCGGGCGGATCGTCCCGAAGGAACGGATCGTGACAGTCGTCGCCGCTCAGCACCGCCAGTGGTGGGAGAGCGAACTCTTCGACCTGCCGGCGGAGAACGTCGTCGTGCAACCCCAGAACCGGGGGACGGCGCCCGGCATTCTCCTCCCGGTATTGCACGTTATCCGGCGGGACCCCAAGGCCACCGTGCTCGTGTTTCCTTCCGACCACTACATCGGTGACGAAGAAACCGTTCTCGATTGTCTTCGCTTTTCGGCGGCCCTGGCAGCGGGGCCCCAACAACCCCTCGTTCTCCTGGGCATTACGCCGGACGAACCGGACCCCCAGTACGGATGGATCGTCCCGGCGCGGAAGAACAGCAGCGTTCCCCAGGCCGTCGAATGTTTCGTCGAGAAGCCCGGAGAAAGCGTCGCCGCGAAATTGATGGAGGAAGGAGCGCTCTGGAGCAGTTTTCTTTTCGCGGCTTCCGCTCGGACCCTTCTCAAGTTATTCAAACGGACGCTGGCGCCCCTCTACCACTCTTTCTGTTTGAATCCCTGGTCTTTTGGCGGCGAGGGCGCGAAGGAGGCCACGCCCGAGTGGCTCCTGGAGGAACTCTACCGGGCCATTCCCGTGGCGGATTTTTCCCGGGACGTTCTCGAGAAATCCAAGGACGACCTGCTCGTTTTCCCGGTTCCCGTGTGCGATTGGAGCGATTTGGGCACTCCGGCTCGCATTGGCAGCGTCTTTGAGCGGCGGGGGACTTCCGGA
This sequence comes from Bdellovibrionota bacterium, assembly GCA_040758475.1. Lineage (GTDB taxonomy): Bacteria > JAGRBM01 > JAGRBM01 > JAGRBM01 > JAGRBM01 > JBFLVN01. Next base: position 16,072 of record JBFLVN010000038.1, read on the forward strand.
AATCCGGCCTCCCATCCCTTCCCCCGGGCGGTGCTCGATCTTTGCGCCAGTTTGGCGTCGCGCGGAGTGGCCGCCGCCGCTTGAAGGGTGTCCGCGGGTTTGGCGCCATGACGGCGTTCATAAAAGAAAGTCTCCGCCGGGGGTATTGAAGCAACATGGGGTACTCTTCTTCCAGAATCCTTTCCAGCGATCCCCCGTTCCGAGCGCTTCCACGCCCTGAAAAAAGGGAAGAAAAACTGCTTCGGGAGCACGAGCAACTTCTCTTGTTCCTGGAACGGTTGTGCGTTCTGGCCAGATTGAAGGAAGGTTTTTTCGAGGAAAGCTATCTGCGCGGCGTGGTCCGCTCCGACCTCCGGGCGATCCACGACTTCCTGGGGCCCCACTTTGCCCGGGAAGAGGCGGGCGGGTATTTTGCCGATATCGCCGCACGAAACCCCAATCTGACGCCAAAGATCGAGGCTCTTCACAGGGAACATTTCACCATCGGTGGGGAGATCGAAGAGCTGATCGGAAAACTCAACGTTCTTCCCCCCGCTGAAATGCGGCTTCGCATTCCCGCTTTGGCCGGCCGGATCAGGGAACACGAAGCCAAGGAGACAGCCCTCCTCCAGGGCGCCATCGAGATGGACGTCGGGGAAGGGGATTGATTCCCCCGGGCGCCACTGCGTCAGGCGCCCGATTGACAAGGAGCGCCGCCTAATCCACCGGCCGGAGGCCGTTCGCCCGGTGTTTGGTCCCGTTTTCGACTTCCGCGGCGAACGACAAGAAGATCGTATGGATGTTCCGCCGAAGTTCGTTGCTCCCTTGCCCGTCCATGCTCTCCAGGTTCCAGCCGATGTTGGCCCGAGCCCGGTCGGCGAACTTGAACACGATGGCCGGAGTGAGCGTGAAGATATCGCCGTCCCGGACGAAGGCGCTCTGGATGGTGATGCCGGAGATTTCCAAGTGCCCCACGCCCGTACCAGCGGCCGTCGTCGTATCCATGACGCGCGTCCAACTTCCGCTGAGGCTAACGCCCATGCCTACGCCCAGTTCGTCCGTCACGTCGAAAGCACCACCCACTTCGGCCGAAAAGGCTTCGCCCGATTGGATGGCTTCGCTGGGATGGCCGTCCCGCCGCCAGGTGAGGTCCGCCCAGGCCCGCAGGGCGTCCTCGGAGTATTTGGCGGTGCCATTCAGGATGAAGACCCACAACTCGTTGTCCTGGTCTACGAGGCCCAGGGTAATGCGTTCGGGAGAGAGGAATGCCGTGATTCCGCTTTGCAGGGCGTCGGTGTCGTAGAAAAGGCCCGCGCCGTAGCCCATGTCCACGTCGTCCTGGACGTTTACGCCGTTGAGATCGTTGTAAAGATAGAGGGCGGCGCCCAGTTCGCCCGAGTTCCAGTACGCCGTCCCGCCCGTGAGGAACGTGGGCAGGAGGCGCGTCCGGGCGATGCTGAGGAACGGCGAGCCCGTATCGAACTGCCGGAAGGACCGGCCCGTGCGGGGTTCGAAGCGTCCGCCGGTCAGGCCGAGCGTTCCGTCGGCGGTATGGGCGTCCACGTAACCTTGTTCGAGGATCACCGCGAGGCTTCCGCCCGGCGCCGGCGGATCGCCCGTCGCGGGGCTGATGCCACCTGCGCCTGTGTAGCCCGTGCCGATGAAAGCGAAGCGGAAGACGAGGTCCACGTGTTCACTCACGGCCGCTACGCCGTTTAGGGCCAGGAGTCCCGCATAGGCGCCGAAATCCGTGTCGCCCCCGCCCGTCGAGATGTTCCCCACGTTGAGTGGTACCATGGTTCCGCCGTTGAAGACCGGCAGTTCGGCGAAGAACTGCTGGGCCCTCGTGCCGCTGGCGGTGAGGGTGGCACCCCCTACCTGATCCACGTGGCTCCAATAGCCGAAGCCCTCGAAGCTCGCGCCCAGGCAGATCTTGCACTCGGCTCGCGCCGTTCCTGCTCCAAGAACGGCTAAAAGCCCCAGGCCCGCTAGAAACCCGATGATTGGCTTTTTCATAAGTCCTCCTTGCTTGCGACTGACATGGCGGCCATCCCGGTTCGCGGAAGGGCCGCCCGGCCTCTAACCGCTGTTATCTCACGAAGAAGGCGGAATCATGCTCGTCTCTCTTCGGTGCGATTCGCGGTTTTCCCCGGAAAAACCGATTTCAAGTTGTATAAGTGATTTTTAACGGTGCGAAAGCAGATGGAGCAATCTGGATTGCCCTGACGGGTGGAAAATCCTCGAAATCGTAGAAGCAACCCGAGACAGCTCACCAGCTAGCGCGGTTGCCCACATGATTTCTTAATTTTTCAGTAAATAACTCAAAAAAATCCAAATAGTTGTTCCAGTGCCGCTATTTGAGCCCGGCAGGATGCCCTTTCGTATTGAATTCGCTGGCGGCAGAATCAGTC
>JBFLVN010000039.1:0-18190 GCA_040758475.1 Bdellovibrionota bacterium
AATTTTCCTACGCCGGGGCCGTCTTCGCCCTCTATGCGGCGGGGCGGGTCCAGCCACTTGTGGCCGCTTCGGGCGTGACGGACCTTCTTTTCGGCGTGGCTTTCGCCCTTTCGTTTTGGCGGACGAGGGAGCCGGGTGAAAATCGTTGAGCACTGCTCAACGAACTCGAATTATTTTCCTTCCGAAAAATTGAGAATTGCCGAAAAGTGGTCTATTCTTGTTCTCCGAAAGAGAACAAGAAGGCGCGGGAAATTGGGCGGGGCCTTTTGGTGAGAAGGCCCCTGACTCGATCGCATCGTTGTTTGGGGGACGTAGAAAAGGCCGCCGTTCCCATGGGCCGCTGGCAAGTCAACCTGGTCGAAAAACCTTCCCTCGATCTCTACGTCCGGATCACCCTCGGCGCCGGGCTCTCGCTCGGGCTCCTCTTGCTCGGGACTTATGGCGCACCGCTCGCCGTCGGCCTTTCCTTCCTGGCCTACGCGCTCGCGCACCTCTGGTGGCGGGGCAAGGTGGAAGGCCGCTCCCGTCGGCTCCTTCGCCTCGGGCAGATCGCGGCCGACGTGGGGGCGCTCACGTTCCTTGTCTACCTGACGGGCGTCCATACCTCGCTGGCCGCCGCCTTCTATCCCATCATCATCTTCGGCACCACGTTCCGCTGCGGCGTGCGGGACGGGAAGTTCACCCGGAAGCTCGCCAACTATTCATACCTGGCGCTTCTGGCAGCGACCTACTTCGGGTGGCTCACCTACGATCCTTATGTCGAGGGGCCCATCAGCCACCTCGAATTCCTCCAGCGCTACCACACCCTGTTCCACGGCCTTCCCCACTGGATCGCCTTCGCCCTGGCGGCGGGGGCGGTCGTGAGCGGGAACTACTTCACGTGGCTCTTCGCCGCCAACCTCGTCCTGGAACGGCAGGCCGCCATCCGCGATTTGGAAGACAGCGAGGAGCGTTTCCGGGCCCTGGCCGACGCGAGTTCCGAAGGGGTCGCGTTTTCAGTCAAGGGGCGGATCGTGGACGCCAACAAGGCTTTTTGCGATCTCTTCGGGTGCAGTTACCAGGACACGATCGGCGCCTTCGCCTTCGATTTCGTCGCGCCCGAGAGCAAGCCTTTGATCCTCCAAGGGCTTCTCCAAGGCCGTTCCATCGGGCCGCTTTCCGTTAAAGCCCAGCGTCCTGATGGCGGGGCCTTTGACGCCGAACTCGTCTGGCGCCCCCAACCTTACCGGGGCCATGTGGCCAACGTGATCACGGTTCGCCGCGTGAACACCAGGGACCGCCTCGGAAAATCGCGCCTCGCCTCCCTCGCCGTGCAGCTGAGGGGATGACCTGGGCCGCGCGCGTGATCCCGCCGTTTTCCGATTCGAATTCCCTTGCTTACGGCATCACGAAAAAGACGTCCGCGTCGCTGCTCGCCATTCCCGTGGGCTCGTCCCGGAACGCCGTCCCGTCCCCTATCCGGATTAAAATAATCCGCCAGAGGTATTCGCACGGCGTCCCGCCGCAATCGTTGGGCAGGGCCTGATCGCCGGGGACCGTGACCGAGCCCGAGGTCGTGGCGGGGAGAAGGACCGAATAGAACACCTGGGTTTCCGTCCCGTCCAGCAACTGGACCCAGAGGCCCTGGGCCGTAGTGGGGGCGCCCGTCCAGGCGAGGGTGGGCGTCTGGTCGGTGATCTGGATGCCGGGCTCGATCCCGTCCTCGTCGGTCTGCGGCGTGAGGGCGGGGAGCTGGCCCGAGTCGAACCGGTACCAATGGAAGGACGGCGTGACCACGTGCGATCCGTCGTCGATCGCGTAAGTCATGAGATGGTCGCCCACCGTGGAAAGATCGGCTTCGGGCCCGGCGCTCTCGTAAATGAAACTCCCCGGGTCCTGGGGGTCCGGGCCGAGCGCCACGCCGAAGGCGGTGTCCGGTGAATCGTCCGCGTCCACGGTGAGCACATCACCGTCGTCATCCTCCGGGCGGATCTGGAACTTCGCCAGCAAGCCGCCGCTCGTCGTTATCATTTCGAAATCGCCCGGGCCGAAGAGCCGGGGCCTGGAGCCACCGGCCGATGAAGCGGTCGTAAAATCCACCGCGTGGGGGCTCATGGCGATTCCCTGGGAATCCTGGAGGGACGAGGTGAGCGTCAGGGTGTAGCTGGTCGAGGGTTCGAGGCCCGGGCAGCGGAAGTTCGGGAAGGTGTCGATCGAGAGGCGGCCGCCGTCCTCCGTCTCCACTTCGAATCCCTTGACCGGCGCGCCCGTCACCGTTTCGACGAGGGATACGTCGGAGGAATCGAGCGTCGCCCGGTTGAGGTACCGGGCCGCGGGCGGGGGCGGCGGGGCGGCCGGATCGATGAAGTCGAACCAGGCCGAGAGGGTGGAGGCGCTCACGTCGGCCGTGCCCGAGGCGAGGAAATCGGGATGGGACGTGGCGGGATTGACGATCATGCCGCCGGAATTGGAAGAATTGGTGGTCGTGAAGCTGAAGACGTAATCGGCTCCCAGGGGGTTGCCAGCCGTGTCCTTGACGCCGAAGGGCCCTGAAGGAACCGTGATCTCGATCGCCTCGTCGGCGGGCCAGGAGTCGTTGGGGATGATGAGGATGACGGGACCGGCGAAGACCCCGTATTCCAGGTTAAAGGTCGTGGTGCCGCTTCCGGTGATTTGAATGAGGGAAAGGATATCCGGCGAAACGTACTCGGAGAGGGCGATGAAAATCCCCGTTTCGCGGGAGACGCCCGTCGCGCTGTCGGCGGGATAAGTGGCGAGTATCTCGGGCGCTACCGTTTCGCCGGAAGTGTCCAGGGTGATTAGCGAGAAATCCTCTTGCTCCGGTTCGAACCAGTTGCCGGCCACGTCCTGGACGCCTTGGAGCTCCAGGCTGTAACCCGCACGCGGGTCGAGGGCCGGGGAGAAAGTCAGCTGGATTTCCCGGGGACCGAGCCACTCCAGCGTGATCCCATCGCCGGGGTTCGGGGGGCTGCCGAAGCCATCCACCTGATCGTCGCGCGCGTCGTTCAGGGATTCGAGGAAGACGCGGCCGCTGCCCACGTTCATGTCCTCGTTGAAGTTGAAGACGAGGGTACTCCCGTCGAAGCCGTCGAAGGCAGAATAGAAGATGTCAGGAGCGGTGTAGTTGAGGAGCGGCCTCGTGGCGTCGGCGGCCGTCGAGAAGAAAGCCGAGTAGGAGGCGGCGAGATTTTCCGCCCCCTGCGTCTGGGCGCTCGGGTCCACGTAGATCTCGTAGGGGGCGTCTTCTTCCAGGAGGTCGTCCGTCTCGGCTCCGGCGGGCGCCGTCGTGTCCACGGAAAAAGTCAGAATCGTATCGTCCGGGCTCCAGAAGAATTCCATGGGCACGGAAAGGCCGAAGACGTCGAACAGGGTGACGGCCGCTTCGGTCGTCGTGTGGTCCATGGGTTCGGAGAACACGATGCGCACGTTCTTCCCGAGGGGGACGCCTGCCGTCCCCTCGGAGGGGTCCGAAGAGACGACGAAGGGCCCCTCGACGCAGCCATCGGGCGGGTCGATGCCGTCGGGTGGCACTTCGTTGTCCACCCGATCGCCGTCGCACACGCCGTCGTCGTTCGTGTCGGGATCGTTCGGATTTCCGCCGAAGGCGAGCTCGTTCCCCGTGCATGGCGGGACCGTGATGCTTCCGTCGCAGAGGGAGTCGTCATCCGAGTCCACGTCCGCGGGGGAGCCCCCCTGGTAGAACTCGTTCCCGGTGCAGGGTGCCACGAGGACGTCGCCGTCGCACAGGCCGTCGCCGTCCGTATCGACGTTGTTCGGATCGCTCTCGCCCGCGTCCACGAGCGTGTTGCCGTTGGCGTCTTCCACGTCGTCGGGCAGGCTGTCGCCGTCCGTATCGGCGCCGATCGTAACGCTCGCCACCGCCTCGAAGGGCTGGCCCGTGCAGCGGATCGTGACGGTGGTCCCGCTGCCGTAACCGGCGTCGTGGGATCCTTCCTCGATTTCGTTTTCCAGTAGCTCATAATCCGGGAAGCCCACGGCCTCGAGCACGCACCGGCTCGCGCCGCGCGTTTCCCACGCGACGATGTTCGTCGTGAGAACCGTGAAAGTGTTCACCCGGTTGTGGGTGGGCAAGTAATGGCGCCCCGCGTCCACGTCGCCGCCCGATCCGGGGGTGGTGTCTTCGTCAAGGGGGGAGGGGGCCATGGCGGTCGTCAGGTTGCGCCAATCGTAGGGTGTGGTGGAGAAGGCCGCGTCGGCCGCCGCGTCGTCGCCCAGGTCGATGCAGGCGCTTCCCTGATCCAGGAACAATTCGCCCGAAGCGGCCGGGATGAAGGGGTCGGAAAAGATCTGTTGGTTGCCCAACCCCAGATCCGTCTCACTGCACGAGTTCGCCGTGGTAGCGGTACCCGAAACGTCGGAGGCCGTGTCGGCGCCGCTCTTGTCCACGTTTCCCCAGAACACCGAGTTGGTGACCGTGATGGTGCCCCCGCCCTCGGAGACCCCGCCGCCGTCACCCGTCCCGTCGTCGTCCGAATCGGCGGCGTTGGCGCTGAAAGTCGCGTTGGTGAGCGTCACCGTCCCGCCGTTGGCGTAGAGGGCGCCGCCGTCCGCCGCGGCTTCGTTCCCGGAGAAAGTGACATTGACGAGGCTTGCGTTGCCGCCCGAAACGGCCAGCGCGCCGCCGAAGCTGGAGGGGGCGGAATTGCCCGTGAAAGTCGCGTTCGAGAAAGAAGGCGATCCCGAGAGACTCCGGAAGGCGCCGCCGCCGGCGGGCGCCGTGTTTCCGGAGAAAAGGGCGTTGACGAACGCGGGATCACCCATGTTGAAGAACGCTCCGGCGGTGTTGCCCGAGAAGAGAACCGTATTGAACTGAGATAGTCCGGAGGCGTTGTGGAATGCGCGGGCGCCCGAATTTCCGGTGAATTCCACCCGGGAGACGGTGAGTCCGCTGGCGTCGTTGAACATGCCGCTCCCCTGGGCGGCGGCGTTGTTGCCGGTGACGATCAGGTTTTCGAGGGTAAGATTGAGGGTCAAGCTGTTGTAGATGCCGCCACCCGCGTCGTTGGGCGACACGCCGGCCGCGTTCCCGGCCGTGACGGCGAAACCGTCCAGCCGGGCGTTCGAGGCGGCCACGACCACGTGGTAGCTGTCGTCGGCCGTAAAGGTTCCCGAGTCGTCCTGGTCGCCGGAGAGAATGGCGGGATTGGCGAAGGGATCGCTCCGCTCGGCGACGGAGCCTTCCGTCCCCACAAAGCCGCCGTAGTACTCGACGCCGTCGGCCATGGTGAGGACGGTCGCGGTGGCGCTTCCCGCCTTGTAAGTCCCTTCCGCCACCCAGACCTGCTGTCCGGCGGATAGCTGGGCCGGAACGGGAAGGGTCGTATAGGCGTCGGCCCAGTTGGACCCGTTGTTGGCGCCGGCGGCCGTGTCGTCCACGTAGACGACCTGCTGGCCGGTACAGGGATCGAAAGGAATGATCCCGTCCGGGGGGCTTTCGTTGTCCGTTCGGGGGCCATCGCAGAAGCCATCGCCGTTCGTATCGGGATCGACGGGGCTCGTTTCGCCCGCGTCCAGCACGCCGTCGTCGGTGGCGTCCTCCTGGCCGTCCGTGAGCGAATCATCATCGCTATCCGTGTCGGCAGTGGGGTTGGAACCCCAAATGATTTCCACGCCGTCCCGGAGGCCGTCGTCGTCTGAATCCGGGTCCAAGGGGTCGGTGGGCGGGCCGCTGAAGTAAGTGTCTTCGAAATCCACCGCGTCGCAGGGATCGGGTGGATTGATCCCATCGCCGAATTCGTTGTCGAACCGCTGGTAGTCGCAGAGGAGGTCGTCGTCCGTATCCGGGTCGATCGCGTTTAGCTCGAAATTGAGCGGCTCGAAGAGGCCGTCCAGGTCGAAATTCTCGAAGTCATCCGTGAGACCGTCGTCGTCCGAGTCGGAATCGAAGGGGTTGGAACCGTAGGCCAGTTCGTCTACGGCCTGGATGTTGTCGAAATCCGGATCGCCGTTCACCAGGATATCCGTGAACTCGGAGACGGGCCCCAGAATGCCCTGGCAGGTAAGGGTATAGGTCGTATCTTCCGCGGGGCCCACGGAGTAACCGGAAAAGCTCGGACCCACGATCATCGGCCCCGTGCCGTCGTCCAAGATGCAGGCGGCGGCATTGAACGCTTCCCAGTTGAGGAAATCCAAATCCCCATAGGTGATCGAGCCCGAATCAGCGTAGAAGAAGGAGATGGAGACGGGCGGGTTCACGATCACGTTGATTTCCGCGTAATCCCCGACTTCAACGCCGGTGCAATTGAGGCTGTAAGTGACATCGGTCGTCGGGGTCGACGAGTAGGTTCCCGAAGGAATCGCCGCCGGGAAGACGCCGTTTTCGGAGTCGTAGAATTCGCAGGAAACCGCGTTCTCCGTGGTCCAATCGACATCGACGGGATCGCCAAAATTCACCGGATTGGGAGTGGCCGTAAAGGAGAGAATCCGGGCCGGGTCCACAAACACGGTGGTGTCCGCGCTCACGGGGCCATCCACGCCGTCGCAGGCCAAGGTGTAGGTAGTCGTCGCCGTGGGGCTTACGAGAGTGTTCCCCGTGGGGACGCTCGCAGCCCCCACGCCGTTGTCGATCTGGCAGTTCGTGGCGTTGGGGCTGATTTCCCACGAAAGCGTGGCCGAATCGCCCGAATTGATCCCCTCCGGCGGATTCGCGGCGAACTCGACGATCCGGGTGAACGGCGGATAGTGGAATCCCCGGTCGATGTCGTTCGTGCCGGGTCCGTCAGCGTCCAATCCGCTATCGGAGCGGGTTGTCAGGTCGTACCAGGCGAAGCCGAATCCGGCCGCGATCGCCTCGTCGCCCGAGTCCACGCAAGCGGTGGAGGCAGCCTCGCCATCCAGACCCGCATGTTTGAGGAATAGCTCGTTGTCCACGGTGAAGATGAAAGGATTGTCCGCGGTGGGATTGAGGTTGATGTTCCCCACTCCCGCGTAGCCGTCCGCGATGCAGGTGAAGGTCACGGCGGGGCTAAAGCCGTTGGCGACGATTTCGTTTCCGCTCAGGAGTACCGCGTCGCCCCAGAAGACCGAATTCGTCACATCGAGGGAGGCGGGACCGGAATCGAGTCCGCTATAAAATGCTCCGCCTTCGAGATTGGCCGAGTTCGAAAAGAACGAAGCATTCGTTATTACAGTTTGCGCGTCGGTTTCGGAAACGGCGCCGCCATTGTTGGAGGCGTAATTGCCGAAAAAAACCGCATTGATGAGCGTGAGGGCCGACGCGGAATTGTAAAGTCCGCCACCGCTGCCCTCCGGATGCCCGTTTGTGAAGAAATCGTTAGCCTGATTCTGGAGGAAGCGGGAATTTTCCAAGGACAGCGTGCTGGACCCCGCGTAGATCGCGCCGCCCGTGAGGCCTCCGTTTCCATAGAAAGTCATGTCCAAGAGGGTGGCCGTCGTGTTGTCGACGAAGAGTCCGCCCCCCAGCGATCCCGCGTTGCCCAAGAAAATGGTGCTCGAAAAGGAGTGCATGGTAGGAAGGGCGCTCGACAGGGAAAGTCCCCCGCCTGCGCCAAACGTGAGGTTGTTTTCGAAGACAGTGTTCACGACGTTCAGGGCCGCGGGTCCCTCGTAATACACCCCTCCTCCGCCGTCCGTTCCCGTGGAATTGTTCTCCACGGCCGTGTCCGTGAGAGAAAGCGTCGAGTTGAGCGAATAGATGCCGCCACCTGCCCAGGAAGATTCGTTGCTGGAAATGTTGCCGTCGGTGATCGTGACGGTGGAGCCGGTGCCGATGAAAATACCGCCGCCGTTCTGGTTGAAGGCCCTGTTAACGTTGATCTCCGTGTCCGTGAGGGTGAGCCCTGAATTGCTGGCGTAGATGGCCCCGCCGCTGGTCAGTGCCACGTTGTTGAAAAAGGTGCAATTGGCGATGGTCACGCCGGCGGCGTTGACGGCGTAGAGCCCTCCACCGAATCCATTGCCACCGCCTTGGTCCGTCGGCGCGCCGTTGATGACGGTGAACCCGTCGAGGCGCGTGCCCGAAGCGGCCACGACCACGTGATCGGCCCCCGTCGTGAGGGACCCGAGATCGCTGCCGTCGAAATCGCTCCCGCCGTTCAGCACGCTCGTTCCGTAGTTGCGGGGTTCGAGCGTGGTTTCTCCGCCTTCGAAACCTCCATACCAGGAAGTATCTGCCGGCATATTGAGCACGTAGGGCTGGATGTTATCGCCCTGGGCGCCATAAAAGCCGTCGGCCACCCAGATTTCATCGCCGGGCTGGGCCACGGCCGCGGCCTGATAGATTTCCGGGAAAGCGTTGGTCCATGAGATGCCGTCACCGAAGGTGGGCCCCCCCGCGTCCACGAACCAGCGGCCCGTGCACGGATCGGCCGGGTCGATGCCGTTCCCGTCGTTGTCGCTCCGGGGGGCGTCACACAGACCGTCGTCGTCCGAATCGGGATCGGTGGCGTCGGTTTCTCCCAAGTCCACCACGGTATCCACGTTGGGATTTTCTTCCCCGTCCGTCAGGTTGTCGTCGTCCGAGTCCTCGTCGATGGGGCTGCTTGGGCCATTGGTCCCGGCGTAGGCGTATTCGATGTTGTCGTTCACGCCGTCGGCGTCCGTATCCGGATTGGCGGCATTGGTCTCGGTTCCGTCCCAAAGGGAATCGCCGTTTGCGTTCTCGTCGCCGTCGGGCAAGGTGTCGCCGTCCGTATCCTGAGCCAGGGGATCGGTGGGGTAGAGGAATTCGGAACCGTCGCCGACGCCGTCGCCGTCCGTGTCCGCCAGGAGCGGGTTGGTTACTTGCCGCTGCTCGCTGTCGTAGCAAAGCCCCACCACGAGGGCTCCGTCGCACAGGCCGTCGCTGTCTGTGTCGATGAGGATCGCGCTCGTCTCACCCGCATCCGCCGTCCCGTCCTTGTCGGCGTTTTCCACGCCATCCAAAAGGCCGTCGTTATCCGAGTCTGTGTCGTTCGTAAGCGATCCATAGGCCGTCTCCGCCGCGTCGGAAACGCCATCGCCGTCCGTGTCGGGGTTGACGGTGACCGTCACGTCCTGGTTCACCGTGTCCGAGCCGTCGGTGCAGGAGAGCGTGTAGGTCGTGGTCGCGGCGGGGGAAACCGGAAGGGAAGAGCCCGTGGCCGAGACGGCCCCGATCCCTTCGTCCAGCGTGCAGCCCGTGGCGTTCTGGACGGACCAGACGAGGAGGGAGCTTCCCCCCGCGTTGATGGTCGTGAGGGTCGCGAAGAAAACGGTGATCGAAACCCCCGTGCTGGCGGGAATGACGGTCACGATGCGCTCTTCCGTTACGGGCCCGGCGGGGCCTTGGCAGGTGAGCGTGTAGAGGGTGGTGGCCGCGGGGGACTGGGTGATGGAGCCGCTCGTGCCGGTGGCGATGGTGGTGGCGCCCGCTTGGAGGGCGCAGGAGGTGGCGGCGTTCGCCGCCCAATCCAGGTCCGTGCTGCCTCCTTCGCCGATCGTATCGGGAGTTGCCGTGAAGGACGTGATGCTGACGGCCGTGCCCGGCGTCACGGTGACGCTCACGCTGCCCGTGTCCGAGGCGCCGCTCGGGTCCTTCACCGTGTAGCTGAAGGTGACGGGGCTTCCGCTTGGATGGATGGGCGTGAAGGTGATGGTGTCGTCCGGATTGATGACGGCCGCTCCGCCGGGGGAGGGGGCCGTTACCGAAGTGACCGAAAGGGCTCCGGGCAAGTCGTCCACGTCCGTGTCGTTGGCAAGGACGCCGATCGTGAGCGGCGTGACCGAATCGGTCGAAAGGCCGCTCGTGTCGTCTCCCGCGACGGGCGCGTCGTTCACCGCGGAGACGGCGACCGTGACGGTACCCGTGTCCGTGCTGCCGAGCGCATCCCGCATCAGGTAGGTGAAGGTTTCCGTCCCGTTGAAATCGGTGTCCGGCGTGTACTGCACTTGCCCGGCGGAGAGGACGGTCGATCCGTTCGGGGGCTGGTTGACGCTAAGGAGTGTCTTCGTATCTCCCGCATCCACGTCCGTGTCGTTGGCGAGCACGTCGATGAGGACCGGGCCGCCCCCCTCGGTGGCGCCCGCCGCGTCGTCCGCCGCCGTTGGCGCATCGTTGGCGGAGGTGACGGTGAGGGTCACGGTCCCCATGTCCGTATCTCCCGAGGGATCGCGGACCATGTAGGTGAAGGAATCGCCGCCACTGAAGTTCTCATCCGGCGTGTAAGTGATTGTCCCGTTGCCGTTGATCTCCACCGTGCCGCTCGTGGGGCCGGTGGTGCTTTGCACGGTGAGGAGGGTGTCGTCCGGGTCCGTGTCGTTGGCGAGCACGTTCAGGGTGATGGCCGCGTCTTCCGGCGTGCTGGCCGAATCGTCGCCCGCCGTGGGCGGATCGTTCACGCCGTTGACGAAGAAGTCGGCCGAAGCGGCCTGGGAGGAATTGAGTTCCGTGTCGAACACGACGAACTTGAGGGAATCGACGCCCGCGAAACCCGCATCCGGCGTGTAGGTGACCGAGAGGGGGGCGAGGCCCGCTTCCACGTCCAGCGTCCCGTTCGCGGGCAGTACGGTCACGTCGACCGAGAGTTCTGTTTCGTCGTCCTGGTTGTCCGTGCCGGTGAGGACGATGGTGACGGAGCCGTCTTCGGAGAGGCTCGAGAGCCCCGGGCTCAAGGCGATGGGGCGGTCCGACCCCGCGACAATTAAGGTGGTGGTTGTGCCGCTGCCGCACGCGCTCCAAGAGAGAAGCGTCAGGCACAAAAGTGCCCGTCCGATCGAGTTGCGTTTCATGGGTCCCCCTTGCGGCCACGAGGGGGCCCCGGTTCCCCCCTTCACCCTGCTGGCCGGTTGAGGGGAGAAGAATAAACGTACCACTCCTTCACTACCAAAGCGTTGTGGATTTGGGAGAAAGGCGGTGTCCGCGCGGGTTTTTTCTGGTGAGCACCGGTGGAGAACAGTCAGGGGAGGCGGGGAGCTGATTTTATCCCTGAGAACGGCAGAGGGAACCGGGCTACCCGCTGGAACTAGGTGGCTTTTTGCTCGTTTCCTGTTTGCCGAGCCCCTGGCATTGTTCGTTTTGAAATAGTAATATTCGCTTATGCCCTGTCAGAACCATCCGGAGTTGATAGAGGGGCTTTCCCCTTGTACGGCTTGCGGGAGAGACTACTGCCCCCAGTGCCTGGCCAAAACGCCGGACGGCCGCTGGCTTTGTCCGGATTGCCAATACAGCCGGCTTTCGGCGAACCTCGTTGCTGCCGGAGGCCAGGAGAAAACGGGTTCGACCTTCGGGCGTTTCGTGGCGTTGATCGTTGATCAGCTGATCGTGGGCCTGCCATTGTGGATCGTTGCGAAAATATTGTTGTACGCCGCCAAGGCCACGGACGATTCCCTCTTGGTTTCAATCGCCCTGCTTTTTGGGGCCTGGACGTTTCTGGTCGTGATTTTCGCGGTGAAGGTATGTTACGAAGGATTCTTCCTTTCCCGCAACGGAGCGACTCCCGGCAAGGACTGGCTCGGCCTCCGGGTCGTTTCCGCCGTTGGAGGTGTTCCCCTCTCGCCCAGCCAGGCGTGGCTTCGGGCGCTTGTGCGTGCCCTCCTCGACAACGTTCCAGGCGTGAATCTGATTAATTATCTGGTCGCCTTCTTTAATCCGGAGCGGCGATGCATTCACGATTTCGCTGCTGGAACGCGCGTCATGGGTGATTGATCCATCCCGCGGGTTTTGTTTTACATCCCGCTCGCGCTTTGGGCTTGTTCCGAAGACTGTTTGGGGAACTGGGTTTTCATCATCTCGGCGTGGCGCCGCTCAAGCTCCTTGAGAGGGACGTCCTCGACGCGGGTGGCGATCCACCACGTATTGCCGCCCGGGTCTTTCACGCCGCCGTGGCGGTCGCCGTAGAACTGGTTCGTGGGCGGCATGATGGACGTGGCCCCGGCTTCGAGGGCTTTCTTGTACACCGCGTCGGAGTCCTTCACGTAGAGGTAAAGGGCCATGGGCGTGGCCGGAAAGCCCTCCATGGCACCGCCCATCATCACCCGGGACGTACCGATCTGCACTTCGGCGTGGCCCGCCGTTCCGTCGGGGCGCATCATGGGCGGGGTCGTCACCTTGGCGCCAAAAGCTTTCTTGAGGAAATCGATCTCTTTTAGGGTATCCGGCACCATGAGATAAGGCGTCACGCTGTGGTAGCCCGCCGGAATGGGGTTGGCCTTCTTGGCCGCTTTTTTCTTCGGGGCCTTGTGGGAGTTCTTTTTTCGGGAAGCCATGGGAGAGTCCTCCTTCACCACCTGGGGGGAGAATTATACGAAGGGAGCGGCATCCCCCTCAAAATCAGAGGAAACCCATGCCCCTGCGGTCCTGGGGGAAGGGGGCCATCCTGACGCCGCTCATATTTCGGGCGGGGGGAGGGGTCTAGCGTTTCCTTATGAACGGTGGCCGCACAGGGGTTTTGGGCGGAATCCTCCTTCTGGCGGGCGCCGCCTTTTGTGTTTGCTTCGCCCCACCCCGTGCCGGGGCGGCCTCCCTCACCCCCAAGGAAATCCTGGACCGGGTGGATGATCTTTTCCGGGGCGAATCGAGCCACGGCCGGGCCACCATGACCGTGACGACGGCCCACTGGACGAGGAGCCTCTCCCTCGATTTCTGGAGCCGGGGCAAGGACGATTCCCTCATTCGCATCACCGCGCCGAAGAAAGAAGAAGGCACGGCCACCCTCCGCTCGGGCAACGACGTGTGGAACTACCTTCCCAAGGTAAAGCGCGTCATCAAACTCCCTTCCTCCATGATGTCGGCCTCCTGGATGGGCTCCCACTTCACGAACGACGATCTCGTCAAAGAGAGCCGCATGACGGTGGACTACACCTTCGAGGTGAGTTTCGAAGGGGAGCGCGAAGGACGGGCCGTCACGGAAATTCTCTGCCACCCCAAGCCCGAAGCGGCGGTGGTGTGGGGGAAGGTCGTGGTGCTCGTCGAGCGCCCGTCGTACCTCCCCTTGCAAGTCTTCTACTACGACGAGGACATGAACCTGGCCCGCACGCTCCACTATTCGGAGATGAAACGCTTCGGAGACCGGGACCTTCCGGCAAAGCTCACGGCCGTGCCGGCCGACAAGCCGGGCGAATCGACGGTCGTTCTGTACGAAGAAATCCGTTTTAACGTGGAACTTCCTCCCGATCTCTTTTCGCTCAGGACGCTCCAGAGGTAACGGCTGGTGAACGTCCTTCGCGTGGCGTGGCGAAACCTCTGGCGCAACGGCCGCCGCACGGTGATCACCTTGGCCGCCGTCGCCTTCAGCACGGCCGTGCTCACCATCACGGTGGGGCTCATGCACGGCATGATCCGCAACGCCCTGCGGAACGCCACGAACCTCTACGTGGGCGAGGCCGAGATTCACGCGGCCAAGTACATGGAAGAGCATTCTTTCTACGAATCGATCTCCGATGCCGAAGGAATCCTCGCCCGCGTCCGGGGGCAAGGTATCGACGGCACGGCGAGAAGCTACGGCTACGGTCTCGTGGCCAGCGGCACGAAATCGGCCGGCGCCCTTTTCTGGGGCTTGAATCCGGAGGACGAACGCCGGGTGTTCGATCTCTCCCGCTACATGGCCAAGGGGGAGTTCCTCGACGGCGGCGCGAAAAGCGGCATCGTTCTGGGGCAAAAACTCGCCCGCTCCCTCCAGGCGGACCTGGGAAGCGAGATCGTCGTCGTGGTGGAAGCGGCCGACGGCTCGCTCGGAAACGAACTCTTTACCGTCACCGGCATTTTGAAGACCGTTGGGGAGGGGACCGACCGGAGCGCGGCGCTCCTTCACCGGGAGGATTTCGACCGCCTCTTCGTGGGAGGAGGCCGCGTCCACGAACTTGCCTTCAACACCCGGGGCGCCGTCCCTGAAAATGATCTGGCGGCGGCCCTCGAAAAAATCGCGCCGGGAGAGGAAGTGCGCGGCTGGCGAAAGCTCCTTCCGGTCCTCTCCGACATGATGAACATGTTTGATGCGATCCTGTGGATTTTCGGCGGCGTCTTCTTTCTTTCGGCGGGCCTTGGCGTCCTCAACACGATGCTCATGGCCACCCACGAGCGAGTGCGGGAGTTTGGGTGCGTGAAAGCGCTCGGGGCCTCGCCCTGGCGGATCATCCGGGACGTGGCGGTCGAAGCGCTCGTCCTTGGAGTGATCTCCTCGGCCCTCGGCGGCGTCCTCGGGCTTTGGGGCTGCCGCTGGATCGAGCGGCACGGGATCGACACGAGCGCCCTTGCCAAAGGAACCCAGATGGCGGGCATCGCCTTCGATCCCGTGTGGCGGGCGGTGACTGATCCCGCCATCGCGTTTCGCACGGCCCTCGTCATGTCGGCCGTGTGCCTCGTGGCGTCTCTCTACCCCGCGGTCCTGGCGGCCCGGCTCCAGCCGGTGCAGGCCATGCAGAGGGTCTAGGCCGTGCTCTGGCGCATTGCGTGGAGAAGTCTCTGGCGCCACCGGCGCCGGACGCTCATCACGGTCGTCTCGATCGCCCTTGGGATCACGGCCGTCGTTTTCTTCCTCTCCCTTGCCGAAGGGGTTTATGCCCAGCTCATTAATGACGCCGTGCGGATGCAGGGGGGCCACGTGGCCCTCGAGCATCCCGATTACCGCGACGCCCCGGCCGTGGACCTGCGCGTCCAAGGCGCGCCGCAGCTCGCCGCCAAGCTCGCGGTCCTTCCCGAGGTGGAGCGCACGAAGCTCCTCGTCCTGGGGCAGGGGATCGCCCGTTCGGGGACGGGGGCCGTGGGCGTGGCGATCCTGGGCGTCGAGCCCTCGGCCGAAAAACTCGATTCCCCCCTGGCCCGGAAGATCGTTGCCGGCCGGTACCTGGATGAGAAGGACGGCCCCTGGGTCGTCGTCGGGCGCCACCTGGCCGAGCGCCTCTCGGTGGCCGAAGGGAAGAAGATCGTCATCACGACGAACGACGCGAGCGGCGCCCTCGTGGACGCCCTTTTCCGGGTGCGCGGGATTTTCGAGACGGGCTCGGAGGAAGTGGACGGCTACCTGGTCCAAGCGCCTCTTTCCCACGTCCAGTCGCTCTACGGCCTCTCGCCGGAAGAAGCGACCCAGGTCGCGGTGGTCCTGCGCGACCCCGACCAGCAGCAGGAAGTCTTTCCCAAAGTGGAAGCCCTTGTGGATTCGAAAGCCATCGCCGTGCGGGGCTGGCAGGAAGTTTTTCCGGACCTCGCCGCCTTTATCCGCCTGGACCGGGTGTCCGACCGGACGTTCGAGGGGCTCCTCCTCTGCATTGTCCTCTTTACGATCTTCAACACGATCCTCATGTCCGTCCTGGACCGGGAGCGGGAGTTCGCCGTATTGCTCGCCATCGGGACGCCCCCCGGGAAACTCCGGCTCCAGATCCTCATCGAGTCGCTCTACATCGGTTTGATCGGGTGTTCCCTTGGCGTTCTTTCGGGCGGGCTTCTGGCCCACACGGTGGAAGTGCGCGGGTGGGACGTTTCGAGCTTCTACCCCGAAGGCGTGACCATCTCGGGCCTCGCCATCTCGACCCGCGTCCACGCGCGGCTTACGGCCGGGATTCTCGTCTGGGTGGGCGGGCTCATCTTCCTGGCGACGCTCCTTCTTAGCGCCCTTCCCATGCGCCGGGCGGCGCGGGTCCGGGTGGCGGAGCTGCTCCGGTAGGAGAACATTCATGGACCCCATCGCTGAACTAAAAGGCGTCACCCGGGAGTACCGGCAGGGGGAAATCTCCGTGCACGCCCTCCGGGGGGTGGATTTGGTTCTCGGGCGCGGTGAATTCGCCGCCATGGCGGGGCCGTCGGGTTCGGGAAAAAGCACACTTTTAAACATCTTGGGGGGCCTCGATCGCGCAACGAGCGGAACGATTCGGGTAGACGGAAAAGACCTTTCGGAACTCTCGAACGGGGAGCTAAGCCGCCTGCGCCGGGACCGGATCGGCTTTGTTTTTCAAAACTACAACCTGATCCCCGTGCTCACGGCCCTCGAAAACGCCGAGTACGTCCTCCTGCTCCGGGGCGTTCCAATCAAAGAACGGCGCGAGCGGGTCCGCGCGCTCTTGGAGCAGGTGGGCCTCGGGGGCCTTGAAAATCGCTTCCCCCGGGAACTTTCGGGCGGCCAGCAGCAGCGCGTCGCCATCGCCCGGGCCATCGTGGCCGAACCCGCCCTCGTCCTGGCCGACGAGCCCACGGCCAACGTGGATTCGAAAACCGGCGCCCAGCTTCTGGACCTCATGCACCATCTCCATCACGACAAGAAGATCACATTCCTTTTTTCGACCCACGACCGGAACGTCATGGTCCGCGCCGAGCGGCTTCTCATTCTCAAGGACGGGCAGATCGTGGCCGACGGGAAGCCCGCCGATGTGATGAACCACAATTCCAAATGATCTCCTCCAAATCCTTCGCCGCCCGCTCCGTTCTCTGGGCGTTCCTTCTTCCCTTCGCGCTTGCTTCGGGCGCTAGAGCGGAGGAGGAACAGAAGCCTTTCCGGCTCCGGGGAAATTTCCGGACGATCGGCGCCGCCGTTCAGAACTACGATTTTCCCCTCTTCTTCGGGGACGACGAAGCCGACGCCTTCTCCCAGAGCCTTCTTCGGGGAACGATTTTCGGCGAACCGTGGGAAGCGCTCTCGTACGAAGTCCACGGCGTTCAGAGCCTGGATGCCACTTCCGCGTCGGGAAGTCCCCAGGCGCCTTTTGGCCTCACCAAGCAGGGCATTCGCTACCGGGCTTTGGATGCCAGTTGGGAGTGGCTGACCGAGCAGGAAGCACAGGCGGTCTTGTGGCTCGACCGGGCGAGCGTGAAAGTTTCGTTTCCCTTCGCGGACCTGACGCTGGGGCGTCAGGCGGTCACGTTCGGGGAAGCCTATTTCTGGAATCCCCTCGATGTATTTCTCGCCTTCGATCCCCGGCAGTTCGACCGGGAGTACAAGCCCGGCGTGGATGCCGAGCGGCTCGACGTGCCGCTCGGGGATTTTTCCGGCGTAAACGTGATCGCCGCCGCGGGGCGGACGATTCTTCCGGACGGGACCTTTGAAGGAGGCGAGCAGGCGTTCGAAACGACCTGGTTCGGCTCCGCGGTTTTGGGAAGGATTTTCACGAACGTAAAAGGCTGGTCCCTTACCGCCCAGGGCGGGAAGGTCTATGGCGGCTACCAAGCCGGGGGCGGCGCGACGGGGGAAATCCAAGAGATCGAACTTCGCCTCGAAGCGGCCCATCTCTTCGCGGACGGCGGGCCCTTCTTTCCGGTGCCTGTTCCGCCGCCGACGGAACGCCTTGTGGAAAGCGGCACGACCGTGGTGGCCGGCGTGGGCCGCCGCTTCGAGAACACGCTCCACCTCCAGGCGGAATACTTCTACAACGGCCTTGGGGATTCGGAGGATTTGGCGGCGTCGTTCGTCCGATTCCAGACGGGCGGCTCCCTCGACATGAGCCGCCACCTCCTCGCCCTGGCTGCGACCTACGAGATCCTTCCCATTCTGACGGGCGAGGTGGCCCTCATCGTGGCGCCCGAAGACCCCTCCCTCCAGATTCAGCCGCGGCTTACCTGGTCGGCGGCCGACGAAATCGAGGTTCTGGCCGGCGCCATCGTGAACGTGGGCGAGCGGCCCGAGCAGCCCGCCCCGGGCCTGATCGTCCCGCAAAGCGAGTTCGGGACTTTCCCCAACTTCTACTATGCCGAGTTCAAAGTCTATTTCTAGATCGATCCAGAACGCTACGCCGTGGCCTCTTCGAGGGGGACTTTCGCCCGGGCGGAGAGCATTTCGGCCCATTCGCGGGTCCGGGCGGGCACCTGGTAGCCGCCCCCGGCCTTGCAGAGGATGACGACTCGCCACTTTTTCCCGCGCGGTACGAGAATCACCTTGTCGATTTCTTCGAACTCCACTTCCCGCTCGATGGCGGCGGAGTCGAGCAGCAGGCTTTTTTCGTTCAGGACCACGGTCTTGACCAGGGTCGCAAGCCAGTAGAGGGAATAGGCCGATCCCCCAAGGCCCGCCAGCATGAAGGCGAAGAGAAACCATTTGCCGCCCTGGGCCGCGATCCCCGTCCAGCTCAAAAAGAACGCGCCCGAAAGGAGCGCCACGATGAAGCCCAAGATCCACAGGGCCTGGAGGTGGCCGGGGAGGGAAAAGCTGTGTCGCGGCAAGTCGCTCATGGCGGCGATGGTATAGCGCGGCGTTTGGAAAGAAGGCAGGGCGTACCCATTTCATCCACCCGCCTCCGTCGAAAATGAAAGGCCATCTGGGTCATCTGGGCC
>JBFLVN010000040.1:0-18143 GCA_040758475.1 Bdellovibrionota bacterium
CTCTACCTCCGTGCCCGGTTTGGGTTTGAAGATGGAAACAATTTGGTTCATCCCGGCGCGCATCTGCTCAATGGTGGGTTCGCCACCCACGTTGCGGCCGCGAAGCATGGCGATGATGTTCTGGAGTTGGGGGCTTACGGGCATGGGAAATCTCCCTTCGAGTAATGGACCGAAGAAATGTAGCGGCACCCGGAAAACCGGGCAAAGCACGGGCTAGCGGCGCTAGCGTCCACGGCGGCGGCGATAGAACCAGCCAGCGGGGACGAGGCCGTAAAGGAAAATCGCGTCCCAGGCGATAGGGCCGGCAGAGGGCGCCAGGGCGCAAGAAAAGCTCTTCCCCGCCAATTGGGCGCCAAGGCCGCCCGTGTCGCAAAAATCCCGGATGCCGTCGGCGTCTAGGTCGCCGTTCGATTCGGTAGCGTCGGGAACGCCGTTCCCGTTGCAATCGGGATCGCGGAAATTCAAGAGGCCATCCAGGTCCGCGTCCCCCGCCCCCTCGTCGGCATCAGGGCGGGTATCTTCTTCCGAATCGGGATCGAGGGCGTCGATCATCGAGTCGCCATCGGTATTGGTCGGAAGGCCGCCGTCGGTTTCAATTTCATCACCGATCCCATCGCCATCCGTATCTTCCAGGAGATAATCCGTTCCGAGCGGAACTTCGATCAGCGTCGGAAGCCCATCGCCGTCATCATCCACATCCCGGAAGTCGGGAGCGGCATCGCCGTCCGTGTTGAGAAGAGGGCCACCCGTTCCACGCTCGACGGCATCCGGCACGCTGTCCTTGTCGCTGTCCAGGTCGAGGGCGTCGATCGTCCCATCCAGGTCCGTGTCGATCAGGAGGCCACCGTTGGTTTCCACGAAATCGCCGATGCCATCGCCGTCCGTGTCGACGAGGAACTTGTCCGTCCCGATGGCGTCCTCCGTAGCGTTGGGAATGCCATCGCCGTCCAAGTCATTCGAATTTCCCGTGCCCGAGTCCGGGTCCAGGTAATTGGGAACATTGTCGCCATCGGAATCGCCGGTGCCTTCCTCTCCGTCCTGGAAGGCATCGGCGTCCGAATTGGTATCGTGCCAATTCAGAATCAGGTCCCCGTCCACGTCGGTCCCGTGCACCGCGCCGTCGGCGTATTCGATATTCGTGGGAACGCCATCCCCATCGTCGTCGGGGTCGCGGAAATCGGGAACGCCGTCCCCGTCGGAAGCCCCGAGCCCCTCCGTCTCATCACCAATTCCATCGTTATCGCTATCCAGATCGATGGCGTCGAGGAGGGCGTCCGTATCGCTGTTGACGAGGAAGCCCCCGTTGGTCTCGGCAAAATCGCCGAGCGTATCCCCGTCCGAATCGGGATCGAGGGGATTTAGTCCCAGGGCCAGTTCCACCACGTCGGGAATGCCGTCGAAATCCGAGTCCGTCAGCGGCCCGCCGCCTCCGGCCGGGTCGAGGTAATTGGGAATGCCGTCTCCATCGATGTCCCCTGTCCCCTCCGCGCCGTCGAGAGGCCCGTCACCGTCGGCGTCCGTATCGTGCCAATTGAGCAAGAAATCGGTATCCACGTCATCGCCATGATCCACCGCGTCGAAGACTTCGGTCTGGGTGGAGATACCATCACCATCATCGTCGTCATCCCGGTAATCGAAACGCGTATCCCCGTCCGTGTCCACCAATCCTTCGTCTTCATCCAAGAGCCCATCGCCGTCACTGTCCAGGTCGAGAGCATCGATGTCGCCGTCTTCGTCCGTATCGACAAAAAAACCGCTCCGGGTCTCTACGAAGTCATTCAGCCCATCTCCATCCGTGTCCGGATTAAGAGGCTGGGTACCGAGAGCCGTTTCGAGCAGGTTCGTCAAGCCGTCGCCGTCCACGTCGTCCACGCTCCCACCGGAATCCGGGTCCAGGTAATCAGGGATCGTATCGCCGTCGAAATCGAAGCGGCCCTCGAAACTATCGGGGAAATCATCTCCATCGGAATTGAGATCCAGCCAGTTGAATATCAGATCCAGGTCCACGTCGTTGCCATGATCCTCTCCGTCCTGGAACTCGTCTAACGTAAGGATTCCGTCGTCATCGTCATCTGTATCCCGGAAATTAGGCCGGCCGTCCCCATCCGTATCGACGAGCTTCTCGATGATGTCGTCAACGCCGTCGCCGTCGCTGTCGGTATCCCTCGCGTCCAATACCCCATCCGAGTCCGTGTCCACGGCGAACCCGCCGTTGAGTTCGATGGGGTCGATGATCTTATCCCCGTCGGAATCCGAGGATTTGGAGTTCGTACCGAGGAAGACCTCGGTAACGGTGGGGACGAAATCGTTGTCGTCGTCGGGATCGCGGAAATCGGGGGTTTTATCCCCGTCCGTGTCCAGATTGGCTTCGCCTTGATCCAGCACTTGATCGTCGTCACTATCCAGATCGAGAGCGTCGATGACGCTATCTCCATCCGTATCCACTAAAATGCCATTATCGGTTTCAACGCCGTCCGAGATGCCGTCATCATCCGTATCCGAATCGTAAGGATCGATGCCGAGAAAGAGCTCCGAAGCGGTGGGAGCCTTGTCTCCATCGTCGTCGATGTCCAAAAAATTCCTCTTATTGTCCGAATCCAAATCCCCGTCCCCCTCCACATCGTCCAGGAGGCCATCCCCGTCACTGTCCGGGTCACGCCAATTCCCGATGCCGTCACCATCCAGGTCGGCGCCCCCTTCGGTTGCGTCCGGGATCGAGTCGAAGTCCGTGAACAAGTCGAACGCGTCCAGGATGGAATCCCCGTCCGTATCGATGGCAAGCCCCCCATTGGTCTCCACTCCGTCGGAAATCCCGTCGTTATCCGTATCAAAGCTGTAAATCCCGGTTCCCAGGAGAAATTCAACCGCGCTCAATACGAAGTCCCCATCATCCTCATCGTCCCGGAAATTCTGATAGCCGTCGCCGTCCGTGTCCGCCCCGTTCTCCTGGCCGTCCGGGAAGACCGTTCCATCCAGAATCGTGTCATCGTCGCTATCGGGGTCGAGGGCATCGATAAGAGTATCCGAATCGTGATTGATGGGGCTTTCCACGAAAACCTCTCCGGACTCGGGATCGGTAAAACTGGTTTCGAGCCCGTCGAAAAGGGTGTCGAAATCCGAATCCGGCTCCGCGGGATTGCTTCCGATATCGCAATCTTCGACAACGCTCGGAATGCCGTCTCCGTCCGGATCGTCGGGGCCGTTGACGAAACGCACCGTCACCGTGTTGCTGGCGGCGGTGCTGATAAAGGAAAACGTATCCAGAAGGGCCGCGTCGCCCTTACCCGAACCTCCGAAATTCCCCCAGGCGCGGGCATTCCCGTTGGCGACGGCCGGAGTTCCGAAGGGTCCAGAATCGATCCCATCGGGCCCAGAGGTTTCGAGGCCGAATTCCCCGTTGGGCATGAGCACTTCGTTCACCTGGACGAGGGAATCGTTCCAGAACATCCGCAGGGGCGTGCGCCCCCCGATGGAATCGAGGGCAAAGAACCGCATCCCCTCGTAGCTCGTTTCAATGTCCACGGTGACGTAGTGGAACTCGCCGACGCTCGCCTGGACGCGGCATTCATACGTGCCGGGCGGAACCGGCTGTCCCTGGGCGTTGAATCCGTCCCAGACGAACACCACGTCCGGTGCCAAATCGCTCGCCGTGAAACTAAAGGAAGTGAAAAAATCTTCCGCCCCCGCCAGATTGAACTTCCCGTCCCCGTTCACATCGCAGGTGAGATAGGCGGTTGCCGTGATATCGCTCTGGAAGGAAAATGTTCCTGAAGTCTCCCCCGGCCCCAGCTGGTCGCACCCAGTGATTCCACCCGTAAAACCGAGGGCCGAGGCGGTGGCGGGGACGAAGTTGTGAAGGGCCTTTTCCGGAACGGCGAGATAGATGGGGAATTGGGGGCTCACGATGTTTCCTCCGAGCGGAACGCTCCGGCCCGCCAGGGGGCCGTCCACGCCGGAGGCGTTGGCGCTCACCCGGTAGACACCGCCCGCCAGCCCCACCAACTGAAACTGGACAACGGCATCCAGGCCATCCCCGCCGCCCGGCAGGAGGGCGTAAAAGCTGCCATTCAGCGCGTTGGCCAGGACGATGCCGCCGCCATCGAGACGCCAGTCGGTCGAATGCAGGCGCCCCGGCGTGGGAACCCCGCTCGCCTGGACTTCGACGTCCCAAACGCTGCCCGGGGGCTGGGTGGTATCCAACACGAGGAGGAATTCACCCGCTTGTTCGCCAGCCAGGAAAAGCGAGCCACCCGGCGAAATGGTTCCGACCAAGGAGAGCCCGCCGCTTATCTCCACGGCGTAAACCGTTATATCGCCCGTGCCGGCCCAATGAATGCTCTCCGAATCAGGATCGAGGATATCCACGAGGAGTTCGGTCGCGTCGAGAAGGCCTTGGTTGCCGCCAAGCTGCGCCGAACCTTCGGCCAGCGCCTTTCCGTTCATTGGTCCCAGGAAAAGAAGAAGCGTCCAAGCAACCACCATTCCGCGGCGGAACGCCTTGACCCAGTAGGAGAACCCGCTCATGGCTCTTCTCCCGCCTCCGGCTCGACCGGCTTTTGCTCGACTGTCAAGGCTTTGAATTCGACGCGCCGGTTCATCATCCGCCCCTGGAGGGTTTTGTTGTCGGCCACGGGCTTGGCTTCGCCATACCCCTTGGCCGTGATGCGGTCGCGGGAGAGGCCCCGGCCGATCAAGTACATCCGGACGGCCTGAGCACGGGCGTGGGAGAGGCGCAGGTTGTAGGCCGCGTCCCCCTGGGAATCCGTATGGCCGCCGATCTCGATCTTGAGGATCGTGGGATCATCCAAGAGGATTTCGGCGATCTCGTCCAGGACCTCGAAACTCTCCGGGTCCAAAACGGCGCTGCCGGGAGCGAAACGGATTTTCTTCTGGGAAACGGTGTCAACGCCCAGGATTTGATATTCCGGTTCTTCTTCGGGGCATCCGTCCCAATCTTCCAGGCCGTCCACGTTCTCCGGGTCGAACGGGCATTCATCCTGAGCGTCCAGAATCCCATCCCGGTCGTTGTCGGGATCGGGACAGCCGTCCGTGTCGTTGAAGTCGTCCTCGTCTTCTTTCGCCAGGGGGCAGTAATCCGCCCGATCGAGAATGCCGTCCTTGTCGTTGTCTTCTTCCGGACAACCATCCCCGTCCTCGAAACCATCGGCATCTTCCGGAACTTCGGGGCAACGATCGGCACGCTCGAAAAATCCGTATAGAAGTCCATCGCCATCTTCATCGGTGGGGCCCAAAACGAGCTGATCGAAGGAATACCCCACTCCCGAGACGACCCTCCAATCCGGAGCCCCCACGCCGCGGCTAAGGCCGGTGCCTGCGCCCAATTCAAACGTCCAACGGTCCCGGAAATTATATCGGGCTCCCAGCAGTGCCTCGGCTGGAGAGCCCTTGCCGTCGTCCCGGTTCGCCAGGGGATTGGTAAAATCGATATTCGTAGCGGTCTGGATGTCACCGAAGAAAAGGCCAAACGCCCGCAGGTTCTCCACGCCCGTCGCCGTTTCGAGCGCCAAGGCCCACCGGACCACGTCGTCGCTCACGAAATTAACAGCAGCGGCCCGGGGGCGTTTCTGGTAAGCCGCGTTCAGGGCGAGGGCGACCCAATCTTTGTATCCCCAATCCACGATGAGGCGCGGCTCGACGCGAAGCCGCTCGCTCGACGTGAAGGTCTGGTCCTTTTGGATGGGCACGTAGAGCGTGGTCTGGAAGCCGAGCCCAAATCCGTAAAGGTTCTCGGGTTTGAAAAACCGCAGCTTCCCCACGACGCGCAGATCGGAAAGGGAAAAACCGCCGGCGTCCTGCCCTGGGAGCCCCAGTTGGGTGAGGTCCGCGCCATTCTGATAAGGGGTGGCAGGCACGACGATCCCCAATTCTCCCCGCTCAAAGAGCCCCACCGACGCCCACAGGTCCGCCCGCAGGGCGTAGTTGATGAGCTTCTGGTCCGGTCCCCCTCCCGGATCGAGCTGGACGAGGGGGTTGTCGGCGAAGTGAAGGACAAGGCCGGCGGATGGATACAAATGAGGAAGGACGTCGGAACGGGCGGTATTGAGGAGATTGATTTCCTGGGTGGGCAGGGGCTCGAAGTGTTCGAGTTGAAAGAGAGCGGTCCCTTGGGCCCAAACTCTTTCCGGGGCCAGCGCGATAAAAAGCATCCAGGCTAAAAAGCGAAAGTGCCATGGGCGTCCACCCCGTTCTCTTCCGCGAGAACGGGCGTACCGCCCAACCCCAAATCCGCCGCAGGCACGCCCGTCCCGCAAATCCGTTCACCCCCAAGCGAAAGAACTGGGACTTCGCTCCAGCTTCCTTCGCCGGTCCGCCGCTGCTACAGCTGCAAGAGTACCACAAAAAGAATGAAACGGGTCAATTTTAGAACGATATTTCGTACACTATTAGTATACAGGGACTGATCCAATAGTCAGCAAAGAATGCCGGATAGCGCAACGCGTCAATCCCGGGAATCCAGTTGAGCAGGGCTCATCAAGAGTTCCCGGAAACGCTCAAGACTCCGGGCGCAGTAGTACCCATCACAAATCCGGTCATCGAAAGTGAAAGTAACCGGCAAGACTTCCCGGACCACGAGCGCACCGTTCCCATCGACGACCGGGGCCTTTTCGATCTTCCCAATGGCGAGGAACAGCGAGGCTGTCCCATATTCAAAAAGATGATGGAACGGCACTGGAAGCCCCAGGCTTCCCAGGTTCGCCACGACGGCGCTGGCATAAAGGGGATCGTTCCGGATGAGAGCCGCCGGAAGGAGATTCCAGTAATCGAAAACCCGTTGCATCCATAAAACGCCGCGAAGAACGGAACGGGGGAAGAAAGCTGCGGCCGACATTTCCCGCTCCGAAGCCGTAGGCCCTTCCCCCCTCCCCTCGCCGATGGATTCGTCCACCCGGCGGATCACGTCCGAAAGGGAGTCCCTCGCATTGAAAATACGCTTTACGGTCGTGATGGGCGCTGCGTCCGAGAACTTCTTCTTGACGGCGAAAGAAAGGGAAATTTCCCGGCGCTGATAGAGCCGTCTTCCCACGACGAAACGATTGAGCTCGGGCCGCTCGGCAAGGGTCCGGACGAAAGCGGCCAAAACAGCATGGAACAAAGTCGCCTTCCCGCCCGCCGCTTGCCGTTTGGAGAGGTATTCGAGCGTTCCCGCGATTTCGATCTTGTCCTGAAGCCAGATGGCCGATTCGTTGCGCCCCGGCATTACGTGGGGCATCACCCGCCGGAGGAGCGGCGCCTCACGAACCAGGTCTCCATCCGATCGCTTGAAGAAAGGCATCGCCCTTGGCGCCTTGGCGGTCTAATTATTCCTCACGCTTCGAAAATATGAATCGCGCAAGCACTCCCCAGGCCGATAACGTGGGTAAGGCCCACCTTGGCGCCTTCGACCTGCCGGTCGCCCGCTTCGCCGCGCAGGTGGGTCGTCACTTCAAAGATATTGGCAATCCCAGTGGCGCCGAGGGGATGACCCTTGGAGAGGAGGCCGCCCGATACGTTCACCGGGGTTTTTCCGCCGTGTTGGAACGTTCCTGCATCCACGTGGCGGCCGGCTTCCCCTTCGGCGCAGAGGTTCAGGTTCTCGTAGTGGAGAAGCTCCGCCGTCGCGAAGCAGTCGTGGAGTTCCACGAGGTCGATGTCCTGCGGCCCCACTCCCGCCTGCTCGTAGGCTTTCTTGGCGGCCATGCGAGTGAGCGTGTTCACGTCGGGCATGGTCAAATCCCGGTCCGTAAAGGGGTCAGAAGTCAGAACGCTCGCCTTGATCCGGACGGCCCGTTTGAGATTCTTCCGAGCAGCCACGTCCTTTGAGACGATCACCGCCGCCGCCGCGCCGTCGCCCGACGGGCAACACATATAGAGCGTGTTGGGATAGGCGATCATCCGGGCCTTCATCACTTCATCGAGCGAAACCTCGTTCCGATACTGAGCCAAAGGATTCTTGACCGAGTGCTTGTGGTTCTTGACGGAAACTTTGGCGAAGTGTTCGGGCTTCGTCCCGTACTTGCGCATGTGCTCGACGCCCGCCTGGCCGAAGACGGCCGGCATAAGGCCGGAGCCAATATTCCCCTCCGGCGGCGGCCCGCCCGAACCGGCGGCACGGCCCGCGCCAAGGAGCCCCGCCTTCCCCATCTGCTCGACACCCACGGCAAGCGCAATGTCGCAAAACCCTCCCGCCACCGCCATGTAGGCCTCGCGGAAAGCCGTGGCCCCCGTAGCGCAGGCGTTGGCCACATTGGAGACGGGAATGCCCGTCTGCCCGATCTGCTGGAGGATTCGCTGGCCCACCATGCGGTTCGATTCGTACAGGCAGCCGCAGTAGAGGGCCTCGATGTCTTTTACTTCCACACCCGCGTCCGAAAGAGCGGCGAGTGCCGCTTCAGAGCCGATCTGTTCGACATTCTTGTCCGGATAACGCCCGAACTTCGTCATCGAAACGCCGAGTACGTAGGTTTCGCGCATTGTCGTAATCCTCCCTTTCCCCTTACTTCTTTTTCTTCTTGGCTGGCTTGGATTTGGCGGGCTTCTTCGCTTTGGCCGCAACAGCGGCCGGCTTTCCACCCTTCGCCGCCTTGGCGGCCTTGAAGGCCGCGATCTCCTGGGGCGTGTACATCACAGGGAGCCGCTTGGAGCGCACCTTGGGGTCGGCCGGGCGGAAGTAGTAGGAAATCACATCGCTTCCGTTGTCGTCCTTCCCGGCGCTCTCGAAAAAGATTTCGACCGGCATGTCGAAGGAAATTTTCGCGGGGTTGGGATCGATCTCCCGAAGGCTCCCGCGGACCGAAACCCCTTCCGGAAGATCAGCAATGGCCGTCACGTAGGGAGTCCGGAGTCCCGGGATCGATTGATGGACCACGCTGAAAACGTAGACCTTCCCCTTGTTTGAAAGACGGATTTCCTCGAACGTCCCGGCGAAGGAACATTTGGAGCACGCCATGCGCTTGCCCAGGTACATGGCCTTGCACTTGGGGCAGCGGTTCCCAAGGAGCCAGGGCTCCCCTTTTTCGGGAACAATAAGGTACGGAACGATGGAAACGCGCGCAGGCGCCTTAACGGCTAGAGCGGTTGCTGGCACGGATGGAGCCCTCCCCTTTCGGCGGGCCGAGAATAGCACGGCCCCCAAAACGGCAAGACCAGGGAAGGACTACTTTTTCTTGTGGGCCACCCGCTGAGCAGCGATCATAGCCTGTTCGCTAAAAGTGGGGTGGGGAAAAATCGTAAGAGACAAATCTTCGATATTGGCGCCCATTTCGACGAGGGCCCCGAGGCCCCCGATCATGTCCGTGGCGGGACCACCCGCCAAAGCCGCCCCCAAAAGGGCACCCGAGTTTTCATCGTACGTGAGGCGCGCGAACCCCTCGCTCTCCCCTGCCGCCATGGCCCGCCCCAGCCCCCGATTGGGAACGGTGATGCTCTTGGGAGAAAAGCCTGCGTTCTTCGCCTCGGCATCGTTCATGCCGACGTAGGAGAGCTCGGGGTCCGTAAAAACAACGGCCGGGATCGCCTTGTTGTCGAAAGCCGCCGGGAGGCCTCCGATGACTTCCGCTGCCACGACGCCCTCGGCCGAAGCCTTGTGAGCGAGGGCCGGTCCGTGGGTCACGTCGCCAATCGCATAGATATGCGAAACGTTCGTCTGCTTCTTTTCGCTTGCCGGGATGAATCCTTTGGGGTCTACCTGAACGCCCGCAGCATCCAGGCCGATCTTTTCTGTGTTGGGCCGCCGCCCAACAGCCACGAGCAAGTGGCTTGCGGGGATTTCAAAAGTAGAACCTGCCTTGGAGACGTGGGCCATGCCGCTCACGAATTTCTCGACCTTGGCACCCAAATGCACTTCGACGCCCAGTTGCTGAAGGCGCCGCGCGAGAGGACGGGCGAGGGCTTCATCGCCGCCTGGAAGGAGTTGATTCTGGAGTTCCACGACCGTGACCTTGGCACCAAGCTTTTTGAAAGCAA
This sequence comes from Bdellovibrionota bacterium, assembly GCA_040758475.1. GTDB lineage: Bacteria > JAGRBM01 > JAGRBM01 > JAGRBM01 > JAGRBM01 > JBFLVN01. Next base: position 9,964 of record JBFLVN010000040.1, read on the forward strand.
TTCCCAATTCCAGCCCGATGTACCCGCCGCCCACAACGACGAGCCACCGGGGGACTTCTTCCAGATCGAGCGCCGCGCGGGCATCCAGCACCGTCTTCCCGTCGAATGAGAGCCCCGGAAGTTCGATCGCTCGGCTACCCGTAGCGACAATCAGGTTTTCAAACTCAACGACTTCTTTTTTGCCGCCATCCGTGATTTCCAAATGATTGGGAGAGAGAAGACGCCCCTCTCCCTTCTGGATCTTGGCCCCTGCCCCCTGAACGGCTTGCTCGATGTAAGAGCGGAGCTTGTCGATGATCCCGCGCTTCCACTGCTGGAGTTTTTTGAGATCGACCCGAATTTCTCCCAGAACGCTCACGCCGCGCTCTTCGAGCTCCCGGACGTGGTGAAGGTGGTGGGCCGTGTCGATCAGGGCTTTTGAAGGAATGCACCCCGAATGAAGACACACACCGCCAATCCCCGTGCCGGGACCGCTTCGCTCCACGAGGAGGGTCTCAATCCCCAATTGGCCCGTCCGGATGGCTGCTTCGTAGCCCCCGGGGCCGCCACCCAGGACAGCGAGCCGGACTCGGCGGGACACGGAAATGCCTGCGGGAGGAGGCGCCTTGGGAAGCGGCGCTGACGGTGAAACCGCCACCGGGGCAGATGGCGCCTCCGCCGCAACGGGCGATGGCGGCGCAGCCCGCCCTTCCGAAAGACGAAGGGAGAGGATGGGAAAACCCTTCTGAACTTTGCTTCCCACCTGAACGTAGAGCTTTTCAACGACGCCGGACTCGGGCGAAGGAACGTCCATCGTCGCCTTCTCGCTCTCGATGACGATGATGGACTGGTCTTTCTTTACTTCGTCCCCAACCTTTACGAGAACTTCGACGACTTCGATATCTTTGAAATCGCCGAGGTCGGGAACTTTGACCTGATAGAGTTCGCTCATTGTTCTCTCACAGCAACATGGTCCGGACGTCCTGGAGGACTTCCTTGATCCGGGTGATAAAGCGCACCCCATCTGCTCCGTCGATCACCCGGTGGTCGTAGGAAAGCGAAAGGGGAACGAGCAAGCGGGGAACGAATTTTCCGTCCTTCCATACGGGTTTGGTGACGGCCTTGGAAACACCCAGGACGGCCACTTCGGGCACATTGATGATGGGCGTAAAGAAGCTGCCGCCGATTCCGCCGAGGCTCGAAATCGAAAAACATCCACCCTGGAGATCGTGGGGCGTAAGGCGCCTCGCCCGCGCCTTTTCGCTGATAGCCGCCAGCTCCCGGGCCAGATCGACGAGACCCTTGTGGTTCACGTCCCGGATCACCGGGACGACGAGGCCGTTCGGCGTATCGACGGCGACACCGATGTGGAAATAGCGCTTCAAGACGAGATTCTCCCCCGTCGAATCGAGGGAGGCGTTGAACTTGGGGTGGTCCTTGAGCGCCGCTACGACGGCCTTCATGAAAAAGGAAAGGATGGTGATCTTGACCCCATCGCTCGACCGCTTGGCGATCATTTCCTTGCGGAATTCTTCGAGATCCGTGATGTCGGCCTCGTCGTGCTGCGTCACATGGGGCGCCGTCACCCAACTCCGGTGCAAGTTTCGTCCCGAGACTTTCTGGATTTTGCTGAGCGGCTGAATGGCAATTTCCCCGAACTGGGAAAAATCGATAAGGGGCACTTCCGGGAAAGCGAAAGCCTCCCCGGTGGCCGTCCCCGCTTTGGCGACGTAGCGCTTCACGTAGTCCTGGACGTCTTCCTTCAAAATCCGCCCGTGGGGCCCGCGCCCGGGAACATACGAAAGATCGATCCCCAATTCCCTCGCAAAGCGCCGGACGGAAGGCGAAGCATGGGCTTTCTTCGCGGCCGATAGCGGCGGAGGCGGCTCCGCTGGCGCCGGAACAGAAGGAGCGGGCGAAACCGGCTGCACGGGCTTTGATGGAGCAGGAGGGGGCGCTGCCGAAGGGACGGCAAGTGGTTTGGCACCAGCCTCCACGCCCAGTTCCAAAACCAGGAGCGGCGCTCCCTTGGAAATCTTATCGCCCACTTTGACCAGGAACTGCTTCACTCTCCCCCCTTCGGGGCAAGGAAGGTCCATGGTCGCTTTTTCGCTTTCGAGGACCAGGATCGAATCCCCGGCCTTCACCGCGTCGCCGGGTTTAACGAGAAGCTCGACGACTTCCACGTCCTTGAAGTCACCGATATCGGGCAGGAGGATGGTCTTATCCATGATGGGAAGTCCCAAGGGAAGGAGCGCCTACGCCTTCGCCGGATTCTTCCTTTCCGGATCGATCTTGTACTTGGCGATGGCTTCTTTGGCCTTGGACGCCGGCACCGCCTCTTCATCCGCCAGGACCGAAAGGGCGGCCACGGCCACGTGGTGGCGGTCCACCTCGAAGAAAGACCGGAGCCCCTTTCTCAAATCGCTTCGCCCAAAGCCGTCGGTCCCAAGGGTCTTGTACTTCTTCGGAACGAAAGGCCGGATTTCATCGGCATAGAGCTTTACGTAATCCGTGGAGGCGACAACCGGCCCCTTCCGGGCGGAGAGGCATTGATCGACGTAGCTCTTGCGGGGTTTCTCGCCGGGATGGAGCGTGTTCCAGCGCTCGCATTCGAGCCCGTCCCGCCGAAGTTCGTTAAAGCTCGTTACGCTCCAAACGTCGGCCGCGACGCCAAAATCCTTTTCGAGAAGTTCCGCCCCCGCGAGCACTTCCCGGAGGATGGCCCCGCTCCCGAGGAGCTGGACCCGGGGCCCTGCCCCCTTTCCTTCGCGGAGAAGATACATGCCCCGGAGAATCCCCTGCTCGACTCCCTTAGGCATGGGGGGCATGGGATAATTCTCGTTCAGGACCGTGATGTAATAGAAAATATCTTCACCCTTCCCGTACATCCGGCGGAGGCCGTCCTGGATAATGACGGCCAGTTCGTAGGCATAGGTCGGATCGTAGGAAACGCAGGTCGGAACCGTCTCGGCAAGGACCTGGCTGTGGCCGTCCTGGTGCTGGAGGCCCTCCCCCGAAAGGGTCGTCCGGCCCGAGGTGCCGCCGAGAAGGAATCCCCTCGTCCGGCTGTCGGCTCCCGCCCAAATCAAATCCATCACGCGCTGAAAACCGAACATGGAGTAAAAGATGTAGAACGGAACCATGGGAACGCCGTTGTTCGCATAGCTCGTCCCCGCGGCGATCCAAGCGGCAAGCGCGCCGGCCTCGCAAATTCCCTCTTCCAGGATCTGCCCCTTCTTGTCTTCCCGGTAATAAAGGACCTGATCCGAATCCACCGGTTCGTAGAGTTGTCCTTGAGCCGCATAAATGCCGAGTTGCCGGAAAAGGCCGTCCATGCCGAAAGTGCGGGCCTCGTCGGGCACGATGGGTACGACGTGCTTTCCAAGCGATTTGTGGCGGCAAAGCGCCGTCAGGATGCGAACGAAGGCCATCGTGGTCGATTGCTCGTGCTCGCCCGACCCCTGGAGGAGCGCTTCGAAATAGGATAGATCGGGGATCTCGAGCGAAGGCGCCGGAACCCGCCGGGCCGGCAGATACCCGCCGAGCGCTTTCCGGCGGGCGTGAAGGTACTGCGTTTCCCGGGAATTTTCCGGAAACTTGCAGAGCGGTGCTTCGGCGAGCTTCTCGTCTGGAACGGGAATCCGGTACCGGTCCCGAAAAACCTGGAGGTGCTCTTCCGCCATCTTTTTAACTTGGTGAGTGATGTTCTTCCCTTCGCCCGCTTCACCAAGTCCGTAACCTTTCACGGTCTTCGCCAGGATGCAGGTGGGCTGGCCTTTGTGTTTCACAGCGCGGGCGTAGGCCGCGTAGATTTTCTGGGGATCGTGGCCGCCGCGATTCAGAAGCCAGATGTCGTTGTCCGTCAGGTTTGCGACGAGTTGAAGAAGTTCCGGTCTTTTCCCGAAAAAATGCTCCCGGGTGTAGGTGCCGCCCTTGGCTTTGTAGTTCTGATAATCGCCGTCAACCGCCTCTTCCATCCGCTGGAGGAGAAGGCCCTTCTTGTCCTTGGCAAAGAGCGGGTCCCACCGGTCTCCCCAGAGGACCTTAAGAACATTCCAACCCGCGCCGCGGAAAACCCCTTCGAGTTCCTGGATAATTTTCCCGTTCCCGCGCACGGGGCCATCGAGGCGCTGCAAGTTGCAGTTGATGACGAAGATGAGGTTGTCGAGCCCTTCCCGTGCCGCGAGCGAAATACCCATGAGGGATTCGGGCTCGTCCATCTCGCCATCGCCAAGGAAACACCAGACCTTCCGGTCCTTGGCTTCCTTAATGCCCCGGTGATCGAGGTATTTCATGAACCGGGCCTGCTGCACGGCCATGATGGCGCCAAGGCCCATGGACACCGTGGGGAACTGCCAGAAATCCGGCATGAGCCAGGGGTGGGGGTAGGAAGAAAGCCCCCGGCCCGGCCGGCCGTCGCCCACTTCGCGGCGGAAACGGCGGAGGTCGTCTTCCGTGAGCCGCCCCTCCAAGTAAGCGCGGGCGTACACGCCCGGGGAAGAATGCCCTTGAATGAAAATCAGGTCGCTGCCCCCGTCGTATTCGGGGCCGCGGAAGAAGTGGTTGAAACCCACGTCGTAAAGCGTGGCGGCGGAGGCGAAGCTCGCGAGATGCCCGCCCAGTTCGGAGCTCTCCTTGTTCGCCTGGACCACCATGGCCATGGCGTTCCACCGGATGTAGGAGCGGATGCGGTACTCGAGCTCTGGATCGCCGGGCGAGCGTTCTTCTTCCGTGACGGGAATCGTATTAAGATATGCGGTCGTCGCCTTGTAGGGGAGGTTGGCCCCGGCGCGCCGCGCCCGATCGATCAAGGCTTCGAGAAGATAGTGAGCCCGTTCAATTCCCTCGTGCTCGATCACTGATTCGAGGGAACTCACCCAATCCTGAGTCTCTAACGGATCGGCATCTTTTCGGGAATCGTCCTGCGACACGTTGATTGCCCCAGCCCAAATCGCCATTGCGGCGAATAGTCCAAGACTAACTTACCGCGCGGCCGGTCACTAGTGTTTTCCCTTCCTTCCAAGCACCAGCGGGAAAAGAGCTTCGCGCCGGGAAATTCCGTGCGCGCTCAGCCGGCCCCCTCCTCCCGCGCCACCGGGAGCCGCACGAGGAACTCCGCCCCGCTACGGCCAGCCCGGTTTCTGGCTTCGACGGTCCCGCCATGGCGGGCCAGGATTTGACGGGCGAGGTAGAGCCCTAAACCCGTTCCTTCGCCGGCCCCTTTAGTCGTGAAAAAAGATTCAAAAATCTTCGGCAGCACTTCCTCGGAAATGCCCGGTCCCGAATCCCGGCAGGCGATCTCGACAAAACCGTCCCGCTGGCGCGTCTCGAATTCGACGCTCCCCCCCTTTTCGCCCATGGCCTCGACGGCGTTCCGGCCGAGGTTGAGCAGGACCTGACCGAGCTGGGCGAAGTTCCCCCGCACGACCGGAAGGTCCTGTTCGAGCTGGACGGAGAGGGCGACTCCTTCCCGCTTGAACTGTACACGCAGAACTTCAAGGGCGTCGGAAACGACGGCGTTGGGATCGAGGGGTTCGGAGTAACCCTCCGTCCGCCGGGAGAGGCTGAGGAGCGAGCGGACGAATCCCTCCGCGCGCCGTTGCTGCTTCAAGCTGAATTCGAGATCGTGGACGGTCTCCAGGAGGCGCTCGTCGCCAAACCCCTTCAAATCCTTGATCACTTCTTCGATCACGCTGGAAACCCCGGCGATGGGATTGCGGAGGTCGTGCATGATGGAGGCGATGGACTCTCCCAAGACCGCGAGGCTCTCCGTGCGGACGAGTTTGCGCTGGGCCGCTTCCGCTTCGGCGAGCATCCGGGCGAGCCGGAAGTCCTGGTCCCGCCACCGGGAAACGAGCCAGGCGCAAAAGCCGATCAAGGCCAAGGAAGTAAACAACGCCGTCCCGCCGTGGTTGATCATCCACATGGTGGCCAGGCGGCCGTTCTCCCAGGGGTACCGCGCCAGAAGCGGCGCGTAAGGAATGACCTGGAGCCAACTCAAGATCGTAAGCCCCGTAATCAGGACGGCGTACGTCGCCACGGACCAGAGAACCGGCTTCAAGTCGAAGACGAGGAGCACCGGAATCGACGCGAGAAAGAAAATGACGGCGAGCGGACTCGTAACGGACCCGACGCAGTAAGCGACGAGGGCCATCGTCACCATGTAGTACTGCATTCCGACCCAGGCGAAAATCCGATTCCCAGGAGAATACTTCCGGAGCCAAAGCCCCCACGCGCCGTAGGCCATCCATCCCAAGCCGGTGAGGACGAGGCCGTTCCGCAGGTACCAGAGCACCGTCAAATCGAGATGGGCGGCTCCCGCCGGGTTGTGGAGAAGGAATTGCGCGAGCAGAGCGTAAAAAAAGCCCATGGGCCCGAAAAAAGCGGGCCCCACCAGCGCCCGGTCGATCGGACTCATGGAAAGCAGCTTGTCGAGCCGCTCCCCGAGCCGGTGCAACAAGGATTTGCCGCGTTGGCCCCCGTCCAAAACGCCTGCTCCCCGGAATGGATTGAAAGAACGGTGGATATATAGCGCCTGCCCCACGGCGAGGACAGGGGAATTCGCGGCCTGCTCAGCGCCCCAAAACGTGCCGCTCGGCGTGGTAGGAGCTTCGGACCAGGGGCGCAGCATCCACGACCCGGAACCCCATGCCCAGGCCTTTTTGTCGAAGCTCTTCAAATTCCGAAGGTTCCACCCACCGCTCGACGGGGTGGTGCTCGGGAGAAGGCCGGAGGTACTGGCCGAGAGTCAGGATCGAAACGCCCGCGCCGCGCAGATCGCCCATCGCGGCCAGGACTTCTTCCTTCGTCTCTCCAAGCCCCAGCATGAGGCCCGATTTGGCCGGAAGCCCAAAGGCCGCCGCGCGGGAGAGGATTTCGAGGGACCGTTCGTAGCGAGCGGCGGAGCGCACTTGCCGGGTGAGGCGATTCACCGTCTCCATGTTGTGGGAAAAAATATCCGGCCGCGCCTTGAAAACCTCATCCTGCGCCGCGTGTTTGCCGCCGAAATCTCCCGTGAGCGTTTCCAAGGTGAGCCCCGGACTGTACTTCCGAATTTCGAGAATCGTCCGAGCCCAAATGTGGGCGCCGCCATCGGGGAGATCATCCCGGTCCACGCTCGTCACGACCGCGTGCCGAAGACCCAGGTCGGCAAGGGCCTCGGCAACCCGCACGGGTTCTTCTTCGTCCACGATTCCGGATGGATTTCCCGTCGGAACGTCGCAAAAGGCGCAACGGCGGGTACAGAGACTCCCCAGAATCATGATCGTGAGCGTTCCCGCCGCCCAGCACTCCCCGATGTTGGGGCAAGTTGCCGACTGGCAGACCGTGTTCAACTTTCTTTTGGCAACGAGGCTCTTTAAGCGTTCGTAACTCTCGCCCGCGCCGATCCGGACGCGAATCCACGGGGGCTTGCGGGAAAGCCCCTCCGGTTTGGGCTCTGTCCAATTGCGGCGCACCAATCAATCTCCAAAAGAAATGTACAACTCTCCGGGAAGCGAAGAAACCTCTAGAAAGGATGTCCAAACCGGAGGAACACCGTGGCTCCGTCCTCCGAACCCGCCACTTCCAGGCGGACGAAGAGGACCTTGCCCGGAGGGATCAGGTAACCGATGGCGCCGCCGCCCGTGGCCTTGATCTCCTGGAACCGGAAATCAAGGGGGGCGTGGGCCACCTGCCCCATTTCGCCAAAAACCGCGCCCGAAAGCCGCCCGTAGATCTGGAATCGGTATTCAGCCGTAAAAATCAGGGCGTTGCGGTCCCGGAACCGGCCTTCCCGGTAGCCTCGGTCAAAGATCGAACCACCCAGCTTGGGTTCCGTGAAAAAAGGCGGGGGGCCAGCCCACGTCGCGTCGTAATAAGCGCGGATGGCGATGATGTGGCCTACGCGCCACGGTGTCCAAAAAGCCCTAAAATCGGCCGTCAGGCGGTTGAAGTTGAAATCCGCCCCCAAGTCCTCGTCCGTCCGGGCGATCCGCCCCTCGATGAGCACGCCGTTGTTCGGGAAAAACTCGTTGTCCCGCGTGTCCCAAGCGATTCCGCCCCCCAGCGAGAGGTCTCGTCCCCCGCCGAAACCCTGCGTCTGAAAGGGGTCAAAAGGTCCGCCCGGCCGGTATGAGGCTGTATCGATGAACCATTCCTCTACGTTGAAGAGCGCTCCAACCCGGAAGTGCGCGGGGAGATGGAACCACGTACCGAGG
>JBFLVN010000041.1:0-17996 GCA_040758475.1 Bdellovibrionota bacterium
TGGGTTCCTGGGCGATTTCCGGAACCTGCTCCGTGTAGAGGACTTTGTCGTTTTCGTCGAGGACCACGACCGCCCGGGAGCAGAGGCCCGCGAGGCCGCCTTCCAGAATCTCAAGCCCATAGTCCTTGGCAAAAGAAGAACCGAGAGTCGAGAGACTCTCCACACCCGTGATCCCCTCGGCGCCGCAAAAGCGCTTGTGGGCGAAGGGAAGGTCGGCCGAGATGCACAGCACGGCCGCCCCGTTCTTCCCGGCCGCCCGTTTGTTGAACTCCCGAACGCTCGTCGCGCAGACGGGCGTGTCGATGCTCGGGAAGATGTTGAGGACCTTTTTCTTCCCCTTGTAGGCGTCGAGCCCCACGCGGGAGAGGTCGGTTTTTACGAGCTTGAAGCCGGGCGCTTTGGAGCCAACCTTCGGCAACTCTCCCGACGTGCTGATCTTGTTCCCTTTGAGAGTGATGGAAGCCATGGTTTCCCCCTTTGATGGGCGGCGACTGTGGTGAGCCGGCACCGCTAAATCAAGCGGGCTACCTCTTTCGCGGCACGAGGAGCCAGTAATCGAGATCGAGCACCACGCTCTCGTGGTAAGCGCTCTTCCCGTCTTTTTCGACCTTGAGCGGAATGTTGTCCTTGGCGGGATCCGCGTTCTTGACGGCGACGAGGCGGGTGCGCAGGGCTCCCACGTCCTTGCGGCCGGGGACGTCCGCCTTTCCCAGGACTTCGCTCCAGGCGTAAAGCGTATCTCCGGCGAAGGTGGGGTTGGCGTGGCTTCCTCCGTTCCAGGCGAGAATGCCGAGAACGTTTTCAAGGCCGTTGAAGGAAAGGGCTCTTGCCAGGCTGATCACGTGACCTCCATAGATGAGGCGCTTTCCAAAGCGCGTCCCCTTGGCGGCGTGGCCGTCGAAGTGGACCTTGGCCGTGTTCTGGTAGAGCCGGGTCGCCAGGGCGTGCTCGGCTTCCTCGATCGTCATTCCGTCCACGTGAAAGATTTTCTCGCCCGTTTCGTAATCGTCAAAAAACGCCCGGCCGCCCGACGGCCAGGATTCGTACTTGGCTAGGTTTAATTCGGGGTGGACTTTGAGTTCGGAAGGGGAGACTTCCTTGGGCAACTCGGGAGAATCGGATGCGCCGGTAGGCGTGTTCCCATCGCGTTTGTGGACCATGACCCACCGGCAGTATTCGAGGACCGTTTCACCGCGCTGGTTCGTGCCCGTCGTCCGGACCCAGACGATGCCCGTCTTTCCGTCCTTATTTTCCTTCTTGCCCAAAACTTCGGAAACCGATCGGAGCGTATCGCCCGCGTAGACGGGAGCCAGGAATTTGACGCCCGCGTAACCCAGGTTGGCGACGGCATTGAGGGATACGTCGCCCACGGTTTTTCCGAAAACGATGTGAAACACCAGCACGTCGCTGATGGTCTCGCGCTTGTAGCCGAGCGAGCGCGCGTATTCGGCGGAACAATGGAGCGGATAGCGCTCTCCGGTCAGGGCGATGTAGAGGGCCGCATCCCCTTCCGTAACGGTGCGGGGGACGGCGTGGACGAGTTTCGCGCCCTTCTGGAAATCCTCGAAGAAATTGCCGGGGTTGGTTTTGGTAGCCATTGGCGAAATTCCCTTACTCTTCCAGCAGCCTGCGGGCGATGACCTGGGCCTGGATTTCGGCCGCCCCTTCGAAAATCGAAAGAACGCGGGAATCCACGAGGACGCGGCTGATGGGGTATTCGGTGGCAAAACCGTTTCCGCCGTGGATTTGGAGGCCCACATCGGCGCACTCCCAGGCGACTTTGGCCGCGAGCAGCTTGGCCATGCCGGCTTCCAGATCGCAGCGCTTTTCCAGGTCCTTCTGCCGGGCGGAGAAGTAAGTGATCTGGCGGCTGGCCATGAGCCAGGTGGCCATCTGGGCGATCTTGTACCAGACGCGGGGGAATTCGATGAGGGGTTTTCCAAACTGGATGCGCTCGGTAGCGTATTTGTAGGCGAGATCGAAGGCTGCCTGCCCCACGCCCACCGCGCGGGCCGCCGTCTGGATGCGGGCGGACTCGAAGGTGGTCATGAGTTGCTTGAAGCCTTTTCCTTCGACACCACCCAGGAGAGCGGAAGCGGGGACGCGGACGTCTTCGAAGCCGAGGGCGTATTCCTTCATGCCGCGGTAGCCGAGCACCGGGATTTCATCGCCCTGAAGCCCTTCGAGCGTGAAGGGGCGAGCTTCCGTCCCCATGTCCTTCGTGACGAGGAACATGGAGAGGCCGCCGTAGCCATCGTCCTTGGGATTCGTGCGGGCGAGGACGGTCATCAGGTTCGCCCGGGCGGCGTGGGTGATCCAGGTCTTCTGGCCGTTGATCTTGTAGTAATCGCCCTCGCGCGTGGCGCGGGTCTTGAGGTGGGCGAGGTCCGAACCGTTGTCGGGTTCCGTGAAGACGGCCGTCGGGATGTAATCGCCGGCCGAGAGTTTGGGGAGGAAGTGCTTTCGCTGCTCGTCCGTTCCGCCCAGGCGGATGAGTTCGCCCGCGATCTCCGTGCGGGTGGCGAGCGACCCCACGCCGATGTAGCCGCGGGAGAGTTCTTCCGTCACCACGCACATGGCGTGTTTGCCCAAATTGGAGCCGCCGTACTCCTCCGGGATGGTGAGGCCGAAGACGCCCAGTTCGGCGAGCTCCCGGATGAGCTCGATGGGGACGAGCTTGTCGTTGTCGTGGATATCCGGTGCGATGGGGGCGACCTTCTCATCAGCCATCTTTTTGAACTGGTCCCGGATCATTTCCAGGTCTTCGTTATCGAGCCCGAAATTGCCAGTCTTGCCGTCTTTTTCCCGGATCAGCTTGGCAATTTCAGCGAAATCCTCCGGCCGGTCCCCCTTCGCGAGGAACGCGGCGACGGCGGGGTTTTTCTTGAACGCGGAGACGTCCTCGTCCGAAAGGCCGATTTGGGAGACGGGAATCCGCTCCATCTGGCTAAGGGAGACTTCCGCGGTGAAATGCCGGGCGACCTGGGAGAGCACGGCCCGGGCCATGAGGGCTTCGAGATCGCCCCCCACGCGCCCCGCCCATTCGGTGATTTGCCGGGCGGCTTCGAGTTCGGTCGCCAGGCCCGCGAGGCCGTGGGCCGGAATCTGGTTCTGATCGATGAGCCCGGCGTCGGGCTTGCCACCCTTGGAGACTTTCGCCTTGACGGCGTTCTTGGCCTTTCCGAAGAGTTTTTCCAGTTCGGAGAGAAGACCCTGGGCGGCGGCGGTGTCGAAAGAGGCCATGGCAGACTCCTTGGGTGATCCCGTAGGCAGAGGGGCGCAGCACCCTGCGCCCCTCCAGAAATCCTCGTTCGAGAAGCAGACTACTTCTTGAGCTGGTCGAATTCCTTCTGGGTGATGAGGCTCAAATCAAGACCGCGCTTAGCGTCGCACTGGCCCAAGGCGATCGCCTTTCGCAGGCGGTTGCGCACGTGCCGGTCCGTCGCCCGGTCGGCCATCTTGCCGGCGATCATGGCGGCACCGAGGCCCGACTTGCGGGCGGCTTCGTATTCCTCCAGTTCCTTGAGTTCCTTTTCCACGATGTCGATCCGGAGCGCGTTCCCGTAAGCGATCATCACCATGAAGAGCTGGAGGGGGTGGCCCACCCACTTGCCGCTCATGCCGATGTGGATGCCGTGGAGGGTGTCTTCGTAGACTTCCTTGAGGGCGCCCAGGATTTTCTTCTTGTTGTCGGCATCCGAGAGGTTCTTGCCCTTCACCGGGTAATTGAGGGTCATGTTGTCGATGGCCGGCACGTTCACCCCGCCGCAGATGTTCACGATCTCCATGCGGACCCAGTCGCACACCGGATTGTTGTTGTCGATCTCGGGGAGGTTCGTGTCGGCCGAGTAGTCGGCGATTCCCCAGATGAGCCCAGCGAGACGCTCCGCCGAAGAACGGACGAGGCCCGGCATGTTGGCGACGCCCCAGCCCGATTCGATCAGGAATTCGAGCCGGATCGTGTTTTCCTTGAGGCCGATGCGTTTTTCGATTTTCGCTAGAAGCTCGCAGACCCATTCGATTTCGGAAGGATGCTCAACCTTGGGCCAGATGATGCCGTGGATCGGGAAGTCGCCTTTCTTCACCCGCTTGGCCGTTTCCGTAAAAACGGTGACGAGATCGAAGGCGCTGTATTCGAGGAGGATTCCCGAAGGGCGGTAGAACGCCAAAGTCTGCTGCCAGTCGAGTTCCGTAAACGCCCGGATGGCGTTCTCGCGGCCGAGTTCGAGGACTTTGGGATCGAGCGCCTGGGCGTCTTCGCCGTCCACCATGACGAGGGGCGAGCCCAGGTAACCCGAGAGAGGGGCCTTTACCCGGTCCACGGGCTGGCCGATGGTATTGGCGATGTCTTCAAAGGAGATGCCCAGGCTCGTCAGGATGCGTTCGGCGCTCGCCATGCCGGCCACGGCCTTGCTGATCATCTCGAAGTTGGATGCCGGGGTCGTGAAGTGGGCCGACTGGCGGAGGTACCGGAGGGGAAGGTCGGCCTGGCAGTCGTTGCGTTCCTTGAGAAGCTTCTTCCTCTTCTGGTTCATCTCCTGAATGAGGGCCTTGTGCTTGGAGATGTCGATCTTTATTTTACTTTCCTGCTTCGGAGGCTCTTGCTTGATAGCGGGCGCACCCATTGTCGGTCTTCCTTTCAAATGCGGTCGTAACTGTGCGTGATCGGCAGCTGGAAATCCCGGTTATTTCCGTAGTGAGGTGTTCGCTACCGGCGGGTTCTGGGAATAGTCATAGAACCCCTTGCCCGACTTGCGGCCCAGGTAGCCCAGTTCCACGAGACGGGTGAGAGTGTGGGGAGGCGAAGTAAAGACCTGCCGGTCGGCGTCGTAGATGTTCTTCGACATGGCGATGACCACGTCCAGGCCGATGTAGTCGGCCAGGGCGAGAGGGCCCATGGGGTGATTGCATCCGAGCATCATGGCCTTGTCGATGTCGGGGATGGAGGCCGTTCCCTGCTCGAAGAGGCGCATGCCCGAGAGCATATAAGGAGTAAGCAGGCGGTTCACGATAAAGCCCGTCGAATCCTGGACGGTGACCGGGTCCTTGCCGATCTTCTTGCAGAAGCCGGTGAGCGTATCGACGACGGCCGGCGCTGTTTCGAAAGCCTGAATGACTTCAACGAGCTTCATGACGGGGGCGGGGTTGAAGAAGTGGAGTCCCGCCACGCGGTCCTTCTTCTCGCATCCGGCCATGAGCGCCGTGATCGAGAGGGTCGAGGTATTGCTCGTCAGGATGGCATCCTTGGAAATCATCCCTTCAAGGCGCTTGAAGAGGGCCTTCTTCGTATCCAGGTCTTCGACGATGGATTCGACGATGAGGTCGCAATCCTTCACATCGCCTTCGACCGCCGTGAACTTGATGCGTCCGAGGAGCTGCCCCTTGGCCGCTTCGTCCATCTTTCCTTTAGAGACGAGTTTTCCCAGGTCCTTGTCGAGCTTGCCGCGGATGGGGTCGGTCGATCCGGGCGTTGCTTTGACGGCCACGGTTTCAAAGCCCGCGCTGGCCGCGCATTGAACGATTCCAAGTCCCATCTGGCCGAGGCCAATAACGCCTACTTTCCGGATTTCCATGTGCTTCTCCTTGGGATGTTTGCTTTATCAATCGGCGATGCAGAGGCGCCGCCGAGGGTTTCGTTAGCCTTTGGCGCCCTGGCCCGTTCCCGGCGCCTGGACGAGGATCGCCATTTTCCCTTTGTGCTTGTTTTCCATCATGAGCTGGTGGGCGAGGGGGGTTTCTTCGAATTTAAAGGTTTGATCGAGCGTGGGAAGAATTTTCTTCTGGATCACGAGTTCGTTCGCCTGGCTGCACTCGTAGGCGTTGGCGAAGTGGCTCCCGAGGATGTCTTTCTGCCGCATCCAGAGGTAGCGGACGTCGAAGTTGAGTTCGTAGCCGCTCGTGGCGCCGCAGATGACGACTTTCCCGAATTTTTTCACGCAGAAAACGCTTGTGGGGAACGTCTCCTGGCCCACGTGCTCGAAGACCACGTCCACGTCTCGGCCGCCAGTAAATTCCCGTAATTTGGCTCCGAAGGCCCGCATGGCTTTCGATTCGGCGGATTTCTCGTCGGGAGTTTTGGCGATGCCGTTCGGGAACTTGAAATCCTTGCGGTTGATGGCCCCCGCGGCGCCTAATTCCTTGACCATATCCATCTTGTCGGCCGAGGAGACGACGCCGATGGCGTTCGCCCCCGCGAGGCGGCAGAGCTGGACGGCGAAAGCCCCAAGGCCCCCGGCCGCGCCCCAGACGAGCACCCACTGGCCGGGCTGGATTTTGGCGCGAGTAAAGAGCATGCGGTACGCGGTGAAGAAGGTAAGGCCGTAACTGGCGGCCGCTTCCCAGGTGAGGTGCTTGGGTTTGCGAAGAAGCTGCTGGGCCTGGACTTTGGTGAACTGCGCGAAGCTTCCCCAGTTGGTTTCGTATCCCCAGATTTTCTGCTCTTCGCAGGCCATGGGATCTAAGCCGTTGCACGCGGCGCACTGGCCGCAGGCCTGGTTGCAGTGGAGAATAACTTCGTCCCCCACTTTCCAGTTGCGGACTTCGGAGCCCACTTTCCAGACGATGCCGGAAGCGTCCGACCCGGCGATGTGAAAGTCGTAGCCCGTGTACTTCATGATGTTGACGGGCTTGCCCTGGGCGGCCCACACGCCGTTGAAGTTGACGCCAGCCGCCATGACGAGGACGAGGACTTCCGTAGCCCCTACCGGAGGAAGGTCCACTTCCTCGATCCTCATGGATTGACTGGGAGGGCCTAAGCGGTCTGGGCGGATCACGACCGCCTTCATCTTGGAAGGAAGTTCGCCCAAGGTAGCAGGGACTTTGCCGAGCTCCAGGCTCGTAGCCATGTTGCTTTTCCTTTGCTTCGGTTGAGGTGAGATGCCTTGCTTTCCGATGAACGAAACGCAAGGCGGCCCCTTCTTTCCCTCATTCCTGGGGGTTTGTCAACACAAGGGAGCGTGCCGCTCAAGTGGTGCGGGATATCGCTGACGAAGGCGTCAGTTCGACGGATTTTCGGGTTTGGGGGTAAGGCTCTTCCTCAAGGAAGAGACCACGCCCCGGAGCTGGGCGATCCGGCCGGAGACGAGCTTTTCGTCCAGGAATCTGGCGGCTTCCTGGAGAAAACCCAGGACTTCCGGCGACCCCGCCCAGTGCTCCTTGATGATTTCGGAGTGTTCCTTTTGAAGGAGGCCCGAAAGGGCCCACACGACGACGGCGAAGTCATCCAGGAGGCCAGCCGGTCCGAAGATGATTTCCGGAAGAAGTTCGATGGGGGAGAGGAGGTAAGCGGCGGCAAAGCCCAGGCGGAGCTTGTTGCCCAGGGGAACTCGGCTATCCGCGATCAAGCGCGTCAGCAGATGGAGGAGATCGGGGACGGCCATTCCGATTCCAACCCCCCGTTCCGATAGGCCTTTTTCCCGGGCCCAGTTTTTGATCCGTTCCCGGAAGGCTTGATAGACGTCGCCGGGTTCGGGTGGATTTGCCTCGTCCATGGCCGGGGTACTCTACGGAACCTCCGGTTGGGAAAGCAACGAATCGCGTCTTTGGGCCGGGTGGGGCACCCCCTGGACGGAGGCCCCCAGCTGGGACAGTCTTTCCCCATTCACATCCTTAACTGGCCGCAATGACTCTGGAAGGGGGACTCCATGGCCGCCAAGATTTCGGGGCAGACTGTCAGCGAACGGTTTCTCAACCGGACGCGGGCGATGCCGGACCTCCCGGCCTATTACCACCACGACGGCAAGGGCTGGAAAAAAGCCGGATGGGGGGAACTGGGTATCCTGGCGGCGCGCCTCGGCGTGGGGCTCCACGATCTGGGCCACGGCCGGGGGGAGAAATGCGCGATCCTGGCCGACACGCGGCCCGAATGGACTGTTTGTGATTACGGAATTCTCGGTGCGGGCGGCGTCTCCGTCGGCGTCTATCCGACTCTTACCATCGAGCAGACCGAATACGTCATCGACCATTCGGATTCGACCACTCTCATCGTTCAGGACCAGGCGCAGCTCGAAAAAATTCTCCGGATCAAGAGCAAACTCCCCAAGGTCAAGCGGATCATCGTTTGGGAGAAAGTCGACCGCCACCAGGACGACCGGATCGTTCAATACGAAGATGTTTTAAAGCGCGGCGAAAAGCTCCTGGAAAAAGACCGGGAATCCTTCGCGCGCCTTTGCGGACAAGCCAAGCCGGGGGACCTGGCCATCATCATCTATACGTCCGGCACGACGGGGCCGCCCAAGGGGGCCATGATGAGCCACGGGAACATCTGCTTCATGCTGGATGCCATGAACGAAATCCTTCCGATCGTTCCGGAAGACCAGACGATCGCTTTTCTTCCCATGGCCCACGTGGCCGAGCACGTGGTGGGGCAGTTCGGAAGGCTTCAAACCGGGATGAGCGCGTACTACGCCCGGAGCCTCCAGACCGTCGTGGACGATCTGGCCGTCGCCCGGCCCACGGTCTTCGGCTCCGTACCGCGAATTTTTGAGAAGGTTTATTCCAAGGTCCAAAGCGGCCTTGAGCAGGCTCCTCCTGGCAAGCGCCGCATGGCGGAGTGGGCGATTGGTACCGCCCTCGAATATTCCCGCCTTCAACGGGAGGGGCGGGCGCCGGGGATGTGGCTTTCGCTCAAGCGCGCCGTGGCTGACCGGCTGGTTCTCAAGAAGTTAAGGGGGATTTTCGGAGGGCAGGTTCGTTTCTTTATTTCCGGGGCCGCTCCCATCGCCTACGAAATCCTCGAGTTTTTCGATGCTGCCGGGATGACGACCTACGAAGTCTATGGAATGACCGAATCGACGGCCCTTATTACGGCGAACCGGCCGGGGGCGCAGAAGCTGGGTACGGTGGGGAAAGCCATCCCCCACGTAGAGGTTAAAATCGCCGACGACGGCGAAATCCTGGCCCGCGGAGCTAACGTCTTCCTCGGCTATTTCAAGAACGAGGAAGCGACGCGGGAAACGATTGACGCCCAGGGATGGCTCCACACGGGCGATATCGGGGAGATGGATGAGGAAGGATTCCTTCGGATCACGGACCGGAAGAAGAACCTCATCATTACGGCGGGCGGGAAAAACATCGCCCCGGCCAACATCGAAGGGCTTCTAAAGCAGGACCCGCTCATCAGTCAGGTCCTCGTTCACGGCGACAAGCGGAAATTCCTTTCGGCCCTTTTCACTCTCGAACCGGAGGAAGCCGGAAAATTCGCCCAACAGAACGGCCTCAAGCCCGATGATCGCAGGGCGCTCGCCAAGCATCCGGCGCTGTTGGAGCGTATTCGCAAACATGTAGAGGCTTGCAACGAGCAACTCGCCCGCTACGAGACCGTCAAGAAATGGGAAATCCTGACGGAGGATTTCACAGTTGACAACGAAATGCTCACCCCGACGCTCAAGGTCCGACGCAAGCAGGTGGAACAGAGGTACAACGATCTTTTGGAAAGCTTCTACGCGGGGGTGGGAGGCGATTGACGGCTTGAGCCTGCGATCAAGCGGCCGCTTGTTTTGCGGCCCTGGCTCTGCCTTTCTTGTCCGAGGGTGCGAGTTTTTTTTCCGGAACCACTAGGGCTGGTGCGAATGAAGCGGGAAACAGGGATTTGGCGAGGGAAAGGACGCACTCCCGCATGAGGGCGAGTTGTCCCTCTACGTTCGTCCCCTTGGGATCGGCCCCGTAAGCGATGAATGTGCCATCCATAAAGGAAAGCACGGTGTCCGCCAATTTGGTGCAACCGATCCGTGTTTCATCGGGATTCGTCCCTCGCAGAAATTTTCCGAACGTGGCGGTCAGCGAGAATCTTCCATAATCCCTCATGTATTTGATAAATTCGGCCTGGGGCTGGTTCGCCTCGCGCCTTTCCATCCCAAGTCTTAGGAGTACACGAGGGATAACGGGGTCGTTCCGGATGCTCCGGGCGATGAGGGCCGAAATCGCGAGGAGTACTTCTTCGATCGTTTTCCCGTGCAAGGCGGCTTGAAATTCGGCCCCCCACTGGAGGCCTGCCCGTTCGACGACGGCGAGGAGCAGGCCCTCTTTGTTCCCGTAATGCCAGTAGATTGTCGGCGGTACGACGTTCGCCTCTTTGCAGAGGACTTCGATCGTCGTGGCCGTGTAGCCCCGCTCCGCCATGATCCGGGAAGCCGTCTCGAGGAGGTGCTCTTTCATGTGGGCCGCTGCGGCGGTTTTGCGCTGGGTTTTGGCAGGCACGGGAAAGCCCTTTCGTGTAACCTTTATTACATTGAGCACTGCTCAATGACAATTTTCAGCCGTAAGTCATCGAAACCAAAGGTTATTTCTCCACGCCTGTCAGGGGCGGGATGCACCCAGATTCCGCATCCTGCCCTGTCTCGCGGTTGGCGGTTTGAATTTGTGGCACTAGGCTTCGCTGCTTCCTCAAAGAAGGAACCAACTCACCATGCTTCCCAGCGCACGCGTGGTTTTAATGCTTCTGGTGGCGGTTATTGTTTTTGCGGCACCAAGCCAGGCGGCTGGAGAGGGGACTTCCCCTTTTCCGACCCGGCCCATCGATGTGGTCGTATTGCAAGGAGTGAACCTGCCATCTTTTAAAAATCGCCCCGTTGCCGGTTTTCGCCTCTATGCAACCAGGGGCCAAGAACTCACGCCGATCCCTTTCCAGATCGACGAACGGGATGAAGACGGGCTTTACGTCCTTCATGCCGGAAAGATGAAGGGAGAGGATGAAGACAGGGGGCTTTGGGACGAAAACGACGAACTTTGTTTTCTCGCCAGCGACACCGGGCCGAAATTTTCGGGTTCACTTTCCATGCCGGGTGCCATTCTCGCGCGGGAATTGGAAATCCGCGATCCGCTCGATGGAAGCCGGGGTTACGCCTACCTGTTCGCCTTCGCCGCGCAGACGCCCCCCCGCAGCTCTGTGGATTACGTCCGTTACGATCCGGCCACGGACATCACCCAGACGAAGATTTTCACGATGGGGTTCGATCCTGAGTACCGCTTCGCCATCGACCGGATCGGAAAGGCGGAGTACAGGGAAGCGGACAATCCCGTCGATATCCTCAAGATCCGCATGGACGCGACCGTGCTGGGTATCCGGCTTCGCCGGACCCAGGAGGATTTCAACAGCAAGCTGGGCGGCTGGATCGACGGGCCCATCCGGGTCATCAAGTACACGGGGATGAACGTCAAGGTCGTCGCCTTCATCCGGTCGCCGCGGATATGGAACTACACGTTCTTCTATCCCTATTCCTTTTCATACGACATGGGTCTTAAAACGCCCGTCGAAATTCGGACGATCACCAAGAAATTCAACCTCTACGCCGGCATGGATTTCAAAGGGCTCAAAGGCGGGCAGATTTACTCGAGTGGTTTCCCCAAGCCTTACGTAGTCTCCGGACAGCCTGCGTCTTCCGAGCTACAGGCTATCAACGCCAACAACGATTCGAACGACTTTTTCGCCGTTTACTGGGATGGCCTTTATTGGCTCTCCCGCATCCTAATTCCCGCGGAAGTCCCTTTGCGGCCCAATCTGATGGTCGTCGATGACGCTGGGGCCGCCGATCCTCCCGAGAAGCATCCCGGCCAGATTCCGGGGCTCTACTTCGACCTGACGAACTGGGAGAACGTGGCGTCGAAGAATTTCACCATTCGCAGTTTCGTTATCGTGACCGACGCCTTCGTTCCCGGCGGAGAGAAGGACTTTTTCCTCCGGCAGGACCGCCCCCTGGAACTCGCCAATCCGGGATAAGGCAGTGGCGATTTTCTGCCCGTGTTGGGGTAAAACGCCCGCGCGGGATTGGAGGCGTTTAAAATGCCCTCGGCCAAGACGGGAGACGGCGGCTCGATTGCCTACGCCAAGCTGGGCGAAGGGCCAATCCCCGTTCTTTTTCTCCATGGATGGTTGGTCTCGGGAACGTTCTGGCAGCTGGTGGCAGAAGCGCTTCCGCCGGATCGCTGCACGTCGTTTCTCCCCGATTTGCGAGGGACGGGTTTCTCGTTCCAGCCCGAGACGGGATACACGCTCGATCGTTTTGCCGAAGACATGATCGGCCTTCTTTCGGAGGAAAAGACCTTCACTGGGAAGTGGATCGTGGTCGGGCACGGTTTTGGCGCCCTCGTGGCCCAGCGCCTTGCTACGATCTATGCCCGCCGGATTGGCGGGCTCGTACTTTTCTCGCCGTTTCCAATGGCGGGTCTCAAGCCCGCGGGGGAATGGGGGGAGCTTCTCGGGGAGGTGGCCTGCGGCCAGTCCCAGGCCGGAACGGTCTTTCCCCGTCTTTTCGCGAAGCCCCCTTCCCAGGAGGAACTCGACATTCTTTTGGAAGACGCCGAATCGGCTTCGCCCCTATCCCGCAAGGCCGTCTGGGATATTTCCATGGCTGGAGGCGATGGAACCAAGCTGGCGAAAGTCAGGGCCCCAACGCTCGTTGTCGCATCCGGAAAAGACGCCCTCGTTTCGCCGGACACGGCCCGCATGGAAGTCGCCGGTAAAATCAGTGGGACCCGGTTTGAGATTTGGGATGATCTCGGCCATTTCGCCCCTCTGGAGGCCCCAGGCCGGGTTTCCGAACGAATCCATACTTTCATAAGTGGGCTAGCTGCCGCCGGTTGATCGCAGGCTGCCCAACCTCCTGAGAAAGGGCTAGGCTTGGGGGATTGTGAAGGCCTATCGGGAGATCGAACGGCGGTTTCAGCCCCTGGGGAGGGCCGCCTATTGGCGTTCTCTGTGGAGAGCGCTGGCCGACCAGGACATCTGGGGATCGGCGGCTCAGCTGTCATTTTACCTTTGCTTCGCTTTGTTTCCCGCCCTTCTCGCGCTCCTCCTCTTCCTCGGATACTTCGAATTGCATGCCATTGAGGCGGCCATTACCCGCCTCCTGGCGGCGTCCCTTCCCAAAGAAACGATCCCGCTCGTCATCGACAACGTTCGCGAACTGGCAAGCCAGCCCCGGGGGGCCGTGGCCAGTATCTCCATTGTCGCTTCTTTCGCCATCTTGATCCGGGCCATCGCGGTGATCGGGCGGCTTCTGGACCGGGCATCGGGGGAGCGGGATTCAAGATCCATCTTGCAGCGGCTTTTTCACCATTCCCTGGCGGTCCTGCTAGTAGGGATGATCGCGATCGTTTGCGGGGCCGTGGTGGCGATCGCTCGCGTTCAATTCAATCGCCATGCGCCAGAGCTTTTATCCTGGTGGTCCATCACCCGGCACGGGATCGTGCTGATCCTTTATGCAGTCGCTCTGTCGGTGGCTTACGCCCTGGCGCCCGGCGGTGCCCGGGGCTGGCACTGGATATCGCCCGGGCCCCTTTTGGCGGCCATCGCCTGGGGCATATCGGGGGCGCTTCTCCGCCTCGCCGCCAGCGGGCTCCTGGACTATCACGTCCTCTACGGTTCTGTCGCCGCCATGATTCTCCTCCTCGTGTGGATTTACCTGACGAGTCTTTCCATCCTCGTCGGGGCGGAAATCGAAACCCGGATAGCGGCTGCCGTGTCGGTGACGGCGGAAGGATCTCCCGGGGCCGCTATCGCCGCTATAGGCTCCTAGGACGTTCCCACGGAATTGGGATATAGAGGGAACCGGTTTCGCATGGAGCGGAACAGGGTGCCGTCGTTATGCATTACGAACTTTCCGGGTACGTTCATTCGGAAGGGCGCCACTGCGGCTCGGGGTCGCTCGTCAATCTCCTCCAATATGCTGGCAAACCCCTCTCCGAGCCCATGGTGATCGGTCTTGGAGCGGCTTTGGGTTTTGGTTATTTCTCCGCCACCGGATTTTCCCCGAGCCGCGGGTTTTTCACCCGGTCCTCCGACCTGGAGACGGAATTCTGCGAGCGCATCGGAATCCGCTGCACGAAACACCGGGAGGAAGAGCCAGCGCGGGCCTGGGAAGCCGTCCGGGCGGAAGTGCTGGCGAAGCGGCCGGTGATGCTCAATTCGGACATCCAGCTTCTCAAGTATTTCGGTTCCAAGACCCATTTTAACGGGCACAAGACTCTCCTCGTCGGATTCGACGACGAAGAGAAAGTCGCCTTGATTTCGGATACGGAATTCCCCTCCATTCAGAAGGAACCCCTCGAAACGCTCGCCGAGGCCAGAGCTTCCCGGTTTCCGCCTGCCGTGGAAGGCGGAAGCCCGTGGTTCACTTTCGAGTTTCCCAAGGAATTGAGATCGCTTCCCCAGGCGATTCGGGAAGCCATTCGCAAGCAGGCCGAACGCCTCCTTTCGATGGAAGTGCCCTTCGGTCCCAAGGGGATGCACAAGGCGGCGGAAGAATTCCCGGGCTGGAGCCGGGTGGAAGACGCCCCGTGGTGCGCTCGCTTTGCGTACCAGATCATCGAGCGGCGGGGAACGGGCGGCGGCGCTTTTAGGAAAATGTACGCAGAATTCCTGGGCGAAGCGCGTTCCATTGTCCCAGAGATCGCTCGGGCAGGGCTCTTTGAGGAAATGGCGGCCATCGCCAGCCGGTGGACGGAGCTCGCCGAAGAACTAAAACGTCTTAGCGAATTGAAGGGTTCGCTGGATTTCGTGCGCTCTTCCGGACTGATGGCGGACCTCGCGAAACGGGAGCAGCGTTATTGTGAACTCGCCCTGAATGCCGTGTAGTCTTCCGGGGCGGCGTTTTGGGGCCGTGCTGGGAGTGCGTCATGGAAGGGCTCGATCAATTCATCACATTGCCGCGCAGCCTCGACCTTCATTACGTGGAATGGGGCGACAAGGCGGCACCGCCTCTCGTTCTTCTCCATGGCTGGATGGACATCGCCCGTTCCTGGGACCCGGTGGCCAAGCGCCTTTCGAAAAACTACCGCGTGCTGGCGCTCGACTTTCGGGGTCACGGCCTTTCCGATTGCGTCGGGGCTGGTGGGAATTACGATTTCAACGGTTACGCCGTCGATATTCTGTCCTTGATCGAAGAGGCCGCCAGCAGCGGGCCGGTTATTTTGATCGGCCATTCCATGGGCGGCATGGCGGGTTCCAAGTTCGCGGGAGCGTTTCCAGAAAAAATCCGAAAATTCATCAACGTCGAGGGATTCGGACCCCCGGCCATGCCTCCCGACGTAGCGCCCAAACGCCTTGCCGAATGGGTGAAATCGTGGCTCGCCCAAGCAAAGAAAGAACGCAAGCCCTACGCTTCGGTGGAGGAAGCAGCTGCTCGGCTTCGCAAACAAAATCCACGCCTTTCGGAGGAGTTTTCCCTCCACCTCTCGCGCCACGGCACTGAGAAAGGGGAGGACGGCTCTTACCGCTGGCGGTTCGACCCGCTTCACAAGACGCCGGGGTCCGTCCCTTTCGATCTGGAAGCCGCCAAGGCCTGCTGGCGCCAGATCAAATCACCCACCCTCGTCGTGGTGGGGGAGCTCTCGGAATTCAAGAAATTCATCCCCGACTGGCGCGAGCGCGTGGCCGTCTATCCCAATGCGCGCATCGCCGAAATCGCGGGCGCAGGGCACATGATCCACCACGAAAAGCCTGGGGAATTGACGGCGGCGATCGAGGGTTTTCTGGCTGAGAGTGGGAAGTAAGAAACAGGGATTGGAGAATCAGGGGCTTGCCGTAGCCGTCGGGTCCACGTCGATCTGGTTGTTGATGCTCTTGACGCCGCTCACGTTCCGCACGATCTCGACGGCGCGGCGGGCTTCTTCCCGGGAAGCGACCGTACCTTCGAGAACCACGTTTCCTTCGGAAACCTGCACGTCAAAGTCCCGATGCCCCAGCGCGGGATCTCTGCCGAGTTGGGCACGGACGCGGGCCTCGATGGCCGGATCGGAATTTTCCTGATAGCTGGCTGAACGGGTTTCGTAGAGACGGGAGGGGTCGCCGCTGGCGACCACGTTTTTCGCGCAAGCCGACCCGCCAACGGCCAGGGCCGTAACGGCAAAGAGAAAAAAGATTGAGGGAAAGGCACGCCCCCGCATTGCCCCGGCTCCCTTCGGACTGGAAACATCTTGCCATAAAGGGGGCATCGCTTGGAAGGGCTTTTTTTGTGGTGTTTGAAAAAAGCGCCGTCCCGGCGGGTCATGTGGTAGGCTCGCGAAATCATGGAGGATTTGGGCAGTGGCCCTCCTGCAAATCGCCAAACTGGGCCATCCGGTCCTGCGGAAAAGAGCGGCCGAGGTCCCCCGGCCGGAAATCGATAGCGGCGAATTCCAGCGCCTCGTCGACGACATGATCGAGACCATGCGGGACGCCGACGGGGCGGGGCTTGCGGCCCCCCAGGTTTTCGTCTCCAAGCGCCTCGTGATCGTCGAAGTCCGCAAGAACCCCCGCTACCCGGACGCGCCGGACATTCCCCTGACCGTTCTCGTCAATCCCGTGCTCGAACCTCTGCCCGGTGATCTCGAAGAAGGATGGGAAGGGTGTTTGTCCGTCGACGACCTGCGCGGCCGCGTAGTCCGGCACACGAAGCTTCGAGTTACTTCCCTGGACCGGGAGGGAAAGTCGCAGAATTTCGAGGCCGAAGGATTCTTCGCCCGGGCCCTTCAGCACGAGTGCGATCACCTGGACGGCGTTTTATTCGTCGATCGCGTCCGGGACACCCGGAGCCTTACTCATCTTCGCGAGTGGCGCCGTTACCACCTCTCTGAAGGAATGCCCGAAGGGGGCGACTGAGTTAGAGGCCAGTGAGGCTCGCGATCCGCAGGCCGATTTGAAGAAGGAATGGCATTTCTCCCAGGGCCGCTTCGCTTTTTTTGAGGAGGCGGGATAGCTCCGAGAGCTTGCGGCGGTTCGAAAAGAATTTCTCCGCGCCGGTGCGGGTGAAGTAGACAGCAAGGGCAGGCTTCCCGAATTCAGCCTGAATGCGGGTAGAGACCGTACGAACGGCGCTCTGGAAGTCGCCCGGAAGTTTTGTGCCTGCCAGAATCCGGTCGGTCGTCGTCCAGAGGGAAAGTTCGGGACTTTTTCCTTTTTTCTCGAAAGAGACGATGAAACTGGCATAAACCCCTTCGAAGCAGGAATCGAACACCACCGCCACGAAGGGTTTTGAGAGCGGCAGGAGCGAAAGCCCCACGCGGACAAATTTTTCCGAAAGATAGCGGATGTTTTTGAAGTTCCCCGGCCAGACCTGGATCGTTTTGCCTAGTTCCAGCCGAATGGCCCGGATCGCTGTGAAGAGCTGGGCGGTGAAATCGGATTCGTAGGGGAGCGATCCCTGGAATTTTTCCCAGAATCGTTCGAGGGCCCCTCGCTCGATCCGGGTGATCTTGCCCGCGCCGGCCGCCTGGGCCATTTCCTCCAAATGCTTCGGTCCCAGGTCACGAAAATCTTCCAGAGCCCCTTTTTCGGAATGATAGGCCTTTACGACCTCGCCGTTTTCCACGACGAGGAGCAGATGGGCTCGCCCGGTGGAAGGGGTTGGCTTTTTTCGCAGCGAAAAAAGCGCCGCCCAGTTGGCGAGCTGGACCATGTCGACATCGATAATCTTAGCGTCTGGGGCGATCACCGGGATTCCTCCACCAGAATGCGGACGGTGTAGGGTGGGACGCCGATCCGCAGGGCTCCGCCCTCGGCTTGGTGGCGGCTTTCGTCCCACGCGTCGATCCAGTTTCGGGAGAGCCCCGCGGCCAATTGAATCTTCGTTTCGCGAAAATCATTCTCCGGGTTCGCAATGAAGAGGACGCGCGGGAGGCCATCTGCTTCGTGCAGTGCGGTTTCGATCGCCGGGTCGGCGGAGGGGCAGGTGGGATGGATTCCGCTCTCCGCGAGCAGGGCAGCAATCCAGCTCGCGGCTTCCTGCGCGATCCCATCTCGCGGAGGTTTAGGAAAGCAGAATCCGAACTGGATGAGTTCCCCTGTCCCGTGAGCGTTGCGGCAGCTTGTCTTTCCGCCGAAAAGGTCCGCTTTGCGGACTTCAAAGCCGCTGCCCAGGTCGAGGCGGTCTTCCCGGCTGCTTGGAGGCTCGCCAATTTCCTGAAGGAGCGCGCAGGGTTTGAGTCTTTCATCGAGTGAAGGAAGGCGGGGCCCTAGTACGAGGTGGCCGCCGCTCTCGACGTAATGGCGGAGTTTTTCTTGTGTTGCTTGGCCCAGGACG
>JBFLVN010000042.1:0-17934 GCA_040758475.1 Bdellovibrionota bacterium
CATTCAGACGGGCAAGATGCCGATCCACCCCTTGGTGGCGGTGGGGCCGGCGGCGGCGTGGCGCGGTCTCAGACTCGATTTGGAAGTCATGGCCGAACGGAAAACCATCTCACCCCCGGATGCCGGTATCCTTCATTTTGCGGAAACCCCCGAAGCGGCTCTCGCCTACGTTCAAAACTTCTACCGGCGGGTCGAGCAGATCGAGTACAGCAAGGACCGCCATTCGATCGACATTCGGCTGCGGACCGACCTTTCCCGGGGGGATTTGGAGAAGATCGAAAAGGACTTTTCCGAGGAGATGGGGGGGCTCCGGTGGAACCCCCAGACGCGGGTCCTTTCCATTTCCCAGTTCCACTTCCGGTCCTATACCTCGCTCTATAACCTCGTAAGGGCCCTTTCGGCGGGTTAAAAGGCCCGGCTTGCCCCCTGGGGTTCCATCATCTATAAAGGGCGCCCTTCGGGCATCTGGGCCGGTTGTGCGGCCCGGAAGGCGCCGGATAGAGAGGGCCAGAAACACATGAAGCCCGGCATTCACCCGCACTACCGCAAGGCCCGCATTACCTGTGCCTGCGGCAACGTGATCGAGACCCGTTCGACCCGCGGGGACTTCCAGATCGACATTTGTTCGAACTGCCATCCCTTCTACACGGGCAAGCAGAAGCTCGTGGACACGGCTGGCCGTGTGGAGAAGTTCCGGCGCAAATACGCCGCAGCATCCGCCGCCAAGAAGTAGCGTTCCACAGGTTTCCGGGCCGCCCGCCGACACCTAGCGATGTCGCGGGCGGTTTCGTTTTGTAGGGGTTTTTATGATTGAAAAGCTCGCCAGAATCGCCGGCCAATTCCGCGCCCTCGAAGCGCGGCTTTCGGAGCCCGCCGTGGTTTCCGACCGGCAGACCTATGCGAAGCTCTCCAAAGAGCACTCCGAACTCGCCCCCCTCGTCCGTACCTTCGAAGAATACAAGAAGATCGCCGCCGACGTTTCTTCCCACAAGGACATCCTCGCCAACGAGAAGGACGAAGATCTCCGGGAACTCGCCAAATCGGAACTTCCGTCCCTGGAGGCGCGCGCCCAGGAACTCCTCGAAGAACTCAAGGTGATGCTCCTTCCGAAAGACCCGAACGATTCCAAGAACGTCATCTTGGAAATCCGGGCCGGGACGGGCGGGGAAGAAGCCGCCCTCTTCGCCGCCGATCTTTTCCGGATGTACAGCCGTTATGCGGAAAACCGGGGGTGGGAAGTCGAAGTCCTTTCCTCAAGTCCTTCGGATTTGGGTGGCTTCAAGGAAGTCATCGGCCTCATCAAAGGGGAGGGGGCCTATTCGCGCCTCCGCTTCGAGGGGGGCGTTCACCGCGTCCAGCGGGTCCCCCGCACGGAGGCCCAAGGCCGCATCCATACCTCCGCGGTGACGGTGGCGGTCCTCCCCGAGGCCGACGAAGTAGAGATCAATCTCGATCCCAAGGATTTGCGGATCGATGTTTACCGCTCCGGGGGCCATGGAGGGCAGAGCGTCAACACGACCGATTCGGCCGTGCGGATCACGCACATTCCGACGGGCCTTGCGGTCGCGTGCCAAGACGAGAAGAGCCAGCACAAGAACAAGGCCCGGGCCCTCAAGATCTTGACGGCCCGCCTCCTGGAGCGGGCCCAGGCCGAGCAGGAAGCCAAGATCACGGGCGAGCGCCGGAAGATGGTCGGTACGGGCGACCGGAGCGAGCGCATCCGGACGTACAACTTCCCCCAGGAGCGGGTGACCGATCACCGGATCGGCCTTACGCTCTACAAGCTCTCCCAAGTGGTCGATGGGAATTTGGACGAAGTGATCGAGCCGCTCATCACCCAGCACCGGGCGGAACTGCTGGCCTCGGCCGAGCCGGGTGCCGCCGCTGGAGCGAGATGAATTGGGCGATTGGGAAATTCGATGGACGCTGAAACCGCAAAAAACGCCGAGCGATGGACGATCCGCCGGGTCCTCCAGGCCTCGGCGGATTATCTGGAACGCCAGGGTTCCCCGACGGCCCGCCTGGACGCGGAGGTGCTTCTCGCCCACGCCCTTTCGACGGACCGGGTGGGTTTGTACGTAAACCTCGAACAGCCCCTTCTCGAATCCGAACTCGCCCCGTACCGGGAACTATTGCGCCGCCGCGCGGCGCGGGAGCCGGTGGCGTACCTCACGGGCCGCAAGGAGTTTTTCGGCCTCTCGTTCAAGGTGGCCCGGGGTGTACTCATCCCCCGGCCCGATACGGAAATCCTGGTCGAAGCGGTTCTGGCCAATACCCAGGAATGCACGGCGGGCGTTTTTCTGGAGGTCGGCGTCGGGAGCGGCGCGATTGCTCTTTCGGTGCTAAAAAAGCGGCCGCGCTTGCAGGCGGTGGGGGTGGACGTTTCAGGGGCGGCCCTTGAAGTGTCGAGGGAAAATGCAGCGGCCCTCGGGCTTTCGGACCGGATCGAACTCCGGCGGGGCGATCTCTTCGGAGCGGTGAAGGATGGTGAGAAATTCGATCTGCTTCTTTCCAATCCCCCCTATATCCGAAGCAGTGGAATTAGCGAATTGGAGCCTGAAATCCGGGATTACGAACCCCGGGAAGCGCTGGACGGCGGCGCGGACGGGTTTTCGGTGATCCGCGTGCTGATCGGTGAGGCTGGAAAGTACTTGCGCGGCGGGGGCCTCTTGGCGATCGAATTGGGAGAAGACCAGTCGGAAGAAGCCTTCGCCCTCGCCGAGAAGGCGGGGGTGTGGGAGAACATCGAAATCCGGCAGGACCTGGCCGGGCTCGACCGCGTTCTTTTGGCCCGGCGCAAATCCCAGGTGGAAGCGTAACTCATGGACAAATTCGTCATCGAAGGGGGCGCGCCCCTCCGGGGAACGGTGCAAGTATCGGGGGCCAAGAACTCGGCCTTGCCCCTTATGGCCTGCGCTCTCTTGGCCGATGGCCCTTCTACGATCCGCCGGCTTCCCGATCTGGCCGACGTGCGTACGATGGCGAGACTTTTGCGCAAGCTCGGTGCCAAGGTGAACGGCCCTTCGGGCCAGGCCGTCATCGATCCCAAGGGCGTAAACCTTTTTGAAGCGCCCTACGAACTCGTCAAGACGATGCGGGCTTCGGTGCTCGTGCTGGGGCCGCTCCTCGCCCGTTTCGGCCACGCGAAAATTTCGCTTCCGGGCGGGTGCGCCATCGGTGCAAGGCCGATCGACCAGCACCTAAAGGGTCTCGAAGCGCTAGGGGCGCAGATCGCTTTCGAGCACGGTTACGTGGAGGCCAAGGCGAAAAGCCTGAAGGGGACGATCTTCACCTTCGACGTTCAGACCGTGACGGGTACGGAAAACGTTCTCATGGCGGCGGCCTTGGCCAAAGGGAAAACGACGCTCCGAAATTGCGCTTGCGAACCGGAAATTGTTCAGCTCGCTGATGCCTTGAGGCTGATGGGCGTTGGCGTCGAAGGAGCGGGGACCCAGACCATTGAAGTGGAGGGGGTTTCATCCCTCAAGCCGTTCCTTATCGACGTGATTCCCGACCGGATCGAGGCGGGGACGCTCCTCGTCGCTGGGGCGCTCGGCAAGGGGCCCGTCCGCGTCGAAGGGGCCGTGCGCGAGCACCTGGAAGCGATTGTCGAAAAGCTGGTGGAAGCCGGAGCGCGTATCGAGGATTCTCCGGGGGCGCTTACGGTTTCGGCGGACGATGGCTTCAAGGGCGTGAACATCAAGACCCAGGAGTTCCCGGGTTTCGCTACCGACATGCAGGCCCAGTTCATGTCGCTCCTGGCGTGTGCCCGGGGGAGTTCGGTTCTCACGGAGACGATCTTCGAGAACCGCTTCATCCACGTTCCCGAACTCGTGCGGCTCGGCGCGAAAATCTCGGTGGACGGCCGCACGGCCGTCATCGAAGGGGTGAAGAAACTATCGGGCGCCCCCGTCATGGCCACGGACCTGCGGGCGTCGGCGTCCCTCGTCCTGGCAGGGCTCATCGCCGAAGGGAAAACGGAAGTGCTCCGCATCTATCACCTGGACCGCGGTTACGAACGGCTCGAAAAGAAGCTTTCGGCCCTTGGCGCCCGCATCGAGCGGACGAAGATGGAAGGGGTTTGAGTATGGAAAAATTTTCTCTCGCCATCGCCAAGGGAAGGGTGCTTGAGGACTCGGTGGCCTTGCTCGCCGCCGGAGGGTACTCGGTCGAAGAGCTGTCGGGCGATTCCCGCAAACTGGTTTTCGACCTTCCGCGTTCGAACCTCCGGGTGCTCGTTGTCCGTTCCCAGGACGTCCCCACTTACGTGGACCGGGGCGCCGCCGACGCGGGGATCGTCGGGAAGGACGTCCTGGAAGAACAGCGCTTGGGGCTTTACGAGCCCCTCGATTTGGGCGTAAGCCGTTGCCGTCTGGTCGTCGCCGCCCCCAGGGAAAAATCGAACGGCAAGATCGGCCCGCTTCGGATCGCGACCAAGTATCCCTCTTTGGCCCGGGAGCACTTTTCAAGAAAGGGAATCCACACGGAGATCGTTCATCTCTACGGGGCGATCGAGTTGGCGCCCCTCACGGGGATTGCCGACAAGATCGTCGATCTCGTGGACACGGGACGCACCCTCAAGGAAAACGGATTGGCCGAGGAAGAGATCATCCTCCAATCGACGGCCCGCCTCGTGATTGGAAGGGCGAGCCTTCGTCTCAAGGAAAAAGACGCTCGCGATCTTCTCGCGCGGCTCTCCGAGGCCGGGCAGAAGAATGCCGTCCGCCGGGAGGCCAGGCCGTGAAGATCATCCGTCAGGGGACGGCAGCATTCGAGAAGGAGCTCTCGCGCCTCGCGAGCCGGCAGGTACTCATCTCGGGGCAGGTGCGTTCGAGCGTCGAAAAGATTCTCTCGGACGTGGCACGCCGGGGGGACGCGGCTGTTTTCGATTACACCCGCCGTTTCGACGGTGTTCGCCTCACGCCCAAGTCGCTGGTCGTTCCGGCGGCCGATCTCCGGAAAGCCTACCGGAAGATCGATCCGGTGCTTCGCCGCTCCCTCGAAACGGCGGCCCGCCGAATCCGCGCGTACCACGAAAAGCAGCGCCGCTCGTCCTGGTGGTTCTCCGACCGGGAGGGGGCGAATCTCGGCCTTCGTTTCTCGCCCTTGGACGCGGTCTGCCTCTACGTGCCGGGGGGGAAGGCGTCCTATCCCTCCACGCTCCTCATGACCTCGATCCCGGCGAAGGTCGCAGGCGTGAAAGACATTTATGTGGCTTCGCCGGGGGCGTCGCTCGATTCCAACCCCGTTCTTCTGGCCGCCGCATACGTGGCCGGAGTGACCAGGGTTTTCCGCGTGGGCGGCGCCCAGGCCGTGGGAGCTTTTGCTTACGGCACGAAGAGCATCCCCGCCGTCAACAAGATCGTGGGCCCCGGAAACGCCTACGTGGCCGAGGCCAAGCGGCAGGTGTTTGGCCGGGTGGGGATCGACCAGCTCGCGGGGCCTTCCGAGATCGTCGTCGTCGCCGACCGCTTCGCGGACCCCACGGAAACCGCCTGGGACCTCCTCTCCCAGGCCGAGCACGACGAATTGGCGACGTCGGTTCTTTTCACGGACGATGCGGAACTCGCCGCGAGCGTTTCCACGCGCGTGCTGGCGCTCGCCCGTCTTTCGCCCCGGTGGAAGATTCTGCAAAAGTCGCTCGAACAGTTCGGGCGGATTTTCGTGTTGAAGAATCTCTCGGCTGCTCCCGGCTTCGTGGACCGTTTGGCACCCGAGCACGTGGAGCTTTACGTGCGCAGTCCCGCCCCCTTCGCCAAAGCCATCAAGGCGGCGGGGGCCATCTTCCTTGGCTCCGATACGCCGGAAGCGGTGGGGGACTACATCGCGGGATCGAACCACGTCCTTCCCACGGGCGGGGCCGCCCGCTTCGGCTCGCCCCTCGGCGTGGACGATTTCCTCCGGAAGACGAGTTTCGTGGAATTTTCCCCGAAAGCGCTCCGGGCTTTGGGCCCTTCGATCGTGCGCCTTGCCCAGGCGGAAGGCCTTCCGGCCCACGCCGGTTCGGTGGCCGTGCGCCTCGTGGGACGTTTGCGAAAGGCGCCGCCGAAAAAATCCAAGGGGAAAAAATCCCGATGAAGAAAGCCTCTCTCGCACGGCTTCTTCGTCCGGAGCTCTCCGGCCTTTCGGCGTACGAGCCCGAGACGGCGCGCGCCCGCATCTTGCTCGATGCGAACGAATCGCCCTATGCCCCGAGCCCGGCGTTTCGCCGCCGGATGGAGCGGCTCGTGGGGAAAATTTCGCTGAACCGTTATCCTGACCCCTCGGCGCGGGAGCTCAAGGAAAAACTCCGGCGCCATTTCGGCGTTCCCAAGGGGATGGCGGCGGTTCTCGGGAACGGCTCCGATGAAATCATCCAGATGCTTTGCGCCGCTTGCGCGGGCAATGGGCGGAAACGCCCGCGCCTTGCGGTGCCGATGCCGACTTTCTCCATGTTCGCCCACATCGGAAAATCCCTGGGATGGGATGTCTTGCCGGTTCCCCTAAGCGAGCGGTTCGATCTGGAGAGTTCTCTTTGGAAGAAAGCCCTCCGGAAAGAACCCAATCTCGTTTTCCTGGCCTCTCCCAATAACCCCACCGGAAACGCGTACGATTCCGATGTGATTCTGGAGATCGTTCGTAAATCCAGAGGCCTTGTCATCGTCGATGAGGCCTACGGCGCCTATGCGGATGGAAGTTTCGTCCGCCAGCTCGGCCGGTATCCGAACCTCCTGCTCCTTAAAACCCTCTCCAAAGTGGGATTCGCCGCCCTCCGGTTGGGCGTGGCTTTTGGAAATCAAGCCATTGCCGCGGAATTGGAGAAGGTGCGCTTGCCGTACAACGTGAGCACGTTCTCCCAGCAAGCGGCAGCTCTTTATCTGGCCAATCCGGCCGAAGAGCGGGTCCACACCCGCCTCCTCCGCCGCGAGCGGGGCGCCCTCTACGCCAAGATGGGGGAATTTGAAGAACTCGAAGTGTTTCCGACCCAGGCCAACTTTATCTTGTTCCGGACGAAGGGTCTGGCCGCCGCGGCCTTGCACGGCGCGCTTCTGCGGCGCGGCATCCGGATTCGGAACCTCTCGCGCCCCGGTCCCCTTTTAAACTGCCTTCGTGTTACCATAGGAACGCCGGAGGAAAACCGCGCTTTTCTTGGCGCCCTCCGGCAAGTGCTGGGCGAAAGCCGGGAATAAAACGCCATGTCCAGAAAAGCGCTCGTGGAGCGGAAAACCAAGGAAACCCAGATCCGCCTGTCCCTGAACCTGGACGGCACGGGCGCCAGCCAGATCGAATCGCCCGTACCTTTCCTCAATCACATGATGCAGCAGGTGGCCGTCCACGGCGGGATGGATTTGGAACTCAAAGCCCAGGGCGACGTGGAGGTGGACGCCCACCACACCGTCGAGGATGTGGCGATCTGCCTTGGCGAAGCGGTGAAACAGGCCCTTGGTGATAAGAAGGGGATCGTCCGCTACGGGGCTTTCAGCGTTCCCCTGGACGAAGCCCTCTCCCGCGTCACCGTCGATTTCGGCGGACGGCCGTACGTCGTTTTCCAGGCCGAGTGCTTAAAGCCCGGCCGGATCGGCGACTTCGACGTGGAACTCGTCCGGGATTTCTTCCAGGGCTTCGCCAACCACGCCCTGGCAAACGTGCACGTCCACGCCGAGTACGGCGAGAACCGTCACCACATCGTCGAATCCATGTTCAAGGCCTTTGCCCGCGCCGTGCGTTCGGCCGTGCGGCGCGAAGAAGGGGCGTCCGCCGTTCCCTCGACCAAGGGCACGCTCTGAGCCGCCTTGCCTGAAATCGCCGGCCGCAGAGAGCCGGAGGAAAAATGAAAGTCAGCCTCGTCGATTACGGCCGCGGCAACCTGGGAAGCGTTCGCAAGGCCTTCGAGCACGTGGGGGCCGAAGTCGAAGTGATTTCGGCTCCAGCCCAGGTGGACCGGGCGGAAGCGCTCGTCCTTCCGGGCCAGGGGGCGTTCAAGGACTGCATGCTCACTTTGGATCGCGGCGGGCTTTCCTCTGCCTTGCGGAAGTACCTCGCCTCCGGGCGTCCGTACCTCGGGTTGTGTTTGGGGCTCCAGATTCTTTTCGAGTGGAGTGAAGAACACGGCGGCGCCGAAGGGTTGGGTGTCTTGAAAGGGAAAGTAAGGCGCTTCCCCGTGGATTTGAAAGATGTTTCCGGGAATCCTCTGAAGGTCCCCCACATGGGATGGAACGGTGTTCGCTTTCCGTCCCAAGAGCCTTTCTTCGCCGGGATTCCGGAAGAAACAGCCTTTTATTTCGTCCACTCCTATTACGTGGACCCGACTGACTCCAAGGTCGCTTGCGGGCGGACGGATTACGGGATCGATTTCGTTTCGGCGATCCGCTCCGGCCCTTGGATCGCGACCCAGTTCCACCCGGAGAAAAGCCAGCGGGCGGGGCTCGCGCTCATTTCGAATTTCTACCGGGAAGCTCAAGGTAAAAAGTCCAAAGAGGCCCGGACGGCATGATCTTCTTCCCGGCGATCGACATTCGCGGCGGCCGTTGTGTGCGCCTTGAACAAGGCGATTTCGCCAAGGAGCGCGTTCACGGGGACGATCCCGTGGAAGTAGCAAGGCGTTGGGAGAAGGAAGGGGCCCAGTGGCTCCACGTCGTCGATCTGGACGGCGCGCGGGACGGCGCCCCGGCCAACCGCGACCTGGTCGGGCGGCTCGTGGGGGCCGTCAAAATTCCCGTTCAACTCGGCGGCGGTATTCGCGACGTGGCGACCGCCCGCGTTTATTTCGAAGTGGGGGTTCAGCGGATCGTTCTGGGCTCTGTGCTCGTCAAGAACCCTGCCGAAGCGGTTCGAATCCTGGAGGCGTTTCGTGGCAAGGTGGCCCTGGGGGTGGATGCGCGGGCCGGTGCCGTGGCCATCGACGGATGGAAAACCATCACCGAGCGGACGGCGGTCGACCTGATAGGACAATACGTTCCCTGGAACCCCGCGGCCGTGATCTACACCGATATCGGGCGGGACGGCATGATGAAGGGGCCCAACATTGCCGAGACAAGACGCCTGGCCCGCGCCTGCGGCCTTCCGGTCATTCTTTCGGGAGGCGTTTCGAGTCTCGCCGACGTCCAGGCCGCCAGGGAATTGGAAGCCCACGGCGTCATCGGCGTCATCAGCGGGAGCGCCATTTACACGGGAAGCCTTCGCGTTCCGGAAGCCATTGCAACGCTAAAGTAAACACCGTTTCCTTCAGCGGATTTTGAGCTGCCTGTTTGCTCGAGTACGCCGCGGCGCGCCTTTACAAGCTCTCAAAAGTTGGATACGGTGACGCTGCAACTACTCAAAAGCACAGGGGTTTGGGCGCCTGGGGGGCGTCCGGACGCCGGGGGTCTGGGAAGACATGGGAAGCCCCAAAAAAGTCCTGCTCGTTGACGACTCGATCACCACGGCCAAGCAGCTCGAGCAGATCATCAGTGGTTTTTCGGGTTTCCAGGTCGTTGGGCACGCCAAGAACGGGGCGGAAGCCGTCAAGCTCTACAAGACGCTCACACCCGACGTGGTGTGCATGGACATCGTCATGCCTCTGATGGACGGTCTCCAGGCGACGCGGGCCATCCTCCAGTTCGACCAGAACGCCAAAGTGGTCATGATCTCTTCCCTGGGCGGGGTGGGCGACAAGGTCGTGGAAGCCCTCAAGGTGGGAGCCAAGAACGTCATCGCCAAGCCCTTTGAGCCCGAGAAAATTCGAAGCACCTTAGAGACCCTCTAGAAGTCCGGACGAACGCACCTTCAGCGCGGGATGGGGGCAGCATGGCAATCCAGTTTTTCGGGCAATATCTCCTCTCCAAGGGAATCATCACGGCCAAGCAATTAGTGGACGCCGTCGAGTACCAGGAATCCCACAATCTGAAAGTCGGCGACTACGCCGTCCAGAAGGGCTGGATTCCGGCGGAAGGCGTCCGCAAGATCACCCACCTCCAGCAGACCAAGGACGTCAAATTCGGCGAGGCCGCCGTCGAACTGGGGCTCCTCACGAAGAAGCAGGTCGAAGAACTCCTCACGGCCCAGAAAAACGATCACTTGTATTTGGGGGACGCCCTCGTCCACAAGGGCTACGCCTCCAAGGAAGCGATCGACAAGGCCCTGGCCGGTTTCAAGGAAGAACAGAAAGCCTTCGCCCCGGGCAAGATCGACATTCCCTCCGAAGTTCCGCTCCCCAAGCTCAACGCCGCGTTTTTCGATTTGACCCAGAAACTCCTCCTCCGGATGGGAGGGGTGGAAGCGAAGTTGGGGGCCGGCAAGGTCGTTTCTGGCAAACTGCCCACGCCCGGCATCGTCGCCCAGGTGGGGTTCTCGGGCGGATTTCATACCAATTACATCGTTTGCGTTCCCGACGGCATCGCCCGGAAAATGGCCAAGCACATGCTGGATTTGAAGAATCCTTCCGCCGAGGAACTCGACGACGTGGTGAAGGAATTCGCCAACGTGGTTTGCGGGAACATTCTCGCCCGCCTCGCCCAAGAAGGGAAACAGGCCGAAATCGCCCCGCCTGAACGCCTCGGGGCTTCAACCGACCTGGGGAGGGACAAGGCCCTCGTGTTCCCGGTCGTGACGCCTGATGGCGAACTGCACGTCGCGGTGATCTTTTAGAGTCTTTTTCCGTCCAATTCCGTTTACGGCTTGGTGGCCTTTAAGCGGGTGGCCAGTTCCTTCCATTCCTTCGTTTCCCGCAGGCGCGAGAGGTTCGGGTCACCTTCCCCGCGCGTGAGCCAATCGGAATTTCTCTGGAAGAGAACTTCAAAGGTGTGGATGGCCTGATCCTTCTCGCCGAGCTGGTACTGGGTGATCCCCAGGTTGTAGGCCGACTCTTCCCGGGCCTTGTCGGGGACTTTCTGGATGGCGCCCGCCGTCTGGAACATCTTGCGAGCTTCTTCGAAGTCGCCCCTTTCCAGGAAGGCGAGCCCCAGACCCTCGAAGATCGTCCAATAGAGGTGGGGCGTCTCTTCCACGGGGATTCCGGCGCCCCGGAGAATTTTGCTGGCTTCGTGGTAGATGGGAATGGTGCACAGGGGGTCGAAGCGCTGGGTCGTTTCGTTGTAGCAGCGCTTGGCCTCGGCGATCTTGGCCTGGGCCTTGTCGGCCGGGCGCTCGCTCGCGGCGGGTGGCGGGAGTTTTTCCTTGGTCTCTGCGCGCAGGGGAAGGGCGGCCCCCAAGACGAGAAGGGCGAGCGCCAGGAAAAAAGAAGTTACTTTTTCCATCCTTCCTTCGCGCCTCGAATCATGCCGAAAGGCCCCACGGGCCAGTTGTATCCAAGCCGCATGACCGTATCCACGTCTTCCATCGTGGCGACGCCCTCCGCCACGACCGCCTGGGCTTCCTTGAGCATGGCGAGGTAAACCCGGTTCGCCACGAATCCGTATTTTCCGGGGGCGTCTTTGACTCGGATCGGCGTCTTTCCCATTTTCTTGGCGAGTTCCTCGGCCGCGGCGATCGCCTCCTTGGAGGTCGCCGGCGTATGGATGATTTCCAGGACCTGCATGACGGGGACGGGGCTGAAGAAGTGCATCCCCAGGAACCGCTCCTTGCGGGAGACGGCCTCCGAGAGTTCCGTGATCGAAAAACCGGAGGTGTTCGACGCCAGGATGGCGTTCGGAGAGAGGATCGAATCGATCTCCGCGAAGAGCTTTTTTTTCAAATTTTTATCTTCGGGGACCGCTTCGATGACGAAACCACAAGGGGCGAGTTCCCGCTTGTCCCAGGCGTACCGGACCAGTTTCTTGGCGGCCTGCGCCTTCTCCGCCGCTAGCTTTCCGCGTTCCACCGCCCGGGCGAGTCCGTAGCGGCCCGATTCGAGGGATTCCTTCGCCTTTTGGGCGAGGGGTTCGGTGGCTTCGCAGAGGGTAACTTGGAGCCCAGCGATGGCGCACACCTGGGCGATGCCGTTTCCCATGACACCGCCGCCTAAAAGGCCCACCTGAAGAGGGGTATTGCTCATGGCGGCTTTATAGCCCGATTTCTTTCTTGAAGTCCGCTTCCCGGATCTGGACGTCCTCGACGGGACCGAAAAGGCCTTTTTCCTTCAGCTTTTCTTCCAGGAAAATCCGCTGGGGCTTGGCCGTGGTCGTATAGGGCACGTCCACCCCGACTTCGTGGGCGAAGAAGACGAACTTGGGGCATTTGGAGAATCCGAGGTTCTGGTAGCAGGTCTTGAGGACTTCCTTGGCGTTCAAGGATGTTTTTCCGTCCGTCTGGATGTAGGCCCCCACTTCTTCCGAGTAGTGCTTGCTCGGCACCGCCACGGCGAGGGCTTTGACGACCCCGGGGATGGCCTGGAGCACTTCGTCGATTTCGTAGGGGGAGATGTTCACCCCGCCCCGGATGATGAGCTCCTTGAGCCGCCCGGTGATGAAGAAATAGGGCTCTCCCTGCCGTTCGACCCAGAATCCTTCGTCGCCCGAATGGAACCAGCCGTGCTCGAAGGCGCTCTTGTTGGCGTCGGGCCGCTTGAAGTAGCCGTTCATCACGTTCTGGCCGCGGACGCAGATTTCCCCCTTGCGGAGGTCCTTGGGAGAGGGGGACGCGGGGACCGGATTCCCCTGGGGGTCCAGGATGGCCATTTCGTTCTGGGCGATGGGGACGCCGATGGAGGGGAAACCCCATCCGTGCATGACTTCCTCGTAGAGTTTCTTCGTGATGCCGTCTGGCAGGCCGCAGGAGTAGCAGGTCGTCTCCGAAAGGCCGTAGCCGTGCGCGATGGCGAATCCGAACGCTTCGGAGAATTCCTGCGCCAGCTTCACGGAAAGGGGGCCGGCTCCGCAGATGATCCGTTCGAGGTTGGAAAGATCGTACGCGGCGAGGTCTTCCCGCCTTTCGAGAAGCGTGTGAAGGAGCGTCGGGACGACCGAGACCGTCTGGACTTTTCCGTCGGAGAGGCGCTTCCAGAAGGAATCGGGCTTGAAGGCGCGGTTCAAGAGGACCGAGCCGCCCGTGTAGAGGGGCGTAACGAGCGTGACCACGGTGCCATTTACGTGGTGGATGGGAAGGACGCACATGAAGCGGTGCCCGCCCTCATCCGCGGACGTGTCGCACCAACTCCCGATCCCCACGGCATCGTAGAGAAGATGGCATTGGGAAAGATCCACTCCCTTGGGTTTTCCCGTCGTGCCCGAGGTGTAGACGATGAGGGCCCGGTCTTCGGGCCGCGGCGGCTCGCCCAGGGAGAGGTCTCCGGGGAGCCCTTGAGAGGCCAGGAAGAATTCTTCCGGCGCCCCTTCGACCTCCCCGCCGACGGGGACGATCGCCGATAGCCCTTTGCACGCATCCTTTAGTTCTTTGGCCCAGCCGTAGTATTCGGCCCGGGCGAGGAGCACGCTCGCCTCGGCGTTGTCGATCTTGAAGGACCAATCCTCCAGGCATTCCTTCCGGTAGGAGGGGGCGGCGTTCTTGAGGTCCGGCGCCACGAGCGGTGTCACCCGGGCCCCGAGGGCCCAGCAGGCGAAGTACTGGACCACGGTCTG
Organism: Bdellovibrionota bacterium; assembly: GCA_040758475.1. Lineage (GTDB taxonomy): Bacteria > JAGRBM01 > JAGRBM01 > JAGRBM01 > JAGRBM01 > JBFLVN01. Next base: position 13,473 of record JBFLVN010000042.1, read on the forward strand.
CCAGTGGTTGTGGGCCAGGGTCGCCACGGTCGAACCCCGGCCGATCTTGTACTGCTGGAGGAGCCGGGCGGCGCGCCCCACGGCGGCAGCGAACTCCTCGTACGTGAAGCGGCGTTCTTCGCCTTTCGAGTCGTCGGCGTAATGAAGGTAGAGCTCTTTGCCCCGTTCCCGAAGGCGGTTTTCAAGAAGATGCCGTAGGCTCGGGAAGGGGAGGTCCGAGAAATCGGCCGGCTTGCCCGCGATCTCATGGGCCTTCTGGATGTTTCCGGCGGTTTGGGGGTCCAGGTCCGTCATGGTGGATTCTACGCTCTCCTCGCGCGTTTCATGTACCCGATGGCCCTGGGCCCGGGGAAGGGCGCGGGTAAGGGCCGTTTACCCAGCCGTGGTCATAGCCGCGGGGGCGAGGGCTGGTTATGATGCGCCCGTTCTTCTTTGGCACACGCCCTCGGGGGAGGAGCGCCCTTCATGGCCCGCCACGTGGTCCTGGTTCCCGGTGACGGCATCGGCCCCGAAATCAGCGCCGCCACCCGGCACGTCGTTGATGCGCTTGGCGTGGGAATCGAGTGGGAAATCCTGGAAGCCGGCGAGAAAGTCGCCGAGAAATACGGGACGCTCCTTCCCAAGTACGTCCTCGACGCCATCGCCATGGCGGGGTGCGCCCTTAAGGGGCCCATCACGACCCCCGTGGGCAAGGGGCTCCCCAGCGCCAACGTGGCCCTCCGCAAGGCCCTCGATCTCTACGCGAACCTCCGTCCCGTCCTCCGGCTCCCGGGCATCGAGGCCCCGTTCCCGCCCATCGACCTCGTACTCGTACGGGAAAACACGGAAGACCTTTATTCGGGGATCGAGCACGTCGTCGCTCCGGGTGTGGTCGAGTCCATCAAGGTCATTACTCGCAAGGCCTCCACCCGGATCGCCCGGTTCGCCTTCGAGCACGCCCGCAAGACGGGGCGCAAGCTCGTGACCGCCATCCACAAGGCCGACATCATGAAGAAGTCGGACGGCCTCTTTCTCGATTCGATCCGTTCCGTGGCCAAGGACTATCCGGAAATCCGCTACGAAGAGTTCCTTGTGGACCGGGCGTGCATGCAGCTCGTCAGCCACCCCACTCGCTTCGACGTCCTCCTGATGGAAAACCTCTTCGGCGACATCCTTTCCGACCTTTGCGCGGGCCTCGTAGGGGGCCTGGGCGTCTGTCCGGGCGCCAACATCGGGGAGAAGGGAGCCGTCTTCGAACCCGTTCACGGCTCGGCCCCCGACATCGCGGGCAAGGGGATCGCCAACCCGACGGCCATGTTCCTCTCCGCCGCCCTGATGCTCGATTACTTGGGCTCCCTCTCCGAGGGGAACCGCCTTCGGGAAGCCATCAAGAAAGTCCTCTCCGGCCCCCAGGAAAAGCTCACTTCCGACCTGGGTGGAAAAGCCACGACCGACCAGTTCGCCGATGCCGTGGCCGCCGCCCTGTAGCGAGAGAAGGCGCCCAAAGCGTCTTTCCGTGTCCGCGAAGGTCCGTTTTCGCGCGGCACCGTAGCGAGTACGGCGGGCCTCCTCTTTCAAGATGATCAAGGTGATCATCGTTTTTTCGAGGGGAAGGTGATCATGTCGATCATCTTCCTGCAGGCTCGTGATCGCCCCGGGAACCCCATGAAACCACTCGAAACCGGCCAGAGCTTGAAGGCGATTAAGATGATCAATGTTTTTTTGAGAGAAGATGATCAAGGCGATCATGCTTTTTTTGATCGGGTTCCGCCGTTGTCCGAGGACGTCCAGTAGGGACGGTTCGTAAGCCGCCCCTGCGAAGTTCCTGGATATCTGGGAGATCTGGGGCATCTGGGTCACGGAGATGCGCGCGTTTCTGGTGACGGCGTGAATGGAAGAGGGGGAATCGGGCCCCATTATAAGCCATGCCGATCGAAGGAACAAATTAAATCAATTTAAGGTCTCAACCTGCCGCTTTGGCAATGGCCCTGGACGTCTTTGGACCGTGGCGGACAGCCGCCGGCGGGGGTGATTTAGCTTACAAGCCGCTTTCCCGGGCATTGCGGAAGGCCTGTTGGATGTGACAAATAAGCCGCCGGAGAAGCACGGGCGGGGGTGCGCCGGGGGGCGTGCGTGTCCGGAAGCTGGATTTTCTTTACGGGACAGCCCTCGGCTGTCCTGCACGCTTTTGTCGAAGCTCCGCGAGCCGGTGGATTCTTCTACCTCCTGATCGATACCCAAGGCCCCGAATTCCGCGTCCGCAAGATGGATTTGATCGCCTCTCCAGCGGAGGTCGATCAGAAGTATCGCGGCCTCTACGCACCCCTGGCCCAGGGGGGGCTTTCCGAATCTTACGTGGTGGGGCGGGGGAAGCGGGACGACGTCGTTTCGCCGGAGCACGTCCCCGGCCTCGTCCGGGAGATTCGGGCCGCCTATTTCGACCATTTCTCCGATCAACTGGAGGACGACGAGGACCTGGGCGTTGGCCTGGGCGGGCAAGGAGAGCAGGAGCTTTCGGTGGTTGAAATCGAAAGTCCTCCAGCGCCGGTTCCGCCACCGCCTTCCGCTCAAGCAAGCCGTCCAAGCCCGCCGCCCGCGAAAAAGGATGCGGAGCTGGAGGAAGTCTTTTTTCCAAAGCCTCCCGCTTCTCCGGCTCCCTCGCCAGCGGAGCTGGTTCCCAACCCCTTCCGCGAGGCCGCCGTTCCGAAGCTGGCAACGCGCCTGGAAGAATTCCGAGAGCGGGTCCAAAAGGCCTGGAGCCTTCCTCCCCTGGCCTACGATCCCCAGTCGGCCGACGCCATCCTGGCCTTCTGGCAGAATTTCGCGGGGGTTCCCCTCGCCCAGGCGCCGGGGTCGGAAGCCGACTACCTCTTCCTTTTTACCGGCTTGCTCGAAGAAATCGTCAAGCAAGCGGTCCCCTACCTTCCCACGGAACGCCTGGAGAGCCTGCGGCTCCTCGTCGCCCAGGTGCGCCGGGAGAAGCGGGCTTCTCAGGACGACCTCACCCCTTTTCTCGATGCGATCGGCTGGATCTATCTGGGGCTCGTTCTTCCCGACAAGAAAGGGAAGGGAGCCCCTTCCCCCGTTTCCGACGCCCGGATGGCGAGCCTCGTCCATGAAGCCGTGCGGGAACGGCCCAAGGGGGACCGGGGTTCGCTGCGCCACGATCCCAAGGCCCACGCCCATTTGAAGGCCGGCGAAGTGTGGGCCTTTTACGCCAATCATTCGCTCGCCCCCGTGCCCGCTACGGGAAACGTCTTTCATCCGGACTTCGCCCTGCGTTTCAACGAGACGCTCCTGCGCGAGACCTTTTCCCTTCCCCGGGAAAAACAGACCCGCGAGGCCGAAGCCTGGAAAGAGGCCTTCGCGCATTTGGCCGAGATGGTCCGGCGCATCGCTCATCAGGTTGCGGTGCGGGACGCGGAGAGCGGATGAGGGAAAACCGTTAAGGCCAGATTTCGACGGTCGATCCGCTGGATTTGGCAAGGCGGCCCGTTGCAAGGTCCAGGGCAACCTCCGCCACCCGTGTGGGCGGGAGGATTTCCTTGGCCCCCGGGATCGTGGCCCGCAGGAGCTGCGTATCCGTCGAGGCGGGTTGCAGGGCATACACCCGTACGCCTTTCGCGTAGGCTTCGACGTGGGTGACGTCCGTTAATCCTTGCAATCCGTACTTGGAAGCGCAGTAGGCCGCGAAGCCCGGAAATTTTTCGAGCCCCACTTTTGCGGAAACGCTCGAGACGTTGATGATAACCCCCTTGGCTTTTTCCAGATGAGGAAGCGCCGCTTTCGTGAGAAGGAAAGGGGCGGTCAGGTTCACCCGCAGTACTTCTTCCCATTCTTCCAGCGGGAGGTCTTCGATCTTGGCGACGCGATTGATCCCCGCGTTGTTGACGAGGATATCGAGTTTTCCCCAACGCTGGGCGCAACGGCCAGCAAGCGAAGAACAAAAAGGCGCATCGCGCAGGTCTCCCGCCTCCCAGGCGAAATTCCCGCCGAGTGCCGCCGCTACCTTTTGAAGGGCGGCCCCGTCCCGGGCCGTTCCGAAGACTTTCGCCCCGGCGCGCACGAGGGTTTCGCTGATCGCGCGGCCGATGCCGCGGGAAGCCCCGGTTACGAGAGCAACTTTTCCCGATAAATCGCTGGCCATTCCGGGGGAGACTAGCGGAGGAGCGCCTGGGGTTAAAGGTAGGGGTGGTTCGCGAACCGCCCCTACGAGAGGTTTCTCGTTTGGCCCCGCCGCTCCCGCTGGCTTCTCACAACCCACCCGGCGGGAAGGAAAGCGCACAGCAGGACCGTCACCATCTGCCCGGGGGGGAGGTCGTAGCTGTTGGCGAGAATGAAGCCGGCGATGGAAGCGGAAAGGCCCGTCAGCGGCGCCACCCAAAGCATTTGCCCCACTTCCCGGCAGATGCTTCTGGCGAAAAGGGCTGGAAGGACGAGGCATCCGAACGTGTAGATCATCCCCGACGCGCGGATCGAAAGC
>JBFLVN010000043.1:0-13087 GCA_040758475.1 Bdellovibrionota bacterium
GTCCGCCCCTCTTTGCGTTCGTGCCGAAGCGTTACTGTTTGATCTTCACCGCGTCCTGTTTATCCAAGGCGCCAGACTTGATCTTGCACTTGGAAAGGTCGTTGTCCTTTCCGAAGAACTGGGTGATCTGGCAGAGGCCCTTGATCGCCCCTTCTTCGCGGCCGAGGGAGACGCCCGTGTCCGGGTCGATCATTTCTTCCCCGAGAGCGAAGGCCGCCAGTTCTTGGCCGACCTGAAGGCCGGTCTTCTCGCCGGCGTTGATGGTCGCGACGCCGGCGGAGGAAGCCACCACGCGGCCCGTCCACTCACCCGAGGAGAGCTGGTTGATGAGGTTTCCGATGAACTGGGTGACGGCGGCCCGGAAGGCGCCCCCATCAATGGTTTCGTCGTATTTGTAGGTGGGCCCAAATCCCAGGACATTTGTCGCCTTGATTTCGACGGCGCCAGTGCCGCTTTCGGCCTGGAGGACCTGGGCGGTTTCGGAATCGATGATGCGGACGTCCACGGTGACAACGGAAGCGAGCTTACCGGCTGTGACGAAGGGGTAGGCGCTGGTCGCCTTCTGGTGGCCGAACATGCTCACCGTGCCGACGATGATTCCCTGGAGGCCCAGGATTTTGCCGGCCTGGGCGGCGGTGGCCGGGTTGATGGCGCCGGACTGGCCGAGGGCTTGTTCCTTGAGGACCTGTTCGATCTCGGCCCGTTCGATGACGATGAACTTGCCGCTCTTGACGAGTTCTGTCGTCAAGACGTCGATGGCCGCCTCGGCGACGCCGGGATGGCCGGTCTTGTCGACGAAGGAGACGACGCCCACGCGCTTCTTGGGGCCCGAGCTCTGGAGGGCCGGAGCGGGCTCCCAGGTGAGAGCGGCCAGAAGGGCCGCCACGACGGTAAACACCACGGTTTTGCGAAACATATTCGAGTTCCCCCTTGCTTGAAGTTTATCCCCGGACGAGCCGCTCCTATAGCAAAGGGAGGGCGATGGGGGCAATGGTGGCCGGGGGCTTATGCTTCTCTCTTTTCGCCCTTTGAACCCCGCAGGGAAAGGACGGTAGGCGTGAACAAGATGGCGGTGCTCAGGGCGCAGATTTCGGCCAAAAGACCCAGCTTTCCGAAATTCACGATAGCCCGGCTCTGAGCGAGCAGCAGGACGGCGTAGCCGGTGGTCACAGTGAGGGAGCAAAGGATGACGGCCGCTCCGGTGGTTCGCAGGACATGGCCGACATTCTTGTCTTTCTCAAGCGAATAGCGATGGAAGATATGGATGGAATAATCGATGCTGATCCCGACCGCCATGGGAAGTACGAGAAAATTGAGGAACGTGAGCCGAACGCCGGTAACAAGCATGAGCAGGCCCAGCCAGGAGAACGCCACGATCATCGGAAGAAAGACCACAAGGCCCCTGAGGGGATTGCGGAATTCGAGTAGCAGGAAAAAATAAACACATACGAAGGCCGCGACCAGGATGGTGGGACCCGCCCTGTGGACGAGGCGGACGATGTCGGCGAAGACGACCCCTTCTCCCGATCCGGTGACGATCTTGCCGTTCTGGAGCGGAACGTGCTGGACTTCATCGGCGAATTTGAGGCCATTTTCGACGATCCACAGGAATTTCTCGTTGTTCGGAAATACGTAGACGATTTTCCCTACAGAGCCATCTAGTTCGACGAAATGCCGGCGGACGCTCTGGGGAATGTCCTCTTCCTGGATCGGCTTCAGGTCGAAACCTCCCTTGATGCGATCGATCTCCGCACGTTGGTCTTTGGAAAGGAACTTGACGGCCTGTCCTTCCAGGAGTTTCCGGATCTTGCCCATCCATTCGAGTTTTTCGCCCTGCCGCTCCGGGATGAAGGAATCGAGAGTGCGGACCGTATCGATGACGCTGGTAGGATCGGCATCCCGGCGGGCCAAGAGTACTTCGCGGATTTGATTGGCCTCTTCCCTGTTCTCAGCGAGGATCACATTGGGCGTAAGCGACAGATCGAAGACTTCATCCATCAGCTTGCGGTTCCAGAAGCCCGAACCTGACCGCAGGCTCCGTGCCGTACGGATATTGGAGTAGTCGTGCTCGTAGGGGTCGCTCCAGAAAACGAGGCTACCCACTATTCCCGAGGCGGTGAGGAATGCCCCCAGCAGGGCGAGGCGTTTGGGGTGCTTTGTTACGAGGTGTACGACCCAGCCCGTGAGGTTCTTGGCCCCCCGTTCTGAGATAGCCGAAGGGGACAAGGGTTTAATTCTCTCCCCCGCGGCTAGCAGGCAAGGAAGGAAAAAGTGTGTGGCCACCCAGGAGAGAACCATGCCGATGGCGCCGATCACGGCGAACTGGCGGTAAGCCCGCATGTCAGCGATGGCTAGAACTCCGAAGGCCGCCGCGGCCGTGAACGCCGAGGCGAAGGAAGCGCCAATGGTGGCCGCCGCGGCGCGGGCAAGGGCCTCTTGGCTCGAAAAATCCCGTTTTCGTTCTTCCAGATAACGGGCCAGGAAGACGATCACGTTGTTGGCGCTGTTGCCCAGGACGATGGAACCCATGAAGGCGGTCTGGGACGTCAGCACACCGATCAGCACGTAAGCGAGGCCGTATGTCCAAGCCAGGCTGCAAAAGAGGGCAAGCCCCACGAATGCGATCATCCGGACGCTTCGGTAATAAAAGAAAAGAATTGCGAGGATGAGGACTAGGGCCAGCATTCCCGTGAAGGCCGCGTCCCGCACCATGGCCGAATACTCCTCGTCGGCTTGGGCGTAGCTGCCCGTAAAATGGATCTTGAGCGAGGGATGGAATGAAGCCGGATCGAGAGAGGCGATCACGGGACGGATGGTTTTCAGGAAGTCCCGCACGTGGACGATGGCGCTCGGGTCCCCGGTGGGTTTCACGACGATGGCCAGGAGCTTTCCATCGGCGCTCGTGAAGTAGCCGTCGTGGAACTGGTCGTAGCGGCCTTCTTCCCGGTGGTATTTCTTTTGGATGTCCGACATGTCGAATCCCGGGTCTTTTTTGCATTGACCCGTGAGATCGAAGAAAAGAGCGTTTTTGCAGGTGATCTCGAATTCGATCTTCCGCTTCAGGCGGTCGTGGATTTGCTCGAGATCTTCCACTTCGGCGTAGAGGTATTTGTTCTTTTCGAAGAAATCCCGTTGGTCGTTGTTCCGGTATTCGACATAACGGATGAACTCCGGAGAAATTTCTTTCTGAATCTTTTCCACGAGGGCATCGGCATAGCGTTGGGCGGCCGGAAGATCTTCGTTTTCGATGGCGACGATGAAATTGCCCGCGCCTCCGACCCGGTGGTTGAGTTCGTCCAAATCAAGGACGCTCTGCAAGTTCTTGGGCAGAAGTTCGCTCAGGTTGGCGGTCATCCGGAGCCTGGAGGTTGCAAAGAGCGCAGCGGCCGTCACGAGAAACCAGAGGGCGAGAAAAAGCGCCGCCCGGCGCTGGAGAAGGAGCGTCAGGCGGTAGGCCGGATGGTTTCCCATGGAGGGGTCCGTTGGTGTTCAGGGGGCGCGGCGGCCGCGCCCCGGATGTTCCGGTCTGTCTCTAGCTGTTTGCGAGGGCGTGCTCGACGACCTGCCGCATGCGCTTTAGATCGGGTTTCTTCCCCGTCCAGATTTCGAAGGAGAGCGCTCCTTGGTGGACCAGCATGCCGACGCCGCCGAGCGTGGGAAGCCCCCGGCGTTTGGCTTCCGAAAGAAGCGGCGTGAGCTGGGGCTGGTAAACGATATCGGCCACGAGCGTTCCCTTGGGGATGACGCCCCAAGGAAGGGGGATGAGGCCCCGGCCTTCGAGTCCCACGGGCGTCGCCTGGACGACGAGGGAGACGCCTTCAAAAGCGCGGGATAGCTCGCCCATGCGGAGCGAACTCGAACCGAGTTTCATTCCGTGGAGCTTGTGGGCGAGGTCGCTGGCGAGCTGCTTGCCCTTGGCCGGCGTCCGGTTGCAGATGACGATTTCCCGCACGCCCGCCTTCGTGAGCGCGCAGATGATCGCGCGGGCCGCGCCGCCGGAGCCCACGACGCAGGCTTTTTTGCCGCGGGGCTGGAATTTGGTTTCTTCCTTGAGGCTTTCAAGGAATCCACGGCCGTCCGTGTTGTGGCCGACGATCTTCCCGCCGTCGAGTTCGACCGTGTTGACGGCGCCGATGAGCCGGGCTTCATCGGTCAGTTTGGTGCAAAGGGGGACGAGGGCCTCCTTGAGAGGGACCGTCGCGTTGAAACCTTTGAGGGACGTGTGGGAAAGGCCCGTGATGGCGGCCGAAAGGTCCTTGGCCGCGACGCGCATCGGAACGTAACAGGCGTCGATACCCGCCGCCCGGAACGCTTCGTTCTGGAAAACGGGCGAGAGCGAATGCTCCACGGGATCGCCCAGGACGGCGTACACCGCCGTCTTCCCGCTAAGCTGTGGTTGAACTTTCTTCACGCTGAGGCCTCCCGAGCCAGAATTTCTCTTGCCGCCGCCACGTCCCGCGCGATCTGGGCCTTCAAGGCGTCGGGCCCGGGAAAGCGCGTTTCGCCGCGGATGCGGCCTACGAAGGCGACCTCGATGGGAAGGCCATAGAGGTCGCCCGAGTAGTCAATGAGGTGTGTTTCCACGCGGAGGGGCGTCGCGCCCGCGTCGCGGTGGAACGTGGGATTCCGGCCCACGTTGGTGACGCTCGGATGGAGGCGTTCGCCCACCCGCGTGCGGGTCGCGTAGACGCCCTCGCAGGGGATCACTTCGGCGTCCGCCCGCAGGTTCGCCGTCGGGAATCCGAGGGCTTTCCCCCGGGCATCGCCGCGGACGACGGTGCCCGAGACCGCGTATTCCCATCCCAGAAAGCGGTTGGCGTGCTCGATTTCGCCCGATTCGAGGTACTTGCGGATCTGAGTGGAACTGACGATGAGCCCGTCTTGGAGGATCGCTTCCGTTCGGGTGACGTCAAACCCGAAGCGCTGGCTCATTTCGACGAGGGTGTTGAAGTTTCCCTCCCGGTTGTGGGCGAAGTGGGAATCGTAGCCCACGAAGATGTGCCGGATGGCCAGTTTTCCGACGAGGTAGCGGGAGATGAATTCGGCGGGAGTTTGCTCGGAAAACTCCCGGGTAAATTCGCTCCAGACGACGATGTCGATCCCGACGCTTCCGAGCAACTCGCATTTTTTCTCGAAGGAGGTGAGCAAATGGGTCGCGTGGGGGCCTTGGAGCACTTTCCGGGGATGTGGATCAAACGTATAGGCAACCGATGAAACCCCCAGGGAGTGGGCTTTTTCGATGAGTGCCTGGCAGATGACGCGGTGTCCCATGTGGACGCCGTCGAAGCTGCCAATGGCCACGGCCGTGCGTCCGAGCTGGCCGTCTTCCAATTCCGCTGTGTTGTAGATGCGGGCGCCCATAAAGGACACACAGCATAGCGCTAATCAGAGGATTTCGTCACTTGGGCCTGAAGTTTCCCCTTATATAAGACGATGTCCAGGGAGGTTCCGGCGGGCGCTTCCGAGGACTGCCGGACGGCCCGGCCGTCGGGCAGCCGGGCGACCGAATAACCCCGGCCCAGCACGGCCAGGGGGCTTAGGGCGTCCAGGGTGGCAGCCAGGGCGGAGGTCTTTTCCCGGAGATGGGTGAGGTGCCGGGGGCCGGCCGCCTTCAGGGCGTCCCCAAGCCCCTGGGTCTTAGCCTTGAGGGCCTGGACCTGGGGCAGGGGGCTCCGTGCGAGTTGGATCGCCCGGAGGGATTCGAGGCGCGCCCGGTGGCGGCGCAGGGGTTCCGAGAGGGATGCGAGGAGCGCCCCTTCGGCTTCATCGAGCCGGCGGCGAAGTCCCGCCAAAGCAAGGCGCGGGTCCTTGATGACCTCGGCAAGGGCGTGAACCCGGAGCCTTCTTCGTTCCACTTCTCCGGCCGTAAGACGCGTGAGTCTTGCTTCCAGGCTTTCCACCCGCGCCAGGAGTTCGGCCCGTACGGGGGCGACCATCTCGGCGGCGGCTGAGGGAGTCGGGGCCCGGACGTCGGCCACGAAGTCGGCGATCGTGAAATCCGTCTCGTGGCCCACGGCGCTCACGACCGGTACGGGACAAGCGGCGATGGCCCGCGCGAGGTGCTCTTCGTTGAACGCCCAGAGGTCTTCGATCGAGCCGCCCCCCCTGGCAAGGATGACCACGTCCACGTCGCGGCGTTTTCCAAATCCATCGAGCGCCGCCGCGATTTCCGCGGCCGCCCCTTCCCCTTGCACCCGCACTGGATCAATGAGGAGTTTTATCCCCGGGTGGCGGCGGAGGAGGACGGAGCAGACGTCACGCACCACGGCGCCGGAGAGGGACGTAACGAGCCCTACCGTTTCCGGGAGGAAAGGAAGGGGCCGCTTCCTGGCCGGATCGAAAAGTCCTTCCTTGGCGAGTTTCTCCTTTAACTGCTCGAAGGCGATCTGGAGGGCGCCTGCGCCCTTGGGTTCCATGTGTTCGGCCAGGAGCTGGTACTGGCCCCGGGGTTCGTAGACGGTGAGCCGCCCCCGGACGAGCACTTCCATGCCGTCTTCTGGACGAAACCGGAGGAAGCGGTTCTGGCCCCGGAACATGACGAGAGGGATTTGGGCCCCTTCGTCCTTGAGCGTCAGGTACCAGTGGCCGCTCGAAGGGGCGCGGAAATTGGAGATTTCTCCTACGACCCAGAGGAGGGGAAAGCTTTGCTCCAGGAGCCCCCGCACGCGGCGGGTGAGCTGGCTGACGGTGAAGACTTCCGTCGGTTCGTAGCGCTTCATCGGCGGGCGGCCGTATCCTCGCGCTGCCCGGCCCGCAGGCGTTCGATGATGAGGTGGAAGGCGTGGGCCACTTTGTCCGAAAGAATCTGCAGGTCCGCCACGTTGCTCGGGGGGACGCCCTTGCCGCTTCCGTTGTCGCCATAGAGGAGGGCGATGGGATTATCCCCGTAGGCGATGGGGACCACGATCACGGTCTTGGGCGCGATGTCTCCGCACGCCGAGAGGAAGCGTTTGTTGACCACCGTGTCCGCCATGGGGCCCAGGTACGGCCCGCGGGTTTGGGTCACGGTCTTGAAGACCGAAGGCGGCGAGAGAGGGACCATGATGCCGCGGACCGCCGCCGGATCGAGTTCTTCCCCGTAACCCGCCCAGCCGTAGACCGTATCCCGCTTTACGACGAGGAGGCACGCGCGTTTCAAATAGTTCTGGGCGTAGGAGAGAATTACTTGTGCCACATCGTCGCGGGTCTTGGCCGAATCGAGCATGTTTCCCAGTTCTGCCGGAGTAATGCGGACGGCTTTCCGGGGTTTTTCGTGGTGGGAACTCATCCGGCCGAAGTGGCCGATGGGCCCTCCCACGGGAGCGGCGGGGGCTTTGAATGGAACGGAAGCCTTGGCGGGTTCGGCGCCCTGCCGGTTCGCGAGCTGGCGGATCAGGTTGATGTAGCGCTGTTCGCGCTTGAGGCCGTAGTACTTCTCCAGCATGTAAGCGAGCCGGGCTTCCACGACCACATGGGGCACGACCTTGGTGCCGGTTTTCTTTTCGAGTTCCCGGATGGTGGCTTCGTCCCGGGGGTCGGCCATGGCGACGCTGAGTTTTCCCCCCTCCCGCCGGAAGGGAACGGCGCAGAGGTCTTCGGCCATGGTCGCGGGAACGGCGGCGATCACCTCGTCGGAGACGTGTTCGAGTTCCCGCACGTCGGGTGTTCCGACCTGGAGCTGCTTGGCGAGGAGGCCCGCCAGGGTGTCCTCGGAGACGTACCCCAATTCGAGGAGGTTCGTCCCGATGCTCCCCCCGAAGAGCACCTGGCACTGAAGGGCTTCGTCGAAGTGTTTCTGTTCGATGGCGCCTGATTCTATGAGGAGTGTCCCGATCGAAGGCACGCCCGAAATCCCCCCGGTTGGCGCGTCACTCGGCGGTGGCGGATTCCAACGCCTGGAAGCTGTGGGGTCGATTATAGGGGCCCCGGAGCGCCGGGCAAGGCACGTTTCCGGATTAACGCCCTTTCACATTCCCGTTGATCTTGGGACGGCGCTGGCTATAAGTAGGGCGCCCCGAAGGGGGTTTCTTCCAGACAAAGGGCTTTGGGAAAGATCGGACGGTCCGCATGATCCAGGTTCAAGGGCTGACAAAGAGATACGGGGAGCGGCTCGCCATCGAAGACGTGAGCTTCGAAGTGGCCAGTGGCGAGATTCTGGGTTTTCTCGGGCCCAACGGTGCCGGGAAAACCACCACCATGAGAATCTTGACCGGTTACCTGCCGCCCAGCGCCGGTACGGCGCGGATCGAAGGCTTTGACGTGCAAGGAGAGGCCGATGAGGTTAAAAAACGGGTGGGATACCTTCCCGAATTTCCGCCTCTCTATCCCGAACTGCTCGTGGGCGAATACCTCGATTACGTGGCGGCGCTCAAGGGCGTTCCTTCCGCCAAGCGCAAAGAGGCCGTGCGGCGCGTGGCCGAACGGTGCGGCATTGCCGACGTGACGGGCCGTCTTATCAACAATCTTTCGAAGGGATACCGCCAACGCGTCGGCATCGCGCAGGCGCTCGTTCACGATCCCAAAGTGATCGTCCTGGACGAGCCCACGTCGGGGCTCGATCCCAACCAGATTCAGGAGGTGCGCAACTTGATCCGCGAGGCGGCCAAGGACCGCACGGTCATCCTCTCGACCCACATCCTCCAGGAAGTCGAAGCCCTCTGCCACAAAGTGGCGATCATCAATCACGGAAAAATCGTTGCCGTAAACCGCCCCGAGGCCCTGAGCGAGCAAGCGGGCGGTGGCGGCCGGCTCCGCATCCGGACCGCCCGTCCGCCAGCCGACGAAACGGCCTTTCTCCGGGAGCTTTCGGGGATTGCTGGTGTTTCGCAAGCCCAGGCCGTTACGCCGGGTGGCGGAAGGCATTTTGAAATCCGCGTTGGCGGGGCTTTGGAATCGCGGGAGCAGGTCGCCTCTCTCGTGGTCGGAAAGGGCCTGGGACTTCTCGAAATGCGGGATGAAGGGGCCCGGCTCGAAGAAGTGTTCCATCAATTGACCGCCGGGGAGAAGGTTTCCAGCTCCACCAATGGGCCTGCTTCCCAAGGAGGTGCCGCATGAGGGGATTTCTCGCGGTACTCCGCAAAGAGCTTCGGACTTATTTCTTCTCGCCCGTCGCCTGGATTTTCGCGGCGGGCCTTCTTGCCCTCGTGGGGCTCTTCTACGCCTTCACGATCGAATACTACATCCGCCAGTACGTTTTCTCGCAGGACCAGGCCATGGGCGCCGGAGGGTTCGACGTCAACGAACTCCTGCGGGACGGGACTTTCCAGAATCTCATCATCTTCATGATCTTGATGGTCCCGCTTCTCACCATGCGCCTTATCGCCGCGGAGAAGAAGGCCAAGACCGATGAACTTCTTTTTACTTCCCCCATTTCCATCTGGGCGGTCGTTCTTGGAAAGTTCGCGGCCGCTCTTTCCGTCCTTGCCCTGACCCTCGCCACCACGATTTACGTTCCTCTCGTCACGGACGGGATCGGGGCTATCGATTGGGCCCCGATCTGGATGACCTATGGTGGCCTATTGGCCCTTGGCGGCTGTTTCATCGCCGCGGGGGTTTTCGCTTCTTCGCTCACGGAAGAACAGATCATCGCCGCGGTGATCTCTTTCGTCCTTCTCCTCGGAATGCTTGTCCTTTCGGTGATGGGCTCTCTTTTCGACACCCCGTGGATCAAGGACGCCGTTGAGTTCATGGGCCATCAGCAGCACTTCGATCGCCTGAGCAAGGGCGTGCTGGACACCCGGGATATCATTTATTTCGTGAGCTTCGCGGGCCTCTTCCTGTACTTTTCCTACCGGTACCTTTCCGCCCGGCAGTGGCAGACCCAGGGCGCCACTTTCCGGCCCAGCTACAAATGGATCGCGCTGGCCCTCGGCCTCGTGCTGGTCTTTTCCTATTTCCTCATCCGCAAATTCCTCCCCGCTTCCGATGTCGACCCCCGCACATGGCAAGAGGGCATTTGGGTCGTGGGCGTGCTTCTCATCGCGGGATACGCCGCGTGGGATTGGGATAAACTCTCCGAACGCCTGAGCAGCCGTTCTTTCCAGTTTTCTTCGCTTGCGTCCGCGGAAGCTCTTGTCGTCGTCGCCTTGGTGCTCGGGGGGAACTGGGTTTCCTCCCGGCGCTATTGGAAATGGGATCTGACGGACGTGGGCCTCTACACCCTGGCCCCTCAGTCCGTGGATGTGGCCAGGGGGCTTCCGGGTGAAGTCGAAGTGGCGGTCTTCATGAAGGAGACCGAACCCACCCGCGAACAACTCAAGGAACTCCTGGACCTCTACCGGGAAGCGAGCGAGAAGGTAAAGGTCCGTTTCATCGACCCGGACAAGAACCCGCAGGAAACCAAGGACTACAACGTCGATCTCTACAACACGATCGTCTTCAGCCGTGGAGAGCAGCGTGCCCAGACCACCTCCCACACCGAAGAAGACATCACTTCCGCCCTCATCAAAGTAAGCCGCGACGAGTCCCGGACCGTGTGCGTGGTGAAAGGCCACGGCGAAAAAGACCTGGATAGCTCCGAACCCCAGGGTTTCGAGATGGCCCGAAAAGCGATCGAAGGCCAGGGATACCAGGTCAGGCCCATATCCTTGCTCGATGAAAAAGCGTTCGACGGGTGTGCTCTCGTGCTCTTGCCGGGAATCATTAAGCGCCCGATGGCGCCCGAATTGGAACGGCTCTCCAAGTATTTCGAGGGCGGCGGTCGCGTTTTCCTCCTTCTCGATCCTGCTCCGGCCGACGGTCTCACTGATTGGCTCTCCACGTACGGGCTCGAAGTACGCGACGACGTCGTAGTGGATATCGCGGGGCAGATCATCGGCGCGAACTACCTCGCTACGGTCACCCAACCGCCTTATCCATCCCATCCCGTCTCGGAAAAGCTTCCAGGCCAGATGATTTTCCCCGCCGTCCGGACCATGGACAATACGGGAAAAATTCCTGAGGGATATTTCGTCGTTCCCGTCGTCGCGACGCGGGAAAACGTTTACGCGGAGACGACGATCGAGAAAGAACCCGAGCCCGAGTTCAACAAGGGCCGCGACAGGGCGGGGCCCCTCAATATCGCCATGGCCGTGATCCGGGGGGCGAAGGAGGAGGAGTCCGCGGAAGAAACGCCATCAGAAGAAGAAAAGAAGGAAGAAACCGCGAAAAAGCAGGACTCCCGCATGCTCGTGGTGGGAGATTCGGATTTCGCCAACAACCAGTATCTCTATGCTTTCGGCTTCAACAGCGATTTCCTCTTGAACGGCGTTTCCTGGCTTGCCGATGAAACGAGCCTCGTTTCGATCCGGCCCCACAAGCGCGAGGCGGGCCAGATGGAGATTCCTTCCCAAGGCGCCCAGATGGCCATCTTCTTCCTGCCGACGCTGGTCGGACCCGCCCTCCTCGTGGCGGCGGGCGTGGTCGTCTGGCTTTACCGGAGGCGTTCGTGAAACCGCGCAATACGCTCATTCTTTTCCTGATCGCCGCGGCGCTTGGCGCCTACATCTTCTTCTACGAACGGCACCAGGAAGTGTCCGAAGAAGGGGAAGAAAAGCAGGAGCGGGCGCACCTCTTCGACTTTGAGGTGGCAGAGGCCCAGGCCGCCGAAATTCGGGCCGGCGATGGCCCGGCCATCCGCCTCACGAAGAGCGAGGAAGGATGGTCCGTTGTGGCCGAAGGGGGAAAAGTTTACAAGGCCGACAAGGCCCTCGTAGAGGATTATTTTGAAACCCTGCGGGGGATCGAGGCGGCCCACCTGATCGAGGAGGGAGACGTGAAGGCCGAGCAGTTCGGTCTTGCGGATCCCCAAAAGAGAGTTTCCGTACGCGGAAGTTCCAAGGACACCCCTTGGCAGCACATCCTCCTTATCGGGGATGAAATGCCCATCGGCTCCCGCCGCTATGTGATGGTGGAAGGGGGCAAGGCCGTGCGGATGCTCGATTCGTACGTAGTCCGGCAACTCGACAAGAAAGTCACGGATTTCCGTCCGAAGGAAATCGTTTCGTTCGACAAATCGAAAGTCGCCGGGATCGAATTTTCCCACTACCAGGGCGGCAAAATCCGCCTCGCTCGCAAGGAGGGTAACTGGTCCCTCGAAGCCCCCACTGGAGGGGGCGAAATCGATCCGGCCAAGGCGGACAGGCTTCTCGAAGACCTCTCGCTCCTCCGGGTGTCTTCTTTCCCGGGAGAGGACGTGGGGGATGGCCGCAAGTTCGGCCTCGACAAGCCCACCCGCAAATACGTCCTGAGCGATGAGGCGGGGAAGGAACTCGTGCGGTTGGAGTTCGGAAATAAAAAGGAAGGCGCTGATGGCGGCTACTACGTCCGGGCCACCGGTCAAGAGGAAGTCCTCCTGGTTTCCGGCTATTCGGCCGACGGTCTTCCCAAGACCTTGGAAGACCTCCGCCCCCCGCCGCCGCCCGAGCCTTCGGCTGAATCCTCTTCCGGACCCTCCGGCGAAGCGCCCGCTCCATAAATTCCAGCGCTGTTTTTCCCCGTCTCGCGAAGGGTGCCCCTCCAGAGCAGGATTCCCCCTGTTGTCAGGTTTTAAATGAGCTATAATAAAACGAACTGGAAGTGTGCCCATTAAACGGTGTTAATGGGTTCCTCCCGCCACCTCAGATGGCCCAGATACCCCAGATCACCCAGATTTCCGGAAAACTTGCAAAGGTGGTTGGCGAATCGCTCCTGCCGGACAACTTCGGACAACGGTGGAATTCTCCCAAAAAAACGATGATCACCTTGATCAGGTTGATCGCCTTCCCGGTAATTCAAAAATACCTGGCACCCTTGGCACTCTTGAAGGCCACCCCGGTTGCTGGACAGATTCGGACGGCGCTGGACAAGTTCCAGAAAAAAGCATGATCACCTTCTTCCGGAAAATGGCCAGTGAAAAAAAGTTGGCCCCCTTGGCCACCTTGGTCCTTTGGGCGGTTTCATGGGGTTTTACGGCCTTTCCAGGTGGGCCAAGGAAGGTGGCCATGTGGCCATCTTGCCGTCCTTCCCCCTGGCGGAAAAATGATGATCACCTTGACCATCTTGTTTGAACGGAGGGAGGCCGGAGTCCGGGGGTATGGCCATGTATTTTAGGTAATCCGCGGCCGTGTTTTGTTGTTCTATGGGCGGGGGT
>JBFLVN010000043.1:13097-17696 GCA_040758475.1 Bdellovibrionota bacterium
CGCACCCGAGCGCTTTTCTCCGGATTTGCCTGGCTCCAGCCGCCTCCGCGCGGAGCACGAGGCCCGTTACGCCTTCGCCGCTTCGCTGGCCGAAGGTGCCGAGGTGCTCGATGTGGGCGCGGGTGCTGGAGGCGCCGCCGCGGCGTGTCTTGCCAGGGGCGCCAAGCGCGTGGTGACGCTGGATTCCTCAGAAGATGCCTGCGGGGAACTTCGCCGGCTTTTTTCGGGAAAGACGAATGTGGAAATCCTTCGGGCGCCAGCCGAAGAACTTCCCTGGAAATCACCGGTCTTCGATCTCGCCCTTCTTTTCGAAGCGATCGAACACGTGGCCGATCCCGGCAAGGTCCTATCGAACATCCGGCAAGTGCTCCGGCCCGAAGGACTTCTCCTTCTTTCGGCCCCCGCCCGGGAATATCCACCGAACCCCCATCACCGGCAGGTCTTTACGAGAACCAGCCTGGAAGGGCTCCTGCGCGCCCATTTTCCCCACGTCCGCTTCTTTCGCCAGCAAAATTTTTGGGGGACCGCCGTCCTTCCGGAAAGCCATCCGGAGGCGAGCCTCCCGTTTGCCGAAGGCCCAGCGGATTATTGGCTTGCCGTCGCTTCCTCCCGGAAAATCGAGCGTCGCTTTCATCCCGTGCTGAGCGCCGCGCCGCTGGAAACTTATGAAAATGGGACTCTCGGCCGCCTCGCCGCCGATCTTAGGCACGTGCAAGCCGAACGGGACGGTCTTCTTTCGGACCTCGCGGCCGTCCGCAAGTCCCTGCGATGGCGTGCCACGGACCGGATTCTTTCGTGGCTCGGATTGGACGGGAAAAAGTGAACGCCCCTTCGCCGGTCCTTTCCATTCGGGAGGCCACGAAGGTTTACCAAACCTCTTCGGGTCTTCTTCCGCTTCTCCGGTGGACGCTTGGGGGGGCTTTGGAGAATTCCCGGGGCGCCGTCGCGGCACTGCAAGGGGTTTCCTTCGCCGTGGCACCGGGAGAAGCGGTGGGCATAATCGGCCGCAATGGGGCCGGGAAAAGCACGCTGCTAAGGCTCCTGGCGGGCATTCACCGGCCTACGGCTGGCGCCGTCCATTTGGGTGGCCGGACCCGGGCGGTGCTCGATCTCCTTTCGCTTTTCGTTCCCCAGATGACGGGCCGGGAGAATTTGCACTTCGGCCTCGAACTCTACGGCGTCTCGCAGGGCGACTGGGAAGAACGGGCAGCCGAGATCGTCCGTTTTTCGGAACTGGGAGAGGCTATCAACCAGCCCCTCCGCAGTTATTCCAACGGCATGATGCTTCGGCTCGCCTTCGCCCTGGCGACTTCGGACCCGCCCGATGCCCTGCTCCTCGACGAAGTCCTCGTCGTGGGGGACGAGGCGTTCCAGCAGAAGTGCTACGAACGGGTCATTTCCTTGCGGGATCAGGGGACGGCGATCGTGTTCGCTTCCCACGATCTCTACCGCGTCGAAAAACTCTGCCCCCGGTGCTTGTGGCTGGAAGGGGGGCGCGTCGTGGCCGACGGGCCTTCCCCGGCGGTGATCGAGCAGTACCAGCGGGCCATGGGAGAAGACCCGCACCTCCAGGGCATTCCAGAGGAACTCCGTTCCTGGGCCTACCACAAGGCCGACAAGGGGCCCTACGGTGCCTGGGCGCTAGCCTGCCTCGATGGTTCGGGACGACCTTCGGAGAGATTTTCCACCGGCGATCCCCTCACTCTTTCTTTCGAGGTGGAGCGCCGCACGGACGCGCCGCTTCTTCATCTGATGTTCATGCTTTTTCGCGCAGACGGAACGCTCATCAGCCAGGACATCGTTGAACACCGTTGGACAAAGGGGGGGGCGGGTGAGCGGGCGCGGGTCCGCATGGAAGTCCCACAGCTGCCGCTGGGACCAGGCCGTTACTATTTCAACGTTCTTCTCTCCGAAGGGGACACGGTGGCTCCTTACTATGATTTCGAGCGCCAGCGGGTCGCCGTCGTGATTGACAACTCGGACCGGGACGCGCGTTTCCGCCGGGGCGTCGTATGGCTCGAAGGGAAGTGGAAGGTGGAAGAATGAACGCGGCCAGCTGGCGGATCTATCGCGCTCTGGTCGCGCAAGACCTTCGTTTTCGGGTCTTGGGGTCGCGCCTCGGGCTCCTGTGGCTCATCCTTCAGCCCCTTCTCTATCTTTCCTTCACGACGGTCGTGTTTTTTGCCGTGCTCGGAGTGCGCCTGGGGCCGGGAGGGGTATGGGAATACGCCATGGGCCTCCTGGCGGGCCTTGTGGCGTGGCTCGCTTTCAGCGAGGGGCTGGGGAAGGCGGCGCCGTCCCTTCTCGAACGGTCGTATCTCTTGCGAAACGTTCCCATCCCCCGATGGGTCGTCCCGCTCGTGCCCGTCGCCGCGGCGCTCTTGTATCAGGGGGTGTGCCTGACGGGGGTGATCGGTGCTTGCGCCTTCCGGGGGACATTGGGGCCGGGCTTTTGGCAGATCATTCCCGCCCTCTTCTTTGAAGCCCTTCTCTTGTGCGGATTCGCCTGGGCGCTTTCGGCGGTGACGGTGCTTTTTCGGGACGCCCAGTACCTTCTCAATTTTGCATTAATGGCCTGGCTCTATCTGACGCCCATCTTCTGGCCCGCCCACGTCGTTCCGGATCGCCTGGCGGCGCTGCTTGTCTATTTGAATCCCCTGGCGCTTCTCGTCGTCCTTTTCCGCGGGGCGCTTTTGGGAGACCCCATTCCGCCCAACGTGTGGACGACGCTCGCGGTTCTTTCAGTTTTGGTGCTGGGGCTCGGTTATCTCTTTTTCCGCCGGATCGAGGACGTGGTGGCGGATTTCCTCTAGGAATCGGGGGCGATGGCGCAGAGCGTGAAAGCCCCCTTTTGGGAGATGGGCACGCACTTGGTTTCGAAGAACTCCGACGAGACCGCCCATTGCGGCCCCGTCAGTTCCGCTCGCAAGGTCGCGGCGAGCTGGGAGGGGGGGAAGAGGAGGTGGGAGATCCCGAGTTTTTGGAACGCCCGGGCCGCGTCGGAGGCGCTTTCCGATTCACCGATCACCGTCTTTAGGATGTCGGGCAGGAACCCCGAATCCAGGCGGACTTGCCGGCCGATGTAATAGAACCGGTTACCTGCCAGGATGGGATAGACGACGGCATTGCCGGGGAGATGTTCTCGGGCGGCCTCCAGCGCGGCGTATTCGGGCACGTGTTCCTGCAAATAAGCCTCTCTGCCTTGCGCGCCGCTCAGATAGGGGAATAGTCCGCTTCGGACGATCTCCCGCCCGTTGTGAACGAGGCCGAACAGCCCTCCCAGAACGGCCAAAGCGAGGGCAGCCCTTTTCCGCTTTGGCGTCCATTCAATCGCGGGGAATTTTTCCACGAAGAGTACGGCCAGGGGGGCAAGAGCGGGGAGATAATAACGGGCCCGGGGGGACGCCGTTAGAAAAGTAATCAGCGAGATGGCCGCCCAGGCGAGGGCTAAACGGATTTCTATCCGTTGGGATTTCCCTTCCTTGCTCCAGAGAAAGAGCAAGGGCCAGAAGAGCCACAAAGGGTTGATTACTCCGTCGAATCGTTCCTGGCTTCCGGAAAGGCCCGTCCAGTAAATCCGGAGGGGGACGAGAAGCCGCAGGAGAAGGGATTCTCCGTAAAACAATTCGCGGATTTCCCAGTGCCCCAGGGGAAGTCCCGTGGCTGCTTCAGGCCCCCCGAATACCGCTTGAAGAAGCGGGTAGAGGGGGTTGCCGGTGGTCATTCCATTGATGACGAAATGGGGAAGGGGGGCGATCGCCGCGGCCAGGAGGCAGGGGAGATCGCCGTAGGCGGATAACCCTTCTTTTTTCCGGCGGGAGAGGATTTCAAGGAAGCTCATGCCGAGCAACACCACCGCCGCGGGAAGGGCGCTGTATTTGATGGCCACGGAAAGGCCCGTGAGCGCGGAAGCAAAAATGAGAAGGCGCCGTTCTCGTTCCTCCATCCATTGTTTCCAGAGAAAGAAAGCGCCGAGCAGGGCGGCAAGGCACCCCAGGTCGCTGTAGGCGATCCCAAGGAGGGCATAGAAGGCGGGCGTCGTGAGCCAGAGTGCGGCGAGGGCCAAGAACGTCCAGGGGCCTGCCGGCGTGGTCCAGCAGGCAGGGATCAACAATACCAAGAGTCCCAAGAGGAAGTGGATTATCCGGGCGAGGGCTTCCTGGTTTAATAAAAGCCCACCGGCATAGAGCACCTCTGTCCAGGCGGGGAAATAGCTGACGGTGATTCCTTGAATGGGGCGAATCTCGCCCGTTCGCAGCCAGAGTTGCGGGAGGGCGAGGTGATGGGTGAGTTCGTCGCTGGCCGTGGGGGGAAGAAGGCAACGGAGGAGTTCTGGCAATAGGAGAATCGGAAATGGAAGCAACAGCCACCTTGGTTTCAGCGCAGTCCAATCAATTTTCCTGGCCAGAGAAACCAATATTGCGGAGGCAAAACCAAGCCAGAGGATGGCAGCGATCTGAAGAACTCCGGTGGACGCAGTACCCCAGACCACCAGCGTGAGCGGCAAGATGGCGCACAGGGTTAGCATGGCGGGCAACATGGGAGGCCGCATCATACTCCAAAGCTTTGGGCACTAGTAAAAGAGGAGAGAAACCCGGC
>JBFLVN010000044.1:0-17695 GCA_040758475.1 Bdellovibrionota bacterium
CTCGGGCGCCCGCTCACGCTGGCGGAGAAAGTGCTTCTTGGGCATTTGGACGACCCCAAAGAGAGCGAACTGGCTCCGGGCAAGGCTTATCTGCTCCTCCGCCCCGATCGCGTGGCCATGCAGGACGCCACGGCCCAGATGGCGGTTCTTCAGTTCATTCTCTCTGGAAAGAAAGAAACCGCCGTTCCCACGACCATTCATTGCGATCACTTGATCCAAGCGCGCGTGGGGGCGGGCAAAGACATGGAAAACGCCCTCGTCGAGAACAAGGAGGTCTACGATTTCCTCCGCTCGGCGGGGAGCAAGTACGGCATCGGTTTCTGGAAGCCCGGTGCGGGGATCATCCACCAGGTCGTCCTGGAGGAATACGCCTTCCCCGGCGCCATGATGATCGGTACCGATTCTCACACCCCGAACGCGGGGGGCCTCGGCATGGTGGCCGTGGGCGTAGGCGGCGCCGATGCCGTGGACGTGATGGCCGGATTCCCCTGGGAAGTCCTCCAGCCCAAGCTCATCGGCGTAAAACTCACGGGCGAGATGAGCGGCTGGACTTCTCCCAAGGACGTGATCGTCAGGCTCTGCGGAATCCTCACCGTGAAGGGCGGAACGAACGCCATCATCGAGTATTTCGGCCCCGGCACGAAATCGATTAGCTGCACGGGCAAGGCGACTATTACCAACATGGGGGCGGAACTGGGCGCTACGACGTCCATCTTTCCCTTCGATGAGCGGATGGACCGCTACCTTCGGGCTACGAAACGCGCCGCCATCGCGGACCTGGCCAAGGCCAACCAGGACATCCTCTCCGCCGATCCGGAAGTCGAGAAGAACCCGGAAAAGTATTTCGACAAGATCGTGGAGATCGACCTTTCGACCCTGGAACCGCAAATCTCCGGCCCCCACACGCCGGACCTCGTTCGCGGCGTCTCCAAGCTCGCCGAGGACGTGAAGAAGAACAATTACTCCGAAAAGCTCACGGCGACTCTCATCGGGAGCTGTACGAATTCTTCCTACGAGGACATCAGCCGCGTCATGGATGTGGCCCAGCAGGCTCTGGAGCACGGGCTCAAAGCCCAGGTGCCGCTCCTCGTCACCCCGGGTTCGGAACAGATCAACGAGACCATCAAGCGGGACGGCCAGATGGCCGCGATCGAGAAGATCGGCGGAACCGTTCTCGCCAACGCCTGCGGCCCCTGCATCGGCCAGTGGAAACGGGACGACATCAAGAAAGGCGAAGTGAATTCGATTTTAAATTCCTTCAACCGGAACTTCTCGGGCCGGAACGACGGGAACGACGCGACCGCTTCCTTCATTTCAAGCCCCGAGATCGTCGTGGCCTTTTCCCTTTCGGGGAAACTCACCTTCAATCCGCTGACGGACTCGCTCACGGGTTCCGATGGCAAACCCTTCAAGCTTCGCCCGCCCCGCAAGGCGCCTGAGATTCCCGAGACGGGCTTCGCCCCGGGCATGGGCGGGTACCAGGCGCCCGCCAAGGACAGTGCTTCGGTTAAGGTGGAGGTTTCGCCCACGAGCGAGCGCCTCCAGCTTTTGGAGCCGTTCTCCAAGTGGGATGGGAAGGATTACGAAAAACTTCCCGTACTTTTGAAAGCCAAGGGGAAATGCACGACCGACCACATTTCCCCGGCCGGGACGTGGCTCAAGTTCCGCGGGCATTTGGATAAGATCAGCGACAACATGTTCATCGGCGCCAACAACGCCTTTGCCGACAAGCCCGGCATGGCCGTGGACGTTCTAAACGGCGAGACGTCACTCATTCCGAAAGTGGCGCGGCACTACAAGAAGGAAGGCCTCCGCTGGGTGGCCGTGGGGGATGAGAATTACGGCGAGGGCTCTTCCCGCGAGCACGCGGCCATGGAGCCTCGGTTCTTGGGGGCGGCGGCGATCATCGCGAAAAGCTTCGCCCGCATCCATCACTCGAACTTGAAAAAGCAGGGCCTTCTCCCGCTCACGTTCGCGGACCCCGCGGATTACGAGAAGATCGGCCCCAAGGACCGGATCAGCATCGTGGGGCTCAAGGACTTCGCGCCCGGGAAGCCTCTGGATGGCATCATCCACAAGGACGGCGGCGCCACCCACCAGATCAAGCTCAATCACACCTTCAACGCCGAGCAGATCACCTGGTTCAAGGCGGGGTCAGCGCTGAATTTGCTAAGGGCCGGCAAATAAGAAATTAGAAGATTTGGTGACGGGGGGGCGCGGGCGACTGCGCCCCTTTGCTTTTAGACCGGTTGCCCCACGTGGTGGAACCGGATGGTATTGGTTTCGCGGCCCTGGCCGAGGGGAAGGGCGGCGACGACGACCACCGTATCGCCCATCCGGGCCCAGTTTTCCTGGAGGAGGAGCTTGTCGGCGGTGCGGATCTGGTCCTCTACGTCCGCGCGGCTCTCGATTTTGACGGGCGTGATGCCCCAGAGGACGTTGAGACGCCTTAGCGTCCCCTCGTGGGCCGAGAGGGAAAGGACCGGGAGCATGGGCCGCTGCTTGGAGACGAGCAGGGCTGATAGTCCCGATCCCGCCAGGGTTACGATGGCTTTCGCCCCCAGGCGCTCGGCCGCCAGGACGGCCGCTCCCGCCGCGCCGCCTGAATAGCCGGAATTCTCCGGCCGGGCCCGGGCGATGGAGATAGGCGCGGAGCGCTCCACTTCCAGGGCGATTTTCATCATCGTCTCGACCGCCTGGACCGGATAGCTTCCCGTCGCCGTTTCATCCGAGAGCATCAAAACGTCCGCGCCGTCCAGGATGGCGTTGGCCACGTCGGAGACTTCCGCCCGGGTGGGCCTTGGGGAAGTGGTCATGGAGGAGAGCATCTGGGTCGCCACGATGGTCCATTTCCCGCGGCTTGCCGCCTCGGCGAGGATTTCTTTCTGAAGGATGGGGACGCGCTCCAGCGGCACTTCGACGCCGAGGTCCCCCCGGGCGAGCATGATCCCGTCGCTCGCTTCGAGGATTTCCCCGATCCGCCCCAGGGCTTCCGGCCGCTCGATCTTGGCCATGACGGGGGTTTTCTTGCCCCGCAGGAGACGCCTAGCTTCTTCCAAATCCTCCGGTTTACGGACGAAGGAAATCGCCACCATGTCGAAGCCGTGTTCGGCGATGAAGGCCAGATCTTCCCGGTCCCGGGGCGTCACGGTTTCGAGGAAGGGGAGGGGTGTCCCCGGGAGATTCATTCCTTTGCGGGAATAGAGCCGCCCGCCCGAGACGACGCGCGTTTGGACTTCCTCGGCTGAATTTTTTTCGACCTGAAGTTCGATCGTCCCGTCGGCCAGGAAGATTTTCGCCCCGGGCTTCAAGGCGGGAAGGATTTCCCGGTGGGGCGTCGAAACTTCTTCCTCGCTCCCGGCGACGGTTTGCGACGTGATGGTGAACTTGCCGCCGTCTTGTAGGAGCACTCCCTCCCGGGGGAGCTGGCCGATGCGGAGCTTGGGCCCCTGGACGTCGGCCAGGATAGGGGCGGGTACGCCTTCCAGCCGGCAGGCTTCCCGGGCGGCGTCGAGAAGCGGCTTTAAGTCCGGCCCCCGCCCGTGGGAAAAATTGATGCGGAGGCAATCGGCCCCGGCGTTGAGGAGCGCCCGGATGCTCTCGACCGATGAGCACGAGGGCCCGAGCGTCGCGATGATCTTGGTCTTGGAGAAGTCTTTGGGGGGCATACCCGGTTCCCGCTAAAAAACAGGGGCGCAGTTTGCTGCGCCCCCATGATGATCCGGTTTTGCGGATATTGCTACCGCCGGTCGATCCGCAGGTAATCCCGGCGGTTGTGGCCCGTGTAGATCTGGCGCGGGCGGGCGATCTTCTGGTCCGGGTCGGGGGTCATCTCGTTCCACTGGGCGAGCCACCCGGCCGTGCGGGGGATGGCGAAGAGGACCGTAAAGAAGTCCGTGGGGAAGCCCATCGCCTCGTAAATGAGGCCCGAATAGAAATCCACGTTCGGATAGAGCTTGCGGGAGACGAAGTGATCGTCTTCGAGGGCGATCCGTTCGAGTTCGAGGGCGATGTTGAGGAGCGGATTCGTCCCCGTGACTTCGAACACCTGCATGGCGAGTTTTTTAATGACGCTCGCCCGCGGGTCGTAGCTCTTGTAGACGCGGTGGCCAAATCCCATGAGCCGCCCCGAGCCGCCACCCTTCACGTTCTTGATGAACTCGGGAACCTTGTCCACCGAGCCGATCTCCTTGAGCATCCGGAGAACTGCTTCGTTCGCGCCGCCGTGGAGCGGGCCGTAGAGCGCGGCGACGGCCGCCGCGACGGAAGAGTAGGGGTCCGTCTTGGCGCTCCCCACGCTCCGCATGGCGTTCGTCGAGCAGTTCTGCTCGTGATCGGCGTGGAGGATGAAGAGGACGTCGAGCGCCTTTTCGAGGGTCTTGTTGGGCTGGTACTTGGGCTCGGCGATCCGCTTGATCATGTTGAGGAAATTGCCCGTGTACGAGAGATCGTTGTCGGGGTAGACGTAGGGCATCCCCTGGGAATGGCGGAAGCAGAACGCGGCGATCGTGGGGATTTTGGCGATGAGGCGGATGATCTGCCGCATCCGGTTGTCGGGATCGTCCACCATCTTGGCTTCGGGATAGAAAGTGGAGAGCGCCCCCACGGTGCCAAGGAGCATTCCCATCGGGTGGGCGTCGTAGCGGAAACCCTCCATGAATTTCTTGAGCGTTTCGGGAACGAACGTGTGGGTCGTGATTTCCTTGATGAAGCTTCCGAACTGGGAGGCCTTGGGAAGTTCCCCGTGCAGGAGGAGATAGGCCACTTCGAGGAACGTCGAATGCTCGGCGAGCTGGTCGATGGGATAGCCCCGGTAATTGAGAATCCCCTTGTCGCCGTCGATGTAGGTGATCGCGCTCCGGCAGGAAGCCGTATTCTGGAAGGCCGGGTCGTAGGTCATGAGCCCGAAGTCGTCGTTGTTCACCTTGAGCTGGCGGAGGTCGAGCGCCCGGATGGTTCCGTCCTGGATGGGCAGTTCGATCGACTTGCCGGTGCGGTTGTCGGTGATGGTGAGCGTGTCTTTGGGCATCGGAAGTTCCCCGGGTCGCGCCGCGTAGGGCCGCGCACGGTTTCTAGTAGCGCACGCTCCTTGGCCGCGCAACGAATCTTTTAGAACGCGGTTCGGAAAAACGCCGGTTGCTTCAAACACCGGCAAAACCCGCGCTCCTGGAACGGGGATGGCCGCGATTCCTTGACAACCGGGGCCCCCCGGCGTACGTTAAAAAAGTCCGCCACCGGTGCGGGAGTAATTCAGTTGGTAGAATGCCAGCTTCCCAAGCTGGACGTCGCCGGTTCGAGTCCGGTCTCCCGCTCCAATTTTTAAAGCACCACAGATTTTTCGCGTTTTTTCCCGCTCTGCGGGGCCCATTTTCACAACCCATGGTGCCTTTCCATCAATCGGAGAATGAGTTGTTCTCCAAGAGGTGGCACTAATGCAATTGCGGCGCATTCTTTTCCGTAAAAACGTGCTATTCTGGGAAACGAGCAGGCAACATTCTGGTGTATTTTTATCCCGCCCGAGGGGACCGGGGGACTGGGGAGCCCAGGGTTTCTTCGGGATTTGACCGGCTGGGGGAGTGCGGTCGTGGGGATTGGCGTGAAAACGAAGGGGGGGAGGCGGCTGGAGCGGCCCAAAGAAGAGCCGATGAATCTGGGGCCTTTCCTTCGCCTGGCCTCGGAAACGGCGTCCATGTCTTTCCGCTGCCGCCTGGATGGGCGCTGGACGATGCTCGCCGTCAGCGAGGGATGCCGGCGCCTGACGGGATACCACCCGAGGGACTTTCTGGAAAACCCCGCCTCCGGATACGCAACCCTCATTTCCTCCGATGATTTAAAAGAATTGAACGACGCGGTCCGCGCCGTTTCCGCCGAGCAGCGCCCGCTCCAATCCGTCCATCGGTTGATAACCAGAGAGGGAAGAAACCGTTGGGTCTGGCTGCAAGGAAGGCTCCTTGCCGGCGAATCTTCCGAAACGCCTCAGCTCGAAGGGTTCGTCACGGACGTTTCCGAGATCGTTTACCTGGAGCGCCGGTCCGAGAGGAGCAAGGCCCTCCTTTCCGTGCTGCACGAGATGTTTGCGGGCGCAATCCTGGTGATCGACGCCGATGGGCGGATCGTTTCCTACAATCGGGAATTCCTCCGTCTTTGGGAGATCAAAGAGGAGGAGTTGCGGGAAGGCGACGACAGCCTCCTCCTGGACCGGATGAGGCTTCACGCCGAGAACTGGGAAGATTTTCTCGCCCTCCTGACCCGTCTCCGGGAACGCATCGAGGAGGAGGTCCACGATTTTCAAGTCCAGCTCCGTTCCAAGCGCCAACTAGCCATCAGCAGCCAACCCATCCGGGATGATGATGGAACGGTCTTGGGCCGCGCCTGGAAATTCAGTGAACGGGTAGAGCCCGAGGAGTTGCGGGCGAGCCAGGCGGACAAGGAAGCCATCATCGAAGCGGCGCTCGATTGCGTCATTCTCATGGATCACGAGGGCCGGATTTTGGAATTCAACCCGGCCGCGGAGCGGACATTCGGCTGCCGACGTGGCTACGTGATCGGAAAGCCGCTCGCGGATGTCGTTATTCCCCCCGACCTTCGGGAACGCCACCGGGCGGGAGTGGCCCGCTACCTGGAAACCGGGGCTTCGGAAATCCTCGATCGCCGCCTCGAATTGACGGGGCAACGATCCGATGGGAGCCGGTTCCCAGTGGAACTCACGGTGACGAGATTACCCCGGCGGGGTTCTCCCGTTTTCGCGGGTTTTCTTCGCGATATTTCGGAGCGTAAAAAAGCGGAAGAGCGGAAGATCCAAATCACCCGGCAGATGCTCGAAAGCCAGAAGCTGGAGAGCATCGGCGTTCTGGCGGGGGGAATCGCTCATGATTTCAACAACATCCTCATGGCCATTTTGGCCAACGCCAGCCTCGCGCTTCTCGACATTCCAGAGTCCTCGGTCCTGCGGGACCCGCTCAAGCAGGTCGAAGAGGCGGCCCGCCGTGGCAGCGATCTGACCCGTCAGCTGCTGGCTTACGCGGGGAAGGGACGTTTCGTCGTCGGCTTCATCGACCTGAACCGGTTGATCGGGGAGATGGGGAATTTGCTCCGGGTGACCGTCTCCAAGAACGTGACGATCCGCTACGACCTGGCCCGGGAACTGCCGACCATCGAAGCCGACGCCACGCAGATCCGCCAGATCATCATGAACCTCCTTCTCAACGCTTCCGAAGCCATCGGTTCTTCCCCGGGGATCGTGACGGTGGCGACGGGGATTGTTTCGGCGGATCGGGAGTATTTGGACGGCACGTACGCCGCTCCCGAACTCCCCGTGGGGGATTATGTTTTTCTCGAAGTTTCGGACACGGGGCGCGGGATTCCGCCGGACGTGCAGGCGCACATGTTCGATCCGTTTTTTTCGACCAAGTCGGAAGGGCGGGGAATGGGACTCTCGGCGGTCTTGGGCATCGTCCGGGGGCACAAGGGCACGCTCAAGGTCTACAGCGAAATGGGCAAGGGGACCGCGTTCAAAATTCTGCTGCCCGCCCAGCGCCAGGCCGCCGATTCCTGGGAATCGGGGGAGAAACCCGCCTCCGTCATTCAGGGCCATGGGAACGTTCTTGTGGTCGATGATGAATTAGCTGTACGCGCGGCGGCCAGGAAAATGCTGGAGCGTTTCGGCTTTACGGTCCTTTTGGCGGAAGATGGGGAACGGGCCCTGCAAATTCTCGGGCAAAACATGGATATCCGATGCATCCTGCTCGACCTGACGATGCCGCGCATGGGAGGTGCGGAAGCGTTGCGGGAGATCCTCCGTTTGAACCCCAAAATGAAGATTATTTTAATGAGCGGATACAATTCACAAGACACGATTTCCCGTTTCGCGGGAAAAGGGCTCGCTGGGTTCCTTCAGAAACCCTTTACGCCCTTGGAGCTAAGTGCCAAGTTGGAAGAGGTGCTGGATTGAACCGCCGTCATTTATCGCGAGGGGAGTGTAACAAACAGCGTCTTCCATGGACCAAACAGGGGAATCCCCGCTTTGGGGGGGTAACGTTCTTAATTTGAGATTCTAAGCATGTCCCAGTTGGATGAAAAAAAATCGGCCCCCCCGCGTCGGCGCCTCTTGTTGATCGAGGACGACCTGATTCTGCGGAATGGGATGGAACGTTACCTCACGCGCAATGGAATTCAGGCGGTCCTGGCAGGGAGCCTTGCTGAGGCCCGGGAGGTTTCCAGGAAAGAATCCTACGACGTCGTGATCGTCGATCAGAACCTTCCCGACGGCAGCGGGATCGATCTAATCAGCGATTTTACGGGGGATGAACTCCCCCCGAAAATCATCATGATGACGGGAGCGGGGGACGTGCGGCTCGCCGTACAGGCGCTGCGCTTGGGCGCGGTCGATTACCTCCTCAAGCCGCTCGACATGGAGGAGTTGGTCCAGAAAGTCGACCACGCCTTCCATCACGCGGAGGTGGAAAGGGCCGCGGCTTTCAACCGTTCGTCGGTGGCGCGGCGCGGCACTTACTATGCTCTGACGCCGGGGAGTTCGGAAAAAGCCAAAGAGCTTTTCCGGCTCATCGACCTGTATTCCGAGGCGTCGCCCACGCCGGTTTTGGTCCTGGGGGAGACGGGGGCCGGAAAGGAGCGGGCGGCCCGCTCTCTCCACGCCAAAAGCACCAGGGCCAACGCCCCTTTTGTCGCGGTCAATTGTGCGAGCCTCGACAACGCTCTGTTTGAATCCGAGCTCTTCGGCCACGAGAAAGGGGCTTTTACGGGGGCCCAGGACCGGAAGATCGGCCTCATGGAAATCGCCCACGGCGGGACCCTGTTCCTGGAC
Organism: Bdellovibrionota bacterium; assembly: GCA_040758475.1. GTDB lineage: Bacteria > JAGRBM01 > JAGRBM01 > JAGRBM01 > JAGRBM01 > JBFLVN01. The sequence continues at coordinate 8,825 of JBFLVN010000044.1, forward strand.
GAAGTGGGGGAGATTCCCCCCCAGTTCCAGGCCAAACTGCTCCGGGCGATCGAAACCCGCACGTTTCGCCGGGTGGGGAGCACTCGGGAGGGGTACAGCGATTTCTGGCTTATTTCCGCGACGAACCGGGATTTGGGCCCCTCCGCTTCGGCCCAGAGTTTTCGCCCGGACCTCTACTATCGGATTTCCACGTTGATTCTCCGCATGCCGTCGTTGAGGGAGCGGCTATCGGATATTCCCGATCTCGTCTCCCAGATATGCCAGGAACTCCTCGGCAGGCACAGTGAACGGGTCACCTTCGACGACGGCGTCCTGGATGCTTTTGAGGGTTATTCCTGGCCCGGAAACATCCGAGAACTTCGCAACGTCGTGGAGCGTTCCCTCATCGTCCACAAGGACCTGCGGATCCGATTGCCTGAAGGTTTCCAGACAGGTGCGGCGTCCTTCAAGAACCCGCAATCCAGCGGCCGTGAAGGGGTGCCAGCGGGCCAAGTGCTTCCCCTGAGAGAAGCCCAAAGACAGGCTGAAAGGGAAGCCATCGACCGGGCCCTCCGTGCGTCGGGGGGCAACAAGAGCGCCGCCGCCAAGGCCCTGGAAATATCCCTTTCGACCTTCAAGCGTTTGCTTAAAGAACACGCCATCGATTGAGCCAGACCTGATCACCGGTTCAATTTTGACCCACTCACATTTGAGCCATGCTCATGAACAAGTGAGTTTTTAGCCTGGTTATTGAAGTTTTCCGATTAAATAACGACGTGGGGTTATAGACATAACCTACTGAAAATATTTGATATTTTTAAGTAAAAAATCCTACTCGCAAGTATGTGACTAAATTCACACAGGCGGCACGCCCATTGCTGAGAGACCCTTCTTAGAGAAGGGTAACAACCGTGTCGGGTATTGCGGATACCGGCCAGAAGTCGGATTTTGCTCTTCCGTCAAGAGAACGGCGAAAACTACGAATCCTTTTGGTGGATGATATGGACACCCAGATCATCCATCAAAAGATGATTCTGGGGAGCCATTACGACTATCTGGTGGCGCGGGATGCGGCCGATTGCCTGCGGATCGCCAATACCAATGTTCCCAACCTCATCGTCCTGGATCTCATGCTGCCGGATTTGAACGGTCTCGAAGTCTGCCGGAAGCTCAAGGCCAATCAAAAGACCCGGCAGATTCCCGTCGTCCTGGTAAGCGCGGCAACGGCGAGCCTCACGCAAGATCGTGCTTCTTTTTACGGATGCGATGCGGTGGTGGAGAAGCCTTTGGACCGGACGGCGTTTCGAAGCGCGATTTCCGGCCTGTTGCTGGAGGAGAGGAGAGAACCATGAACCTGCCGGTAGTACTGGTTCTGGACGATGCACAGGCTGCCCGCGAGAGGGTGCGCAATGCCTTGCGAAGCCTCAGTCTGCGCGTTCAAGCCACGGATTCCTGGGTTGATACGAAGACGGCCGTTTTCTCGGCCTCCCCGCCCGATCTCCTGGTCCTCGATCTCCAAATGCCGACGATCGACGGGAAAGCCGTGGGGCGCGCGATCAAGCGGCGCCTCGACATCCCCATCGTGATTTTCTCTTCCGAGGAGCCCGCCAAGATCGCCGCCGCCGTGGCGGAAGTGGGGGCGGAGGCGGGGGTTTCCAAGTCCGCCCCCGATTCGGAACTCATCGCCACTATTTCCCGCCTTCTGACCCGGCGCGCGAAGGCCGCCGCGCCGGCGGTGATGCCGGCTGGGGGGCTCCTGTCATGAACGCGAGGAAACTCAAGCTTTTGCTGGTGGATGACCAGCTCACGCAACTTCAGTACGAGCAGATGCTTCTTGGCAAGGAGTTCTTCGATTTCGTCGTGGCCCGCAACGGCCGCGACGCCGTAGACATGGCCCTGGCCCAGCGGCCCGACCTCATTCTGCTCGACATTTCGATGCCCGAGATGGACGGCCTCGAAGCCACTCGCCGGATTCGGGCGCAAGAAGAGACTTCGCAAATTCCCATCATCATGGTCACGACGCGCGGGGAAGAGCGCTACATGGAAGACGCTTTCGATCTGGGTTGCAACGAATACGTCACCAAGCCGGTCAAGAAGGACGAGCTTTTGGCGAAAATCCGGTCTTTAACGGCTTCTTGAGAAAACTCCGTGCGGGGACAGAGAGTCGAGGTGGGCTGTGGAGGAGAGATGGGATCAGCGCCTGAGCAGGGTCGAAGGGGAGAGTGAGCAGATACGGACGTCGCTCGATGGCCTTTCGGAGCGGCTCAAGGCCCTCGAACTCGAAAACGAGGACTTGCGCCTGCGTTGCAGCGAGGCCGAAGAGCAGCATGCCAAATTCGTGAATCTCTTCGTCGTCGCCCAGCGCCTTTCGAGCACGCTCGATATCCGGGAGATTCTCGAAACCATCCAGGAGATCGTCGTCAACCTCGTTGGTTCGGAGCAGTTCGGCATCTTCCTGGCGGGAGACGATTCCCAGCCGGTCCTGGTGGCGGAGGTCGCCCATGAGGGGAGCCCCGGCCGCCGCCCCCATCCGCGCCATCCGGCGATCCGGGAAGCGATGGAAGGCCGCATTTACGTGGCCGACGGCCTCGAAGCCTGTCCGGTGGCCGCCATCCCGCTGCGCCTCGAACGGGACGTGATCGGCGCCCTGCTCATCTACGGATGGCTTCCCCAGAAGTGCGCCATTACCGATACGGACCTCGAACTTTTCGAACTCCTGGCGGGCGCAGCGGCCAAGGCCCTCTGCGCCGCCGCGTTCCGCGAGCGGGACGGCGACAACCTGAGCGCGCTCGTTCGCGAGTCCCTTGCCCGCGCGGCCCGGGGCGAGTGAGAAGGGACTTCCCGTGGCCGCTTCCGGAGAAATCGCCCACATCGCCTTGCCAGCCCGCGTTGCGCGGGGGGAGTTGGAATCCATCCGTTCCTCTCTGGTGGAGGCCTTGGCGTCCGGGAAAGACATCGTGCTGGACCTGACCAGCGTTCTCGCGGTGGACGGGCCGGGGGTCCAGTTGATCCTTGCTTGCTGCAAGAGCGCGGCGGGGGGCGGGAAACAAGTCCGGTTTTCCGGCACTTCCAAGGCTTTCTGGGAATCGATGGCGAAACACCATGCAACGGAATGCCTCCAATCATGAGCGCGCCGGCTTTCCTCCCGCGGGAACGTCCCGCGCCGCCGCAAGGGCGTTTCGTGCTGCCGGGCCATCTGGCGGCCGGAGAGGGGCCCATGCAGATCACGACGATCCTGGGTTCCTGCGTCTCGATCTGCTTGTTCGAGCCGGCGCGCCGGATCGGAGGGCTCAATCATTTCCTCTTTTCGGGGCGCCCTTCCCGTCACGAACCAACGCCCCATCGGTGGGGCGAGCCCGCTTCGGAGGCCTTGCTCGAACGGCTCGCGGCCCTGGGGGTTTCGGAGAAGAGCCTTCGCGCGAAAGTCTTCGGCGGCGCCCAGATGGGCCCGCAGCCCGCTTCCCCCCATCTCCGGATCGGCGAGCGCAACGTGGAATGGGCGCTTTCCTGGCTTCTCTCCAAGGGGATTTTGGTCGTGGGGCAGAGCGTGGGGGGCCGATTGGGCCGCAAAATCATCATGGATTGTGGGACTGGCGAAGTCTGGGTGAAGGAGCTCTCCCGTGAGTAACGAAAAAGACACGACGGAAGAAGCCTCACTCGTTTCCGTTTTCTACCGGGAGACCGAAGAACAGGTCTCCTTGGCGGAATCCATTTTGATCCGGCTCGAGAAAAATCCCTCCGACCGGGAATCCCAGAAGACTCTTTTCCGGGCCCTTCACTCGATCAAGGGAAACGCGGCGTGCGTGGGCCGGGGCGATCTGGAGGAGTTCATCCATCAGCTCGAATCGGTTCTCCAGCCCCTTCGCGAAGGAGAACGCTTGCTGGACGCATCTCTCGCGGGTCCGCTCTTCCAGGTCCTCTACGCCGTCCGGGATTCCGCTCTCGCACAAAAGCCCTTGCCGCCGGCGGCTACGATCGAGAGTTTTCGCCAGCTTCTTGCAAAGGCCCCCTTGGCGGGCGGCGCTGGGAATCCGGTGCCCTACCACGTGACGCTTCAATATCCGGGGGAACCGCTCCCGGAACTTCTCGATCCCCCGTACCTCTTCCAGGACATGGCCGACGTGGGGAGGATCGAATCCGCCCGGCTCGACCCGGCGAGTATTCCACCGCTCGAATCCCTCGGCGATCCCAACGCTCTGGCCCTCCGCTACCAGATCGAGCTTTCGAGCCCCAAGTCGATTGATGAAGTGCGCGCGGGTTTCTTTATTTTCGACGATTCGATCGGCGTGACAGTGGAGCCCGCGTCCCGCGTTGAGGAAGCAGCCGCCTCTTCCGAGTCCCCGGTGGAGGAGGGGCACGGCGGCACGGTGCGGATCAATGCTTCCCGGCTCGACGATCTGTTGAATCTGACCGGCGAACTGGCCGTCAAGAACTCGCAGCTCCGTTCGCTCGTCCTGCAAAACGCCCCGCCGGAAGAACTCCTCGAAATCCTCGACGAGCTCGATCAGCGGGCCCAGGAATTACAGGACCAGGTTTTCGGCACCCGGATGATTTCCATCGATAGCCTCTTCCGGCCGTTCGTACGCGTCGTCCGGGAGCTCTCCGCGGGACTTGGAAAGAAAGTCCATTTCGTCACTTCGGGGAGCGAAGTGGCGCTCGACAAGGCGATCATCGAGCACATGCGGCGGCCCATGACGCACCTCATCCGCAACGCCATCGACCACGGGATCGAGCACCCCGACGAGCGGGCGGCCGCGGGGAAACCCCCGGAGGGGACCATCGAAATCCACGCGGGCCAGCGGGAGGGGAGCCTCTACCTCGACATCCGGGACGATGGCCGCGGCATCGACCGGGCACGCCTTCGCGAACGGGCGATTGCCGCCGGCGTCATTGAGGCGGGCCGCTCCCTTTCGGACCAGGAAACCGACCGGCTCATCTTCGAAACCGGCCTCTCGACGGCGGCCAAGGTGACGAACCTCTCGGGCCGGGGCGTGGGCATGGACGTCGTCCGCAAGACGATCGAAGAACTGCGGGGCGACGTCCAGGTCGCAAGCGCGCCGGGGCGGGGGACTTCTTTCCACATCTGCCTTCCGCTCACGCTTGCCATCATCGACGGATTTCTGGCGGGAGTGGGGAGCGAGGTTTTCGTCTTCCCCATGTCCTGCATGGCCGAGTGCCTGGAACTGGGAGCCGGCGAACGCCGGGAAGCGGAGAAGAACGGCTTTATCAACCTGCGAGGGGCGGCCGTTCCCTACGTCAATTTGGGGGAATGGTTCGGCCTGCCGGGCTCCGAAGGGCCGCGCCGCAACGCCGTCGTCGTCCAGCGGGAAGGGGCCCGGGTGGCCTTTTCCGTGGACGGGCTTTTGGGTGAGGCCCGTACGGTGATCAAACCCCTGGGGCCACTCTTCCAGGGCCTCGCGGGGATTTCGGGTTCCACCATCCTGGGCGACGGGCGCGTCGCCCTCATCGTGGACGTTCCCAACCTCTTCCGCGCCATCCGCCTGCGCCCGGAAAATCCGAAGGGCGATCAGGCAAGCGGCGTTAACACAGCGTCTTTCGAAACGAGTCCAGCCAATTCCTTGTAGGAAAGTGAGGGTTTTTCAATGCTCCGGAACATGAAGGTCTCCCGAAAATTGCTGCTGATCTCCCTGTCGTTCAGCTTGCCCATCGGCGTGCTGCTCTTCTTTCTGACGAAGGGGATCAACTACGACATCCGCTTCGCCACCCTGGAAAAATACGGGAACGCCTACCAGCGGCGGCTCGAAAAACTCTTCCAGCACGCCATCGAGCACAAGATCCTGGCGCGGCAAGTCCTCTCGGGCGCGAAGAATTTGGAATCCGCCCTCGTCCAGCAGCAGGGCCTCATCGCTGCGGACCTGGAAGACTTGAGCCGCATCCACCAGGAACTGGCGGTGGACCTCCAGGCCACTTCCGAGGGCCTCGCCAAGCGTTCCCGCGAGCAGGCGAGCCCCGAAGCCATCGCCGAGGCGTGGAGCACCCTCAAGGCCGGCCTTCCCGGCATGGCCCCGGCGGCAAGCGACTACGCTCACGTGCCACTCTTCGAGAAAATCCGCACCTTGATCACCCACGCTGGGGATACCTCGAACCTCATCCTCGATCCCGATTTGGATAGCTACTACCTCATGGACGTGACCCTCCTTGCCCTTCCGCAGGAACAGGATCGGATTCAGGACATCATTTCCTACACCCAGGCATCTTTCTCCGACGGCACCCTCGCTCCCGCCGAACGGATGCACCTCGCGGTCCTGGGAACGCTCCTTCGGCAGTCGGACGTGGACCGCATCCAGGCGAGCGCCCAGACGGCCCTGAATGAGGACGGGAATTTCTATGGCGAGAGCGCGAGCCTGCGCCAGCGGCTTCCGGGCGCCCTGCGAGCCCACAAAGAAGCAGCTGACCGCGTTCTCGCTCTGATCGAAGAGGTAGGAAGGTCGGGGGAGAGGCTGAACGTCCAGTCCCTCGTCGAAGCGGGCCGGGCACTTTTGGACCAGAGCTTTTCCCTTTGGTTCCTGGCCCAGGAGGAGATGGACGTCCTCCTCGACGCCCGCGTCGCCGATTTCCAGGCAATGAAGTGGATGGCCCTCTCGCTCACGCTGCTGGCCATCGCGGCGGCGGGCATCCTCGTTTTCTTCATCGCCCGGAGCATCACGCGGCCTTTGAAGGATGCCGTGGACGTCGCCCGCAAGATCGCCGAAGGGAACCTGGCCGTCGAAATCCCCGCCGTGACGCGCGATGAGACGGGCCAACTCCTCGTCGCCATGGACGAGATGACCGGCCGCCTCTCGGAGATCATGCGGCAGGTCGTCTCCGCCGCCGACGCCATCGCCTCCGCCGCCAACCAGGTCTCTTCCGCGTCTCAGCAGTTATCCCAAGGAACCAACGAACAGGCCGCCTCCGTCCAGGAAGCGACGGCGAGCTTGGAGCAGATGAACGCCTCCATCACCCAGAACGCCGAGAACAGCCGGCAGATGGAGGAAATGGCCCTCAAGGGTGCGATCGACGCCGAAGAAAGCGGCAAGGCCGTCCAGGCGAGCGTCGACGCCATGAAGGCCATCGCCGAGCGGATTTCCATTATCGACGACATCGCCTACCAGACGAACCTTCTTTCGCTCAACGCCGCCATCGAAGCCGCCCGGGCGGGCGAGCACGGGAAGGGTTTTGCCGTCGTGGCGCGGGAAGTCCGGCAGCTCGCGACGCGCAGCCAGGGCGCGGCCAAGGAGATCGGACAGACGGCGGGCGCGAGCGTCGCCGTGGCCGAGCGCTCCGGGCAGCAACTAGGCGATCTCGTCCCCTCCATCCGCAAGACGACCAAGCTCGTCCAGGAAGTCGTCGCCGCGTCCAACGAGCAGAGCACGGGCGTCTCCCAGGTGAGCAAGGCCATGACGCTGGTCGATCAAGTCACCCAGCGGAACGCCGCTTCCTCGGAAGAACTCGCCAGCACTTCCGAGGAACTCGCCTCCCAGGCCGTCGCCATGCGCGATCTCGTGAGTTTCTTCCAGTTGGGTGGGAACGGCTCCTTGCCGCCCGAAAGGCCCGTCCTTCCCGGGAACGGGAAAAAAGAGGAGAAGAAAACCTCTTTCGAGCACGCCCCGCCGCCGCCCGCCGCGCGGAAAGCGAGCGGCGCGAACGGCCACGGCCGCCTCCACCAGGATTTTGAAGACCGGGACTTCCAGCGGTTCTAGGGGAGGGAGCTTTCATGAACGCGCAAACAGTTAACGAGGAAGAACTTCCCCAGTTCCTCACCTTCGCCGTGGGGGGCGAGGAATTCGCCGCGCCCGTCCTTCGGGTGCGGGAGATCGTCCGCTACGAAAAGCCGACGAAAGTCCCCCTGATGCCCTCGGCCGTGCGGGGCGTCATCAACCTCCGGGGCACGGTCGTCCCGGTCGTGGATTTGGCCGCGCGCCTCGGATTTTCCGCCACGGCCACGACGAAGCTCACGAGCCTCGTCATCGTCGAAGTCCCCGTGGACGGGGGCATTCTCCCCATGGGGCTTCTCGTCGATGCGGTCAGCGAAGTGATCGATTTGGAGCAAAATACGATCGAGCCCGCCCCGCAGCTTGGGGCCAAGGTCCACACGGAGTATCTCCTGGGCCTTGGGAAGCTCGAAGGCCGCTTCCTCCTCGTCCTGGACGTGGATCGCGTCTTGGACGCCCGGGACCTTCGCGCCGCTTCGCAGCTCGGAGATTCTCCCGCGCGGGAAGAACGCCTGGAGGCTGCCGCTCCGTGACGGCTGCCGCCGCAGAGGTCCTTCGGGAACCGCCCCTCGCGCAGGAGCCCGACGTAAAGCCCATCTCGGACCGGGAGTTCGCCCTTTTCCGCGATTTGATCGGCAAGGAGGTGGGCATCGACCTCCCGCCGTTCAAGAAGGCCCTCGTCATGGGCCGCCTCTCCCGGCGCCTTCGGGAACTGCAAATCCGCTCCTTCGGGGATTACTACGAGCGCGTCGTGGGGGATAAAAGCGGGGGCGAACTCTTCGAGGTCATCAACCGGATCTGCACGAACGAGACGAGCTTCTTTCGCGAGCCCCAGCAATTCGAGTTTTTAGAGAAGCGGATTTATCCCTCCTGGCTCTCCGGGGCCGGAAGGGCGGGGAAGGAAAAGAAAATCCGCGTTTGGAGCGCCGCGTGTTCGACGGGCGAAGAGCCCTTTTCGCTCGCCATGTCTCTCCTTGGAAATTTCCCGCCCGATTCGGGCTGGCGGATCGAAATCCTGGCTACCGATCTTTCGACCCGCGTTTTATCAAAGGCCCGGCAGGCCACCTGGCCCGTGGAAGGGGCGAGGCGCATTCCGGAGAATTACCTAAAGCCCTTCATGCTCCGGGGCGTCCGCTCCCAGATGGGTTCCATGAAGGCCGCCCCCGAACTCCGCTCGCTG
>JBFLVN010000045.1:0-17511 GCA_040758475.1 Bdellovibrionota bacterium
CGTCGTCGACCCGGGCGAAGCTTCCCCAGGTAATTTTCTTGGGCAGTCCCCGCCGGGCCATCTCCTCGCAAATCTCCATCACCCACTGGGGCCGGATCGTAAATTCTTCATCGCGAAAAATCAGGGTATTGATGTTGTAGCGATTGACCAGTTCTTCGATCTCGTCCACGACGGCCACGGGAGCCCGCTTGCTCCAAAGATTGGACCACAGGGCCGGCGTCTGGCAGAAAACGCACTTGTAGGGACACCCCCGGGACGCCTGAACGGAAAGGGTGTTCATCCGGGAAACCGGGACGGAATAAAGCATGGGGAAGCGGTAACTGCCGACCGGAAGCCCTTCCCGCATGGGCGCCGGAAGGCGGGCAAGTTTCTTGATCCGATCCCGCGCGCGTGTGATCCGGAGTATTCCATCCTTTTCGTACGCGATCCCGTCGATCTGGTCGAGAGCCGGGCCCTTCCCCTGGAGATAATCCAGGAGTTCCAGGATCGTGTCTTCTCCCTCTCCCCGCACAACAAAGTCGATTGCCGACTCTAGCGCGGCGCGGGGTTCTCCGGAGACGTGCCATCCGCCGAAAACGACGGTGCATCCGTAACGGCTTTTAACGGCCCGGGCGAGTTCCAACCCGTTGCGGAAATGCTCGCTCATGGCCGTAAAGCCCACCAGATCGGGCCGGAAGCCGTCCAACTCAGCGAAGAGCGCGGGGATATCCGCCTTTTCGATCGTCAAAAGGTCACGGATCCGCACGTCGTGCCCCGCATCCCGGCAAACGGCGCCGATGTAAGATAGCCCTAGCGGCTCGAGCCATGGCAACGTGTCGCTGCAATTGCTGGGAGGATTGATGAGAAAAATCCTCATAACCGGAATCCTCCGCTCACACCGCCAAGGCTCGAGGCCCTGTAGTGGAATCTCCCGTTGGCGCCGCCACTTGTTTCAAAGGCTCGAAATATTGCCCGGGAACCTTGAAGGTCCAGTCCCTCCGGCGCCGGTCGGGCGACATGTAACTAAAAAGCTTGGCCTTGAAAACCCGGTCGTAGAGGAGTTCGGCCACGATCCTTACGCGCCGGGGATCGCGGACGATTTTCCGCGCCAAACGGGCCATCTGCGCAGGGCGGAAGTAAAAACGCCTCCGGTACCAGGCCGGAAGCTTCCTGAGTGTTTCCAGAGGAATTTCCGGCGTACGAATCACAGGTTCGTGCAGCGTGAAAGCATTCGTGTCCTGCGTCAAGAGAAGGCCGTGGCGATCGACGTACTCCCGCAAAGGAGTTGCGGCGAACGGCGTAGCAAACGCCATGGTCAGGGAATCCATCTCCAGAGTCAAAATCCATTCAAACGATCGTTCTAAAGACTCCAGCGTATCCCAAGGGAATCCTACGACCCAGCTTCCCTGCGCGAAAATGTCGGCGTTGTAATAGAGACGGAATGCGCGCTCGGCCTCTTCCCGTTTGTAGAATTTCTTGATTTTCTTTGCTTGCTCTTCGTCCGAAACCTCGATCCCCATCAAGACGTACGAACAGCCAGCCGCCTTCATGGCCTTCACCATTTCGGGCACCGCATCATCGACCCGCACGAAGGCCCCCCAGCTAAGGCGCCGGGGAATACCCCGGCGGATCATTTCTTCGCAAAGTTCGACGACCCAGTTGGGCCGGACCGTAAATTCCTCGTCCCTGAAAACGAACGTATTAGCCGCGTGCCGCTCCGCGAGCTCCTCGATTTCATCGACTACGGAGGAAGCCGTCCGCTTCGTCCAAACATTCGACCAGACGGCTGGCGTTTGGCAAAAAACACACGTGTAAGGGCACCCGCGGGAAGCCTGAACGGATAGAGTCCGCATTCTCGAGATCGGCTGGGAAAAAAGCATGAGATATTTGTAATTCTCGAGGGAAAGTCCCTCGCGAACCGGAACCGGAAGGCGGGCTAGCTTCTTGATCCGGGTCCTGGGGGCGGTGAGCCGTAGAACGCCGCCTTCCTTGTAGGCTATGCCGTTGATTTCCGAAAGAGCGGGGCCCTTATCCTGTAAATACTCGAGAAGCTCGAGAATGGTGTCCTCGCCTTCCCCCCGGACAACGTAGTCGATGGCTGGATCCAGAACCGCTTGAGGCTCTCCGGAAACGTGCCAACCGCCAAAGACAACCGGGCAGCCGTAACGGCTCTTTACGGCACGTGCGATCTCAAGGCCGTTCTTGAAATTCTCCGTCATCGCGGTGAGCCCCACCAGATCCGGCCTGAACTCGTCGAGCTCACCGAAAACGCGGGAAACGGCATCCATCGTCGTATAACAGAGGTCACGGATGCGGACTTCATGGCCGGCGTCCCGGCACGCGGCGGCGATGTACCCGATGCCGAGCGGTTCAACCCAAGGATAGGGGTCGTCGTAATTGGTCGGCGGATTAATCAAGAAAATCCGCATGGGATCCTCCACGAGGAGGGGGCTCTCAGCCGTTTACCGGCATCGCGCCCGAACGCATTCCTGTCAATTTGCGGGGAAAGAGTACCCCATCACCACGTAACTTACCAGCACCGGACGCGTGATCCGCCCCACGGAAGCCCCGGCCAGCCCGAAAAAATATTCAACGGCTGAGTCCCAGTATCCTCTTGCCCAGATCGGATAACCAGGCGGCCAGGGCCAGCTTCCCCCGGGCGAACCAGAAATTCACCGAAATCGAGAAATCGAGTGCTCGGGTCTGGTGCCAGAAGAAACTCGGGAGCAGCAGCGCGTCGCCCGGTTCGAGGACGCATTCCCAGGGCCTTGCATCGCGAAGACAGGGAAAACGGCCGAAATCCGGAGTCTCCGCGTCGGCCCGTGCAAAAGCAGGAAGCTTCGAGAAAAGCGGATAGGGATAGACGTTCGCGTTGTCGGCGGGCGAAAAAAGAATCCATTTCTTGCGCCCGGCGATTTGCACGTAAATATTGTGGGGAATGTCCCGGTGAAGGGGAGCTCCAATTCCACCTGGAGAAATGAAGACTTTCGAACGCACCCATGCGGCGTCTTCGCAAACGGCCGGCCTTCGCAGATCCTCGCGAAGGCGGGCGGGAAAGCGTTCCAAGGGAGCCCCGATCGCGAACGACCGGCTTTCTTGCCTCGTGGCCTGGAGCATGTCACCAAGCGGGAGTTCGGAGTAATCGACCCCCACCCCCTCTAGGAAATTCACCCGCCCTCCGACGTAACTGGCGATGGGAACGCGGGTATCACTGAATTCGTTCCTGAAATATTCACCATTCCACTTCGCCAGAGCCGGCCAATCACGGGCGTATCCGCGGAGAACGGCCGGACTCTTCATGTCCATCCGGATAATTTCGATATCCGCGGGGAAAGGAGGGTGGATTTCCTCGACAGGCACCGTTCGAAGCGGCATCAGACCACTAGGGGCCCCGGTTTCCATTCAAAATCACTCAAACCAATTCCAATGCGCTCCATAATACACGCAAATTGAAGGCCAGCATCTGATTTACCTCATGCACCGGAACACAGGCGCATCCGGGCCCTTCTGGAGCGGTCATTTCCTGGAACGCCTTGAGGAAGCCGTGTTTAAGGCCATTTTGCTGCTCGGGTTGCCTCTGGGTCAGCAGGCAGGGAGCCACCGTCCCATCGCACATCACGTAGGCATAATAGCTGCCCGCGAAACAATCCGCGCAGGAACCGCCAATCCGGCGGCCATCCCGGACATACATCTCCAGAACGGGAATTGAATTCCCCACCGGAAGGCCCTCGCGCTTCATTTGCATCAACCGGCGGGCCAGAGCCGCGATCCCCTGGTCGTGGATCCGCGGGGCGACGGGGGCATAGACGTCGCAAGAGCGGTCGTGCTCCAATTGAAAGTAAGCCTTGTGCCCGTACTGGCGGGCGATCTCCAGTACGTAGTCCACCCGCTCGGCGCCTTGGGGAGTAATCACTGTCATGGTCACTACCGGCACTCCCCGGCTTTTAAGGATTTCAATAGCTTCGATCGCCCGGCGGTGGGATTCGGGATGCCTTTGCTTGTCGTGAATTTCCACGGGACCATCCAAAGTCACGCAAACAAGATCCAAAGCCCGCACGTCTTCGATCCGCTCCTTTACGAACCAGCCGTTCGTGTTCATGGCCGCATGAACGCCAAGCTTTTTTAAATACCGGATAATTTCCCCAGCGTCCTCCCGGAGGAGCGGCTCGCCGCCAATGACACTGGCCCGGCCCATGCCTCCAGCCGTAAATTCATCGATGCACTGGAACCACTGGCCCGTAGTCATTTCCTCCCGGTGTTGAAGGGGGATGTCGCAGTATTCGCAACGGAAATTACACCGGTTGGTGAGAGAGAAAGTGACTTGAAAGGGGCTTTTTCGGCCAAATAAGCGGCGAACGGCTAGTTGAGCCACAGGGCGGAGTTGAGAAGATAATTTCGGAAGGAAAGCAGCCTCTCGGCCGGTTTCCTGGACGAATTCTTCCACTCGCGGATCAGCGGTCGCGGGAGGCGGCATTTCCGGGTACCTGTTCAATTCTACTGCTTCAATCATCCCTGTCCAAGCGACAACGCGGGAGATGCCCTCTCGGTAAAGCCAGTTCGGCCGGAGCAATTAAAACATGACGCGCGTCACTGCGAGAAGCGATGGCAAAAGTTCTCAACCATCGCTCCAAGGCCAGGCCGGGCGCGGGGACCATACGGGTGGAGTGCGAAAGTGCTCCCATCCCCCAACCATCTGGCAGGACGAAAGATCGATCGCCTCCGCCTCCAGGGGCCAGGCCAGGGCGCGAAACCGCACCGTCCCTTCCCTCAGGCGCGTCCCCATCTGGCATCCTCTTTCCACGGCATCACGCTCGAAAGGCGTCATGGCCGCCTTGAGGGCGGATACCTGCTCCAGTATGGCCCCTACGATGGGGATACCGCCCTCGCAAAGAATGAGTCCCATGCCAAAAGCGCAAGGTTCGCGCAAGCTCTCTGGAAGCTCTTCAAACAAGGTAACAGCCTGGGTTTTTCCGCGGAACATGAACCAAAAAGGATAGAACATGGCTTGTGTCCCCCGAAGCTCCGGCGGGGAAGCCAATATCTGATCCGCTCGCCCCGGGAAGCGAAACTCCGAAGAGACCATGTCCATAATCCGTCCGACAGGCGTGGCCATAGGCACCTGTCTCGTCACGCCCAGGTGGCAGTAGTCGAGAATGGCGTAAGATAAAAAAACGCCGGCGCACAACCACGTCCCCGCCATGACAAGAGGGATTCTCCGCAAACTCCCCCTCCCCGCGATTTTCACCCCCGCCGCGCGCCACAAGCGGACCGACAGCACCCCCAGCAGGACGCTCCAACAGGGCCAACACATAGCCAGGTACCGGAGGCGGCCAATATCCGCCGCTGGAATATCGGGAGGCAAAGTAGGGTACCACGCGATCCAAAGCAGCATGGCCACGGACCATAGAACCACTATCCGGAACAAACGATCCTCCCGGAAAAAACGGGAAACGCTCCCCCAGGCGACCGCGCTGAAAAGGAATAGTTCCATCGCGTACCCCGAAAACACCTTTCCCCGGATGGAAAGATAGATGGGCAAATCCTCGGCCAGGAGCCATGCGAACTTCCGGGGATATTCCCTCGTCTCTTGGACCGCGCGGGCGAAAAGATTTGGCGGTTCGTATTGTTCTATTAAAAAAGGGACAGTCAGAGCAGCCCCAGTGGCTACCCCCAGCACGAGAGTGGGCACTACGCGCACCGCCCGGGAAACCGGCAACGCAAACAAGCAAACCACGCAGGCAACGAACACGAGAATTCCAATTGGAAGCATGAACGCAACGATGAGAGAGGCGGCCAATCCATAAAAAAAAGCCGCCAATGGACGAAGCCGCTCCGCGCCCTTCAAGAAACGGGAGGCCAGAAACAGCGCGAGGCCAAAGGGCAGGAGCATCTGAATGTGGCCGCCGCTGACAGGCAACTGAGTGTATGTCACTTGGGAAAGGCCGAACGCAGCGAGAGCCGCGGCCAACAAACCTTCCAGAGGGGAGTCCCAGGACCATTCGATCAAGACCAGCCCCAGAAGGTTCCAGACAACCGATCCCAATTGAACGGCGGCCAGGCAAGGGCCCAAAACCAGGAAAAAGGGATAGGACACGAAAAAAAACGGGATTGCCGCCGTTTCAACAGCCCGGTAAGGAATGTGAAAGAGCCCACTCCATGAAAAATGCGCCCATACTTCGTGCATGCGTTGATACGCGGTAAAGGTTTCCCAGCCTCCGATGGGCATGGTCCAGCTCAAGGCATGGAAGACGCCGAAAGTCCCGTAGACGGAGTACAAAAGCACGCGGAAAAGTGCGTGAAACCGGTATTCTGCCGCGGCTAGCGGCGCGTCTTGCGATAAAATCTCCATGGAAGTTTAAGAAGCCTCCGGGACCGCCTGCCACGGCCATCGGGGCCGCTGCCTACCGACCGGAATGGTCCGGAAATACTCCCACCCGCTCAATAACTGGCAGGAAGAAAGTTCCATCACCTGATCGTCCAACGGCCAGGACATGGACCGGAAAGCCAGCGTCCCCTCTTTCACGCGGCGGGCGGCCTCGCAACCGCGGTCCACCTCTCGCCCCTCGTCCTCGGACAAAAGGGCCTTGAGTTCGGGAAGCCTCGCTTGCATTTCAATGGAGGAGGAAATGGTGCCCTCGCAAATGAAGAGACCCGTTCCAAAAGCGAAAGGAAGTCGCAGGCGGCCAGGAACTTGTTCGACAATGTAAGACAACCGTTCCTGGTTCTTTCCAAAGAGAAAGCGGAAAGGAAAGTACAGGGCTTGCGTCTCTTGAAGTTCCCCTGGAGAAGCCAGGATTTGATTCATGTCCCCCGGAAAACGGAATCCGCGCGACACCATCCCCATGATCCTTCCGAGCGGCGTGGCAAGCGGCATGCGGCGCGTCACTCCAAAATTGCAGTAATCGACCACGGCGTACGAGAGGGAAACCCCCGTTCCCACCCAGATCCCCGCCAGAACGAGCGGAGCCCGGCGCAAATAGCCCCGCCAGCGTGAAACACCTTGGTGCCGCCAAAGGCGGACACCAGCCACCCCCAGGAACACGGCCCAGACAGTCCAGCACATCCCCAAATACCGGAGGCGGAAGAAATCGGGTGCCTGGGTCTCGGGAAAATAGGTCGGATAGGATATCACCCACAGCGGCATCACTGCCGACCAGATCACCAGCAGCCGGAACGAGGGCTCCCTGCGGAAAGCCGTACCAGTGAATCCCCACCACACCATCGCGAGAAAGGCCGTTTCGAGGAGATAGCCCGTCAACAAACTACCGCGAATTGACAGATAAGTAGCCATATCCTGCGCCAAGAACCAGGCAAGACGCGAAAAATAATCCGAAAGAACTTCCCTCCAAAAACGGAATATGCCGGTGGGCTCATAAAGACGCGTCAGGGGTTCGAGAACAACGGCGGCCCCCGCCATCAATCCCAACGACAGAAACGGCAACAACAATGCCATCCGTCGCGGCGGGAGTGACAGCAGGCATACGGCACAAGCAACAAATACGAGAATCGAAACCGGAAGCATGAACGCCGTTATCCACGAGGCCGCAAAGCCATAAAAAACGGCCGCCCAGGGTTTCATGGTTTCCGCCCTTTCGAGGAAACGGGAGGCGAGGAAGATCGCGAGGCCGAGGGGAAGAAGGAATTGAACGTGGCCGCCGTTGGCGCCCAACTGAAAGTATGACACGTGGGAAAGGCCCAAGGCAGCGAGGGCGGCGGCCCACAGGCCTTCCCAGGGATCGCCCCGGGATTTTTCGATGAGCACTAGCCCCCCCAAATTCCACAAAAGCGCGCCCATCTGGACGGCCGCCACACACGGCCCCAGAAGCCAGAAAAAAGGAATGGAAACAAGGAACAACGGGATGGCCCCCGCCTCGACCATCCGGTAAGGAATGTCCCAGAGCGCCGCAAAACCAAAATCCGGCCACGCCTCCGCCATTTTCTGGTAGCTTCGATACGGCTCCCATCCGATCAGAGGCAAGCGCCAGATGAAGGAATGGAGCACGCCGAGCAACGCGTAGGTGCCATAGAAAAGTGCGCGCCACAGCCCTAGCCGCCTTGCCGGAAAAGTCATCCGTCTAGCCTTCCGAAATATCACGGGATTCTATGTCAATGGAAGCTGGAAGAACACGTGCCTCTTCCCGCCGGAGGAAGAGGCCCGTAAAAATACTGGATTTTCCTACCGAACGTAGATCGTCTTCGTTCCCGCCAGGCTGTCGAGACTCAGGTCGTCCCGGCAATAGAGATTCGCGGCCCGGTCTCCCGCGGCGACACCGCTCCACCGGATCACGAGCGTCTCGGGCGCGGAGCCCGTGCCGTTGCAAATCAGCGGGCTTCCAGCGCAACCCGTGCACGTGCCGGTGCATCCGCTCACGTACGTCGCGCCGGCGGGGAACTCCCAGCGCCAGTTGGTGATGGTGTTTCCCGGGGGCGTGTTGTCGGGGTCGCCGTTGCAACTGCCGCTGTGGGTGATATCCGCGTTGGCGCCAGCACCGTTAAGAACGGAATCATCCGATGTGTAGAATGAGATCCGCCACCGGCCAACCGTCCCGCCAAATCGGTCACAACAGGAGTCCGTGCCGCAGCTTCCCGATCCGCAAACATTGTCTCTGCCGGTAATCTGCCAGGTCGTGCCATCCACCCGCAAGATGCCGAAGGCCGCGCGGAAAGACTGCTGCGGGGCGTAGGGACCGGCAGCACAAGCATCGATCAACCCTCCGGCTCCCTCGCGGAACTGGGTAGCAACACCCGTATCCGTCAGGTTGCACGTCGCGTTGACTGCGGGAGTCGTAAACGCATAGGCCGTGCCGCCCCGGGTCACCCTCAGGCTGAAATCCGAAAGCCACTGGTTGCCCTGGCCGCCGGTGATGGTGTTCAGGCCTCCCTGGGTAGCATAACCAGCCGCGGGTTTCACCATGACGCCGCCGGAATTGACCGTCAGGGCGGCCGGCGTGCACTCCGACCCACCCGGTTCATTATCCGTATTATCCGGGATGTTGCACGTGGAGGTGTTGTATGGCGTCGTGTAGAGCGGCGTCCCCGAAACGGCCCCCGTCGGAGCGGTGATCGTCGGCGTATTGGGCCGGTCGTTGACGGAAGTGACCGTGATATCCACCTGGGTCGGCGGCGCGGATTCGGCCCCGCTGGGGTCCCGGATCAGGAATTCAAAGGAATCGCCGCCGAAGTAATTGAGCCCCGGGGTAAACGTCACCGTCTTGGGAACGCCGGCCGGAGTGATGTCGCAGGGCGTCGGCGCGCAACCGCCGTTCAAGACGCCGAAAGCCGGAGCCCGGACGAGAACCACCGTCAGCGTCCCTGCCGCGCTCTCCGTATCCGTGCCGGTCAACGTGATGTTGCCGCTCGTCGTATCCTCCGCGGTCGTCACGGGGGCGGGCGGCGTCGCCACCGGCGGGTTGTTGACCAGAATAGAGACTGTCGCCGGAGCGGAGTCGACGCCCGCGCCGTCTCTGATGACGTAGGTAAAGGTCGCTATGCCGCTCGTGTTGGCCGGCGGATTGTACGTCACCGTCTTGGGCGCGCCGACCGGCGTAATGTTGCAAGGAACAGTGGGCCAAGCCGGGCTACAGGTAAAACCACTGAGCGTCCCGCCGATTCCTCCCGGAACCGACAACATCCGCACGGTCAGGCCCGAAAGCGGCGTTTCGACGTCGCTGCCGGAAAGAACGACCGGCAGAGCGGTATTGCGCGGACCCGTGGTGCTCACGTCGAACGCCGAAGGGGCGTCGTTCACGCACGTCACGTTGACCGTCACCGTGACCGGCGTCGAGACGCCCAGGTCGGAGCCGACGGCCACCGCCCGGAAAGTATCCGCCCCGCAGAAATTCGGATCCGGGGTGTAGGCGACAACGAGGGGCGAAGTGCCGGTGGTCGCGTCCACGATGCCGTTCGCCGGGACTTCCGTGATGTTGATGGAAAGCGGCGGGGTTCCTCCGGCACCGGTGAAAGTAAATGAATTGGATTGCTGCGACGCGCAGGCACCGCCGACCGTGAGATCCTCGCAAACCTGCCGCGGATTGGGCGCGCCGACGGAAATCGTGGGCTGCGGGTTCACGCTGATGGCGACCAGGAACGGAGCTGAAACGGCGCCCTGGTCGTCCGTGACGGTGTACTCGAACACGAAAGTGCCGCGGCAGGCCGGATCCCCGCCGGCCGGCGTATAGGTGACGGAGAGGGTCCCGCCATCCGCGATCGTGCCCGTCTGGGGAGCCAGAGTGCCCTGGGAGGGAAGCGAGGTCACGTTCACCGTCATGTTGCTTCCCTCGGGGTCGTCGCCCGAGAGACCGATGATAACGGGGTTGCACGGCGGCGTACCGACCAGGTTCGGCGCCACGGCGGTGGGCGGCTGGTTGCCCGAAGAGGGCACCCCGCCCGACCGGACGATGCTGCGCTTGTAGACGAGCGGCGGCACGCCGGGGGCGCTCACTTCGATCTGCACCTTGTCGTTGGGCCAGGGCGGGAAGAAGACCCGGCCGGTCATGCGGCCGTTGCGGTTGAAGGGATCGTTCGTCCGCGCCACGGCGATGCCCCCTGGGCGCGATTGCCCGTCGGCCGTATTGGCGCAATTGCCGGCCATGGGTAGGCGCGTCGTGCCAGCCATGGCCTTGGGAAGGACGAGCGTCGTTCCGGGTTCGCTGCACGCCTTGACGTGGGCGCCCGCCACCCGGATGTCCACCGAACCAAAAGCCCCGTCGTTGTCGGCGGTCCCGTTCGGGGTTTCCTGGCCCGCGCCGGTGTCGTTCTGGCCGTAATTGGAAACCTTGGTCGAAGGGAGCAGGGTCGAGCCGTCGTAGAAATTGTCGTTGAAGAAGAAGGGAATGGCCGCCGGCTGGGCGAGGTCGCCCAGGCCCGCCACGTTGGCGCTGATGAGGAGGGAGAAGTCGTTCGCGCTCCGGACGCTCAGATTCGAGAGGAAGAAGTCGTAGGGTTGATTGACGGAGGAACTCCCCGCGGCCGAACTCTCGGTCATGGCCATCCACACACCGTTGCGGACGTAGGCGTACTGGGCGCCCGCGAGACCCGCGTTGGAGTCCAGATAGCTACCGGAGGTATTGCAGGTGTTGGAACCGGGGCCGCATGTCAGGCGCGTGACGGTGGGCTCGGCCATCCACAAGGACGCGCGCGGCAGAATGAGGGTGCGCGTCGTAAAGACGTCGAGCTGGTACGTGTTCGACGCACTCGGGTCGTAGGGATAGAACTGGTCGATATCGCCGCGCTCCCACTTGTTCGCGCTATTGGTTTGGCCGTTGATAAGCCCTGGGGTCGCTTCGCCCCAAACCGTGAGGGGGTCGGTCGCAACCCGGGCACTGCTCAAGCCGATCTGGATCGTGGAAGTGTGGGGATTGATGTACTGGCCCGTCGTATAGGAGTTGAACCAGTTGCGGATGCTGGAAGTCTGCGGCTGGTCGAAAGTCGCGCCAAGGCCCACGAGGCCGCAACCGACGGTCGGTGACCCTCTATTGGAATACTGCCGCAGGCCCGCGAATTCCACGCCCGCGTGGCCGCGCAGATTGACGCCGTCATTGGGATAGAGGACCGTCTGGCGCAGCGTTCCCGGGATGCAATTCCAGGCGATGGCGCCCGCCTGGTTGATGGACTGGCCGTCGCTGTAGGCGCAGTTCCCGCCCCCTTCGATGCCGTCACCGAAGCTTCCGTATTCGAAACGCACATCGCCGATGGAAACGTCCCGGCCGTCGTAGATGCTTCCTCCCGTAACGCCCGTATTTCCGCCGTTCGGGTCGAACGTGGTCGCCGGAGCGAAGTTCTGCTCGTAACAGTGGCGTTCGAGTTCGGTCGGGCTGCCGTCGTTGCAATCGTCGTCGCCCTTGTACTGGGTCACACGGCGCCACGCGCCGTCGGCGCCGCGGTTGAAGTTCCCGCCGACGCAGGTGCCGAACCGGCTGTAGTCCTCACACGTGGGGGGCGATCCGTAGAGGCCGCCGTAGGCGCCGCTCTCGTTGCAGGGGAAGTCGTCGCCCTTCGTGAGCGGGTTCGTCACGAAAATCTGGACGCTGTTCAAGCTGGCCGCCGCGCCGCCGCAAGTGGTGAACGCGCCGGGCCGAAGGTTCGGATCGATTCCCGCCGGCGCATCGTACGTGCCGCAGTCCGCCGAGAGGTAATAGATATCGTCGAACTCGATCCGTTCGACCGTCCCGAAGTTAAAGACGTTCCGGACCGTCGCCGTAAAGACGTCGCCCGCGTTGAGGCCGATTCTCACCGTGTCACCCGGCATGAGACCCGTCGGCGTGCTGGTGGAGGCGATTTCCAGAATCTTGTCGATGTCGTTGTTCTCACCGCCGGCGCCCGTGGCCGCCGTCACGATCGTGTTCGTCGCATCCGCGTCGCGGGTATTTCCGATCTGGGCGAGGGGATACTCCCATCGCGGCCGGTTCATGATACCGACATTGAGTTTGAGGCCCAGGAAAGCGCCGGAACGAGTCGGCGTTCCGCGCATCCGGATCGCGTTCTTGGGGGAAGTCACCTTCCAGGTAAGCGGAATGGATTTGGTCCAGGCGTTTCCGTACTGGTCCTGCACCTGAACCTGGATGTCCTGGCAGCTGTCCGTCGTCCCCGTGTCGGTGACACAGGCCCCGCCGTTATAGGGGACGCCCGTCAGCCCGTTGGTCTCCTCTTCGGGCTCGTAAGCGAAAACGATCTGGGAAGGAACCGGGGGCGGATTGCCGGTAACCGTGAATTCCTCCGTATCGAGGAGGTACGCGTAAGGCTCGATGGCCCGTTCCGTCGAGGGATCGAGCGCATCGATCGTGGCGCTCGACTTGTCCTGGCGCACTTCGACGGTCTGGGTGCCCGAAGAAACGCCCATCGTGTAGACGAAGCGGTAGAGGCTCGCGTCTCCCGAAACGGACTTGGCCCGCTGGACGGTGTGGGAGCGGCCCGCCGTGTAATCGGTCACGGCGTCCGCAGGATTCAGGATGACGCTCATGTTGCCGCTCGCGCAGCGCTGGCCGTACTGGGCGGCCCCTGCTCCATTCGGGCAGAACCGGCCGTCACCCACCGCCTGGCCGTAATCTCCAGCGGCCGGTTGCGGATCGTAGGGAACGCAGTAACCGCTTCCTTCCGTAGACCCGATCCGGAACTGGGTCGTCGCGCAGAGGGCCGAGTAGTCATAACCAGCCGTGATGCCCGTGCCGGCGTCGCACTCCGTCGCGTCCACGCCACCGTTGTCCCGCTGCGTCTCGCAGTAAGGCCGGCTCGTGCGCTGGCGGTTCAGCCGGATCGCCGCGCCGTTGGTCCAATCCCATCCGATGGGCGCGCCCTTGAAGATGATGACGGGATCGCGGCTCACGTCACAGGCTTCGATCCGCCGGCCGTTGACCTGGGCGGCATCCGCCCCGTCGCGCCAGATGAGAGGCCAAGCCAATCCGGCATCGGCGTTGGAAGTCTTGGCATGGAGTGCCCCCACGTCGCCGGGCGTAACGGTGTAACACGTGGTGGCGTCGTGGTTGTTGGCCGCGGCGTTGTGGTTGTGGTTCCCCCAGCAGGGGCCGGGGCCCGACATGAGGACCACCGTATCGCCCTGCCCGTCGGTCGAGACGTTGAGGCCCGTAAATTCGGTGAACACCATGGCGAAGCCCGGGTCGGCGGCGGTGCCGCCGTCAGGACCGTCAGGACAGGCGGCCGGCGTGGCACCGCCCTCACCCGGGACGCCATCG
Source organism: Bdellovibrionota bacterium (assembly GCA_040758475.1). Taxonomy (GTDB): domain Bacteria; phylum JAGRBM01; class JAGRBM01; order JAGRBM01; family JAGRBM01; genus JBFLVN01. The sequence continues at coordinate 13,668 of JBFLVN010000045.1, forward strand.
GGGCAGACGTCGGAACGGCTTCCGCCGTAATAATCGTTGCAGGGACTTCCCGAGAGGCGCAGGAGGCGCCGGCCCGTCTGGTCGTCGAAGATCGAATATTTGGGAGTGCCCGAGTTCCCGATCCGGATCTGGCGGAAATAGGCGTCCGAAAGGCTGGCCGCCCCCGGCGCCGCGAAAGCCCAGAGGGACGCGAATACGCGGCTCCCCAGATTGGAAGACTTGTCCGCGTCGCCCCGCGCGATGACGAATCCTTCGGGGACCGGCATGCGCCGGTAGTAGAAGTTCGTCCCGGGATTCGGAGCGCCGGTGGTCGTGAGTTCCGCCCGGGGGTCGGAGATGCGAAGGTTCTGGTCGAGGGGGCGTCCCGAAGTAACCGTGCTATTGCCGGAAAGCGAGGCCAGGATGTCGGTATCCGTCTGGCCCCCGGGCTGTCCCGCCGTTACCGGCGTCGGGGCCCCCAGAACGGCGCCATCGCGCAGGTCACGGGAGCCATCATTGGGGGTGGCCGACTGGATGTCGATGCCGGCGTTCGGCGCGTTGGCCGCGTTGTTGCCGCCGGCGTTCGGGATGTAGACCTCGTATTCGAGATAATCGCCTGCCTGGGAGATGAAGGGACCCGTGCTCGAATCGTCGCCGGCCCCGACGACGTTGAAGCCCGGAGCGGTGCTCGCGTTGTATTGCGCCCGGAGTTCGAGGGCCGGGCGGCGCACGACCGCGTAATCGACGGCCATGGTAATAGAAGTCGTCGAAAGCGGCGTTGCAGCTCCCGGATCGCAGGCGTTTGGAAGCACCGTGCGCTCGCACGGCAGGCGCACGAATCCCGTAAAGCCCGTCCCTTTCTGATCGACGACGCGGGTGTCGAGGAAGAAAGCGTCGTCCTCAGCGGGCTCGCCGGCTTTGGTGTTCGTGATGCTCGGATCGCTGATGGCCGTGTTCTGGTAAACGGGCCGTGTCGATTGATCGAGCGTCTCGAACGAGAAGGAAAGGGGCCGGGGCCCGTAACGGGTATCAACCGTATAGATGACCGGCGCCGAATCGCCCGCCCGGGCGATTTCCTGGGCCACCGCCAAAATTGTGGGATTCTCTTGTTCTTCGCAGTCCCCGTCAGGAGGCACGGTTGTATCGCCGCAGCGCACCTGTACCTGGATGCGGGAGAGGTGGGGAATCATGGAGGCTTTGATCGGGAAGCTCACCCGCCCCGAAGCGTCCGTCCGGAAACGGAGGGCGCCGTCCGCCGAATCGCAGAGCCTGAAGCCCGCGCCGCTGCCGCCCACGGCCGTCTGGCTGCCGCAAGCCGGGGCCGCCGGACAAACGCCCGAAGGGCAGAGGACTTCCCGTTGGCGGGTGTTGAGCGTGGGCGAACCCGTGCCCGTGCACGAGCCCGGAAGACCGGTACAGGTGCGGTATTCGTCGATGCCCGCATATCCCGTGTTGGCGGCAAGAGCGCTGCCCGCCAGCAAGCCGGCACCCCCGTTGTAAACGAGAAGCTGGAGGCACTCGGGCGTCACGGAGCCGCTCGGATTGTTGACCGTATCGCAGAGCGCTCCGTTCCAGGCCTTGTTGGCGTTCACGATCCGGATGAAACTCACGTAGGCTTCCGCCCGGCCGCGGGCGGCGCTGTTGGAGGTATCGAACGTCAGATAGACACCCGAATTGGCGTCCGCGGCGCTCATGTCTTTCCCGATGAAATTCCCTTCTTCCGCGTTCGGATTGCTCTTGAAGAGCGGAATCCGGCGGAAGATGAACGTATCGCCCGCGTCCGTCAGTTCGAAGCTCGCTTCCGCCGGCCGTCCGGCCTGGTCCGTCTTGTTGGCGAACCGGAGCGCGCTGTCCCGCAGGCAATTCTTCAAGTTATTCAGACTGCTCGGCAAGTTATCGAACTGCCGGGCCGTCTCGGTGTTGTTCCAGCCGTGGCCCTGCAGGACGCAGTTCCCGCTGCTCACGCCGTTGAACATGACGTCTACGGCGGCGTTCTTCACGTGGGAAATCGAAGGGATGAGGATTCCATATTCAAGGTAATCCCCGTCCTCGATCACCTCGGGATAATCCGCTTTCCACACGCGGTAGGCCATGAGCGAACCGTTGATGCGCCCGGTGTCGTTGAACGCCGCCACGTGGAGGGCGTTGGCCTTGCCCGCTTCCACATCGTCGGGGACGCTCACGCTCACCACGGCGTCAGCGAACTCGCTTGCCATCGAAAGCTGCCCGTGGTTGACCGTCAAATCGATGTAGTAATTGCAGTTGCCCCGGAAATAAGTGCTCGTCCCGTCGTACTCCGTGCAGTGGAGCGGGTCGTCCACGCCACCCTGGCCGTAGCCTTCCCGGATGTTGATCTGGGTGCTCGTGCGCGTGAGTTCAATGCGCGGCGGGAGGTCCTGCGCCGGCAGGGTGGGTGTTTCCTTGGGTTCGGGGAAGAAGGCGTCGATGTAATCGTTTAGGAGCCTTACCAGGATCGGCTCGGCCGGGCCCGTAATCCCCGTCACCCGGTCGCGCAGCACGACCGGCTCGGAAAAGGCCGAAAGCACGTCGAAGAGGTTCGCCGTGACGGCGTCGCACTTGGCCTCGGCGCTCGGCACCCCACCGCAGGTCTTATCCGCCGGATTGTCGAAGAACCGGTAGAGATCGAGGCTCGGGTCGTCGCTGGCGAGCGTGAGAATCTTGGGAAGCACGAGGAGCCGGTCGATGAGCGAGGTCATCGTGGCTTCGCCGTTCAAGGCCGCCGCTTCGTCATCCGAGAGGGCCGGAATGCGGCTCACGAGGAGTTCGAAGAACGGGAACGTATCGAACAGGACGATGTCCGGATCGATGCAGTCGTATCCGGCCGTATCCGGCGCCCCCACCTGGCCACACACGAGCGGCCCCGGCGCCGTCACGTTGTCGTTCGGAGTAGGATCGGAATAAACCCCCAAGATGAGCCGTCGCGCCAAGGGGATGAAGAGCTCGAAGGGCGTCGCGTAATCGCCCGACGCATCCAGATCGACCGGCTCCATGCCCCGGACCGTCTCAGTGCAGGCAATCTTGCAGGTCGTACCGGTGCAGCAAGGCGCGTTTCCACCGCAGGCCGCGGCCGAAAGTTCCGGATCGGCGAAGCACTCCGGAAGCGCCGTCGGGACGGTGGAATTGAAACATTCAGGCCGGGTAGGCGCGCAACCGAGCCCTTGCTCCATCTCCAGATTGTTCACGTCGAACGCCTGGGTGAAGTAATCGCATTTCTGACGGCGCACTCCAGGGGTGGGGGATTGTTGATCGAAGAAAGCCGGCAAATAAACCGAATTCAGGTTCGGAGTTCCCGTACCACCCACAGGTCCGTCGCAAGAGGCCGGAATTTCGGTCGCCGGATTGCCCGTCGGCTTGGGATCGATGTCCAAGGGGAGCAGCACGGCCAGGATCGCGTCGGCCAGCGGCTCGATGGGCCGGAGTTTCTTCGAATTCCCGGAAGTCGCCACCACCGGCTTGTCGAAGAGCCGTTGCATGAAGGGCATGCCCTGCTCGACGGGCACGTCCAGTTGCGTGACCGTCACGGGGTACTTGAACCCCGCCCGGATCATGGGAACGCCGGACTGGCAGGCCCCCGGGCAGCCCACCTGCACGCGCGTCAGGCTCGTGCCGTTCGTCGAGAGGAAATCGGCGTTGTTGTTTTCCACGTTGGTCCGCGGACGGAAGATGCCCGTCCCCGGCGCCCCGGGGGTACCGAACTGGGTGAAATTTCCCGTATCGACGCCGATTCCGAAGGGAACCGACGTGTAACTGGGCTGGTCGATCGAAATGTAAACCCATTGTCCCGCCGGGACATCTACGGGCGGATAAACCGATACCGGCTGCAATCCTTCACGCGCGCGGAAGT
>JBFLVN010000046.1:0-17488 GCA_040758475.1 Bdellovibrionota bacterium
GGCGGCAAGGCCCGCGCCCCCTCCCCCGATGCCGGCCATGGCCGCCGCGCCTTCCATGGGCGCGCCCTCCGTGGACGCGGCCGCCCTCGAGCGGACGATCCGCGAAGTCGTGGAGCGCGAAGTCGCCAAGGCCCTGGCTGAAGTGACGCGCGCCGTTTCCCAGGAAGTCCGCGGGCAGGTGGCCAAGATCGCGGAGAAATTGATTCTCGAAGAAATCGAGAAGCTAAAGAGCGAAGGGTAAAGAAGTATTCCTTCGATTCCGCGAGGGCGGACCGGAAGGTCCGCCCTTTTCGTTTCAGCGGGCCATTCCCCTAGGCCACCGCGCCATTCCCTTTTCGCAAAACCAGCGGACCGAATCGCGGAGGGTCTCTTCGAGCGGACGGGAGGCATGGCCCAGTTCCCGCCGCGCCTTCGAATCGTCGTAGTACCAGTGATAACCCATGAGAAGCGCCGCCTGGGCGTCGATGGCCGGGGCCTTGGAAAAAAGCTCGGCCGCCCGGCCGGCGAATTTCGCGACGCCGTGGGGCATCTTGAATTTGGGGGCGGGCATCCCGGTCACTCGCGAGAGGGCGGCGAAAAGCTCGTCGTAGCTCAGGTTCCTTCCACCCAGGAGATACTTTTCCCCCGCTTTCCCCTTCTCCATCGAAAGAAGAAGTCCCCGCGCCGCGTCGCGCACATCCATCACGTTCTGCCCGCCGGGGACGTAGGCCGGAATCTGGTGCTTGAGGAAGAGCAAAACCATTTTGGAGCTGGAGACGTAAACATCCCCCGGCCCGTAGCAAAAACAGGGATAGGAAAAGACGAGGGGAAGTCCGGCCCGCCGGCACTCCCAAGCGTAGAGTTCGGCCTTTCGCTTGGCCTTGAAGTAATCAACGGCCAAACCGCCCAGATTGAACGGCGAATCCTCCCGCACCGGGCGCGTATCCTTAGGGGATGAGGGCCCCGCGAGCGCGAAGATGCTCGCGAGGTAAACGATCTTTTCGATCTTCGCTTTCTTGCAGGTCTCAAAGAGATTGACCGTGATGTCGTAATTGAGATCGTAAACCCGCTTCCGGTCAGCCGGGGCGGTCGAAATAAAGCCCGCGATGTGATGGATGCGGGAAACTCCCTCCAACGCGGCCGGAATGGTGGCGGGCTCCAGGAGATCGCCCCGGGCAACTTCCAGATTCTTCTCCCCCGCCAACCCCACGTCCTTTAGTTTTTCGGGGCTCCGGACGAGGACGCGGACCCGTTCCCCCGCGTCCAGGAGCTGCCGGACCACGTGGGAACCGATAAAGCCGGTAGCGCCGGTAACGAGCGTCGGGCCTGCCATCCTGGAAAACCTCCCCGAAAACGGCCGCACGCTAGCAGGTGGCTTTGAAATTGGGAGGCCCGATTTTCGTTGACCCCTTTGGGGCCCTGTAGTACAAATGGCCTTGCGCGGCCTAAAGGGCCGTCCCAAGGCCAAGGCGGGCCCGAATCCCCTAGGGGAGCGGTATCCGCCGAGGAACGAGACAAGGGCCAGCCGCGCGACAACTCGGGCTCCCCGCGAAAAGCAGGAGCTTCACTCGATCAGGAGGAAGCATCATGCATCTGGAACAAGTTTTTCCCGCCCTCTACGGAAACAAGCACGGATACATCAAGCGCCTCGATCCCAAGGAATTCGAAAAACGCCTGGGCGAGCTCGATTTCCTCGACAAGTATTTCCGCGTCGAGTTCAACGGCCTCGAAAACATCCCGGAAAAAGACGGCGCCCTCATCGTGGGCAACCACGGCCCCTTCGGCGCCGACGCGCCGTTCGTCCTCAAGCACGTCTACGAAGAGCGCGGCCGGGTCGTGCGGGCCCTTGCCGACCGGGCGGTCTTCAAGATCCCCTTCTACCGCCTCTACGCCACCACCATGGGGATCGTCGAAGGGGAGCCCAATCAGGCGGTGGACCTTCTCAAGGAAGGAAATCTCGTCTCCGTCTATCCCGGCGGGCTCCGGGAAACCATCAAGCGCCCCGACCAGAAGTACCAGGTCCGCCCGTTCTGGGGAAAAGCCCTTGGCTTTGTGCGCGTCGCCCTCCGGGCGGGGGTGCCCATCATCCCCATCGCCTGCATCGGCATCGACGACATCGTGATGCAGCTCCGCACGGCCGAGGACATGAAAGACAGCTTCTTCGCCCGGCAGTGGCAGAAGACCATGAACCACGACAAGTATTCGACGCCCCTGTGGATGGGCCTTGGCCCCTTGCCCCTCCCCATCCCCGTCAAACTGACTTATTACGTGGGTTGGCCCATCCACCTGGGATACGGCCCGGAAGCGGCCGACAACCCGGAAGTTCTCAAGAACCTCCAGGAACGGGTCGTCACGGAACTCGAATCCCTCATTCAGTACGGCCTCTCCGAACGGCAACGCTCCCGGGATCGGATTCTCAAGGCCTTCGGCATGGGCGGCCGCCGGTTTCTCAAGCAGGCCCAGATCGTAGGGCGCCAGATTCTCAAGGCGACGGAGCAGTTCGCCCAAGCGGCCTAAAGCGTTTTCTTTGGCTTCCAAGCGCCCGCCGGGCCCATCCGGCGGGCGTTTTATTGTACCAAACGAAATGGCGCGATTTTTCTTGTGCGGTTTTTGGGGTTTCGTGCTATTATTAAAAATTGTAAACATCGCCGATACCGCACCTTGGATTCGTGGAAGTCTCAACGACTTTTTTAGGGAGGCGAACCATGGGACGGCCGGGACTTTCCCGCTTCTTCACCGCATCGGCACTTGCCCTCTTTCTCGTATTCCTCGGAAGCTGTACGGCCAGGGATCAATGCGTGCAGAAATGCATGACCGATCCGGCCTGCGGCGATTCCCTCGTTCAGGAGCGGCTCATCGGCAAGGACGCCGAACGGACGGAAAGCCTGTGCGACGGGGCGTGCAAGGGGCTCCGCATGTCGGAACGCGGCGAGAAGCAAAAGAGCGTCTGCCTGCAGAAATAAGTTGGTGCCGGAACGAAAAATTCTGGCGGGCCCGACAGGGATCGAACCTGTAACCCCCGGATTCGAAGTCCGGTACTCTATCCAGTTGAGCTACGGGCCCGCAGCGGCCGTCGAGTCTGGCGCGACCGGCCCACCCGTTTCAACCCCGGCGTCCCTCAGCAGAAGCCCGCCCCGGTAGAGGAGATAAAGCGCGGGCATTTGGACCACGTGATAGAGGCCGTTGTGATCGAAATGGGGATGGAGAGTGATGCCCGATTGCTGGAGGAGCGACGCCGCAACGGAAAGGAATACTCCCCCCAGAAGCCACTTTCCCGGGGGCGCTTTCCGCCATTTGAAGCCCGCTACGAGGATAACGGCGAACGGTATCCCCACATCCAGAAGAGCGAAGCGGAAGTCATCCCGGTAAAAAACCCACCCGAGGAACGCGAAAAGTTTTAGCCCCGCGCCGCCGAGGACGATTTCCCTCGCTCGTCCAAAAAGAAGAGCAACGCAAATCCCCGCCAATAAAAAGAAATTCGAGCAACCAAAAAAAACGAGCGTGGCTTTCCAGAGAATATTTCCGCCAAAGCCGTGATGGGCGCCCCCCAGAAGTGAAGCGGCGGCAAGGGCCGAAAACGCCCAGCCCCACAGGCGGCGGGAATTTCTTCCCTCTCCCCGGCGGGCTTGCAGGAGTTTCCAGGAACAAAAGACCGACTGGGCCGAAAGCACCCAGTCGGTCAACGCGGTAACGGGTTCGGAGAGGGCCATGAGCGGAATGGAAGCACGTTCTTTCCCGTTTTTCGAGCGGAAATCCCGATTGATCCTTATTCCGAGAAGTATTACTCTTACTTGTAATAATATCGCGAGGGTATCTCCGTGCGCATTACTTCCAAAGGCCAAGTCACCATCCCCGCCCGTATCCGCGAGCAGGCAGGAATGTTTCCCAACACGGAAGTGGAATTCGTGCTGGAGCGTGGAAGCGTCCGGCTCGTCCGCGCGAAGCCACGCAAGGGTGGAAGCCGCAGGGAGCGGCTCCTTCACCGCCTGGAAGGAAGCGCCACCGTCCGGATGACGACGGACGAAATCATGGCGCTTACCCGCAAGCCGTGAAGCCGGTCCTTGTCGATAGCAACGTTATCCTGGACGTGGCGAGCGGCGATCCGGTCTGGTCGGAGTGGTCGAAGGGAGCCCTCCTCCAAGCGGCCGAAAGCGCCATCCTGGTCATCAACCCAATCGTCTACGCGGAAGTCTCCATCGGATACGAGCGCATCGAAGAATTAGAGGAAGCCCTTCCGCCCGATCTTTACCGGCGCGAGCCCCTTCCCTACGAGGCGGCTTTCCTGGCGGGAAAAAGCTACCTCGCCTACCGGCGCAGGGGCGGTAAGCGGGCGCTCCCCCTTCCCGATTTCTATATCGGGGCACACGCGGCCATCGCGGATTACAGGCTCCTCACGCGGGACGCAGCCCGCTTCCACACGTACTTTCCGACGGTGGAGCTGATCGTCCCGCGCTAAGAATCGTTCTACTTGAGCAGTTCCCTCGCCATGGTCATCAGGTTGATGTCCGAGGTGCCGCCGCCGATTTCGAGGAGCTTGGCGTCGCGCATGAGCTTTTCGACGTGGTACTCCTTCATGTAGCCGTTCCCGCCCAGGATCTGGATCGCGTCCAGGGCCACCTGCGTCGCCATCTGGGAGCAATAGACCTTGCAGACGCAGGCCGAGAACATGTCCCGCTTTCCTTCCTTCTGGAGCCAGGCCTGCTTGAAGAGAAGGTTCTTGGCGTTCTCGTAGGCGATGTACATGTTGGCGATGCGGAGCTGCACGGCCTGATAGTTGGCGATGGGCTGGCCGAATTGTTCGCGCTCCTTGGCGTATTTGACGGCCACCTCGATGCATCGCTCCATGATCCCGACGGCAAGGGCCGGAAGGCCCGAACGCTCGCCTTCGAGAATCTGCTTTCCGCCGGCGCGGGCTTCTTCATTCTCGCTGCCCATCATCCGGTTGGCGGGGATGCGGCAGTCCTCCAAATAGACAAGCCCCGTGGGGGAATCGCACATGCCCATCTTTTCCATGGGCTTGCTGGTCGAAAGCCCCGCATCCTGGCGCGTGACGATGAAGCTCTTGACGGGCCAGCCGCGGATGTCGCCGCCCTGGCCTTTGTTTAGTTTCGCGTAGATCACGAAAACGTCCGCAAACGGGGCGTTCGTGATGAACGTCTTCGAACCGTTCAAGACCCAGTAGTCGCCGTCCCGGCGGGCGGTCGTCTTCATGGAACCGAAGGCATCGGACCCGGCGCCGGGCTCGGTAAGTCCCCAGGAACCGATCTTGTCCAAAAGCATCACCGGCTTGGCGTACTGCTCGACCTGGTCGGCCGAGCCTTTGTTCAGGATGTTCAGGCCACAAAGGCCGATCGAAGCGCCAAGCGACATGGCGAAACCCGGGGAAGCGCGGCCCAGTTCCTTCATGAAGATCATCCCCAGGACGGGATCGTTCCCCCCCATGAGGCCGCCCTCTTCGTCGTCGTCCGGTTTCTTTTTCGCCGGAGGCGCTTCGCCCGCTTCCACCTTGCGCTTGGCGGCGATCTGCTTGGCCACGGCGCCCTCCACCTGCCCGCGCATTCCGAGGTCTTTGTACATTTTCCGGTAGAGGTCGTAGGGGAGCATCTCGCCCTTATCCATCTTGGGGATGTGGGGCATGATCTCCTTGTCCACGTACGTGCGGAGCATTTTTTCCATCATCTTCTGGGGTTCGGTGAGGTCAAACATCTATCGGCCCTCCTTCGGCACGGACTCGGGGGGAACGGGCGGAAAGTCTACCACAACTTTTTTGATTGACGAATCAATCGAGCGTGCTTAGGTTGAACGGGACTCACCTTTTCCAGGGAGGTACGCGTCCGTGGCGGCAAATTCCAGAACCCTCAAAATCCTCATCACCGGCGCTTCGAGCGGTATCGGCGCAGCGGCAGCCGCGCGCCTCGCTGAAAAGGGGCACGAAGTGGCCCTCGTCGCAAGGCGCAAGGAAGAGCTCGAAAAGGTCGCCCGGAAAGTGGAGTCCAAGGGCGGGAAGGCCCACGTCATCCCGGCGGATTTGGCCGATGCCTCTTCGGCGGAAAAAATCGTCGCAGAGGCCGTACAGAAAATGGGGGGCCTCGACGTCCTGGTGAACAACGCGGGTTTCGCCCACGGCCGCCCCGTGGGAAAGCAAAAGCCCGAGCGCATCAACCAGATGGTGGACGTGAACATCCGCGCCCCGTTCCTCCTGGCCCACTACGCCATCCCCCATCTCGAAAAAAGCAAAAAAGGGAGGATCATCAACGTGGCGAGCTTCGTGGGGCACGTCCCGCTGCCGGGACTGGCCGTCTACTCCGCGAGCAAGTTCGCCCTCGTGGGGTTTACCGAAGCCCTCTCGGCCGAACTCGCGGGAAAGAAAATCGGCGTGACCGCCATCTGCCCAGGGCTCGTCGATACGCCCATGGCCAAGGATTTTCCCGTCGCGGGGCCGGCCCTCCGGCCCGAGGCCGTGGCCAAGGCCATCGAAGAAGCGATCCGGAATCCCACGACCCACGTCTTCGTTCCCCGTACGCTCGAAATGGCCGCCGCCGCAAGACGCCTCGCGCCGAGGACTTTCGCCCGGGGGCTCCGGACGTATGGAAGGCTCAGGGCGAGATGATTTCCTGGATTAAGCGGGAGGCGCGCCCTTCAGGCCGAACCGCTCGATCATCCCCGCCAGGGTGCTCCGGGCGATGCCCAGCATCTTGGCCGCATCGGCCTGGGTGCCGGCCTTCCGGAGCGCCTCCGCGAGGATGAGCTTTTCGATCTCTTCAAGATTTTTTCCCGCGAACTCGGGATAGCGCTCGAAAAATTCCCTTTTCCCTTCCATCGCGAGGCCGTCGAAGACGATCGCTTCGGCGGGGATTTCGGCGTCGCGGGAAAGAAGCGCCGCCCGTTCGAGCAGGTTCCGGAGTTCCCGCACGTTCCCGGGAAAATGCTGAGTCTCAAGTTTCTCAAAAGCTCTCTTCGATAGCTTGCGGCCCGGAGGAAGAAGGACGGACGAGAGAAGCGGAATGTCTTCAAGACGCTCCCGGAGCGGCGGGAGACGAAGCGGCATGACGGCGAGCCGGTAGTAGAGGTCTTCCCGGAATTTCCCTTCGCGCACGAGGGAGGGGAGGTCCCGGTGCGTCGCCGCGATCACCCGCACGTCCACGCGGCGGGGAAGGGAGCTTCCCACGGGCCTTATTTCCCCCGATTCGAGGACACGCAAGAGCTTTACCTGGAGCGGCGGGGGGAGGTCTCCGATCTCGTCCAGGAAAACCGTCCCGCCGTCGGCTTCCTCAAAAAGCCCTCTCCGGTCGGCGGCGGCGCCCGTAAAAGCGCCCTTTTCGTGGCCGAAGAGTTCGCTTTCAGCGAGTTCTTCGGGAATTGCCCCGCAATTGATGGGGATGAAAGCCTTCCCCCCGCGGGAACTGGCGTCGTGAATCCCCGCCGCCAGCAGTTCCTTTCCCGAACCGCTCTCCCCCAGGATCAGGACGGGAACGTGGGAAGCGGCGACCCGTTCGGCCAGGGCGAAGATTTCCCGCATGGCGGCGCTTTTTCCCAAAAGCGCCCCCCAGCGTTCCCCCTTGGAACCCACCACTTCTTCTTTCTTCCGTTCCAGCCGGAAAAAAAGTTTTTGCCGCCCCACTTCGATCGGGTCGCCAGGAGAGAGTTGCGCCTTCGCGACCGCCCTTCCGGCGACCTTCGTCCCGTTGGTGGAGCCCAGGTCTTCGATCTGCCAGGAGGCGCCGTCGAAATAGATTTCCGCGTGGCGGCGGGAGACGTGTTCGTCGTCGATCACGATGTCCGCCGGCGGGGCCTTTCCAAGGATTTGCCGGCCGCCCCGAAGGGGCGTCTTCCCCCGGGGCGTTTCGAGCCAGGCATGGGAGATTTCCAGTTTCTTCCCATCCAAGCGGAGAAGGAGGGTCGGCCCCCCTTCCATCCGGAGAGTGGGAAGCACCGCCGCCGTAGAAGATCTGACGCGGTAGAAAATTTTGTAGGAAGCGATTTCCAGGACGTCTTCGTCCCGGAGTTCCCTCGCTTCCTCCAACTCCTCGCCGTTCACGCGAAGGCCGCCCGAAGAGAGATTTGAAAGGACGTGCCCCTCGCCCAAACCGCCGGGGCGCACTTCGGCGTGCTCGCGGGAAACAAGGGGATCGGGAAGTACAAGGCCGCAGGCGGGCCCCCTTCCGAGCAACAGGGGCCTGTCCTCCGGCAGGAGAAATTCGAAACGGCACACGCCGTTCTGATAGACGTCGAGGCGGGCCATTTTGGTCCCCCCAAAGAGGCCCCGATTCTATTTCAAATGGCGGAAAATGGCTCTAGCGGCCTTGCCGCCGGGTCGCGAGGCGGGTTTCCAAAGGGATGTTCGCGGGCGGAGGGGAGGTGGGGAGCCTGACGCGTTCCTTCATGGCCCCCCCGGCCCAGATCGAAAGGGCCGCGCGCACCGTATCCTGCCTCGAAATACCGAGCTGATCGGCCAGGGCCGGGTCCGCCGCCAGCGTGACGAGCCGGTCCAAAAAAACGAGCGCCGCGCCCGGGTCCACGTCCGGCCGCAGGAGCGGGAGGAGGTACTTGGCGGAAGCGAGCTTGCGCTCCTCGATGACGGACTGGAAGCGATCCCACGCGGCCGGATGGTCCCGCCGCAGGTCGTCGAAAAAGGCGGGGCTCACCCGGCTCAGGCTCGCCGTCCAGGCGTCCGCCCAGGCGGCCAGAACGTCCAGAACCGATTTGCAGTTCTTGACCTTTTCCCAATCCAGGGCGTCCACGGCCGCCAGTTCAAGGGCCCAATCCTCGACCATCGCCTCGACCAGATCGTCCTTCGAGGGGAAGTGCTTGTAGAGCGTCATGGCGCTCATGCGGAGCTGGGTGGCCAGTTCCCCCATCACGACGGCCCGGATTCCCGAGCGCCGGGCCCAGGTGGAGAAGGCCGTAAGAATCTTCCGCCGGACCGCGGCCGGGTCGGAGGCGGGGGTGCGGATCGGGATTGCAGCGGCTTTCGCGGACTCTCTGGCCATCCAAATTTCTCCGCCCGCAGAATACCCCCTTCGTCCGGTAATGCAAAAACTCCAATGTTTCTCGCTATTTTCATGGTAACAGAAAAGTCTTGACATTTCTCTAATTACTAATTTAGAGTAATGAAAGATATTTAATATTTCTTAAAATACTCAAGCCAGAGCGCGCCGCCAAAAGCCCGCGCCTGCGGGAGGAGACCGTGGTAGCCAACAAATCTCTCTGCGCCGCCCTTTCGGTGCTCTTGGCGGCAACGCTCACCCATTGCGCCCCCGGCGAAGAATTCGAAGAAGCGCCGGCGGAAGAGAGCTTCACGAGCTCCGCCGCTACGTACTCGCTCCTCGGCAGCAGCCGGGGCGGCTCGCCCGTTTGGGATTACTGCTACGGGAAACCCGACAACACGCCCGTGCCGGTCGATCCGCGGCGCCTCGTGCAGCCCGGCGTGAGCGACGGGAAAGCCGTCCATTTCAACGCTTTTTACAAGGACTGCCACGTGAACCCCGCCGCGGTGGAAGAAATCGGGGCGGCACAAACCTGCGGCGAACTCCGCCAGCGCTTCTACTGGGGAGACTCACTTCTCGAGACGGGCGGGCCCGGCGTCGGGGCCCTTTTCACGGGCACCGATCCCTACGCGCTCGAAGCGGGGCTCGGCATCGCCACTTTCACGGCCGGCCAATACAACAACCTCTGGAAAATCTGGGGCAGCTTCCTCTGGCGTCCGTCGAACTTCGACACGCTGGTGAGCGAACGCTATGGCTCAGGCTTCAAAACCGGGCGCAACCCCTATCCCAAACCGGGCGAAGACCCCAACAAAACGAACGGCGGAACCGGAAAGCTCCCTGAAATGTTCACCCAGCTTCGTGATTACAACGGTAAATGGACCGGCCGCATCGGCGTCACCTGCCATGCCTGCCACAGCGGTGTCGCGGGAAACACCCTGACACACGGCGGGGGGAGCAGCCTTGCGGACCTGAATCTGTTCCTGCGCGATATGCTTCCGCTCGGCTACCTGGCGTCCATCGTCTCGCTCGCCAATTTGAACCACACCCGCGGGACGAACAACGCGAGCGACATCAACCTGGCCTTCCTTTTCCCGGACGAAGAATTCCTCTCCGTCGGAGAAATCTTGGGCCTCATTACTTCCGGCTCGACGGCCAGCATGGATACCCCCGCGTGGTGGAACATGGGCCACCGCCCGGTGAAATTCGTGGACGGCGTTTTCCCGATCGATGCCCCCCGGGTGGACATGGTGTTCTACACGCCTTTCTTCGGCCTCTTCGGCGGCATCGGCGGCCCCGTGAGCGAAGCCGGGCAGGATTGGATGCGGGAGAACGGCCCGCCGCTCAACACTTGGATCGAAACCCTCAAGGCCCCGGCTTATCCGCTCCCCATCAACACGGCGCTTGCCGAACAGGGCGCGCAGCTCTTCCACACGCTCGACATGTGGGCCCCTTCCCGGAACAACCCCGTTCCCCGGCCCCAAGGAAACGGCTCCTGCGCGAGCTGCCACGGCGCCTATTCGCCGCGCTACGTGAACGACCCCGCCTTCCTCGCCACCCCGGCGCTCGAAGGCGTGGCCAGCTACATCGTCCCCCAGCGCATCATCGGGACCGACCCGGTCCGCTGGCAGACCAATAACGAAGCCGTCCAGACCGCCGGCGCCAAGAATTTCTTCGGCTATCCTCCGACGGAGGGGACCGAAAACGATTGTGGTCCGCAGAACCAGGAGCGCTTGCGCGGGGACCGGGAACTCGGATACCTCGCCCCGCCGCTCTACGGCGTGTGGGCGTCGGCGCCTTATTTCCACAACGGCTCGGTCCCCAACGTATGGGAAGTCTTAAAGCCATCGGACCGCAAGCCCATCTGGCGCCGCAAGTCCAAGCCGGCCCTGTCCTATCAATTGGGCCAGATCGGCCCCGTGATCATGGGTTTCGATACGGACATTGGACGGGCGTACGATCCCGCCAAACTCGGATGGAAGTACGACGCGATCGCCTGCAAGTGGAGGACCTGGCTCAACCCCGCGGTGACGCCGTACATCAGCTGCGACCCCAACGACGAGTACAACGACCCGCTGTTTAACCAGATACTCTCGGGGCTTTTCTCGAACATCATCCTGGCGTGGAACATCCTCTTTCCCCCGATCCTGACGAATTCCCAGATGGAGGACCGCAAAATCTACAACACCATCCTCTATAGCCAGGGGAATGAGGGCCACGAGTTCAACTCGGTCCTCACCGACACGGAACGAAAGGCGATCATCGAATATTTGAAGACGCTCTGAGCGGCGGCCACGGCAAAGTGGCAAGAACGCCCGTGTTGCGGCCAAATACGGGGGGTCAAGGAAGGGAGGGCTTCCTTGACCCTCCGAGAATTCCCCCTTTAGGATGCCCCCGCCCGCAAGGACCCCGGCGCCGCCGGCCGGCCCCAAGCGCTCTTCAAATGACTTCTACTCCCGAGACTCCTGCTCCCGCCGCCACCCGGGAAACCCCGGCGGCCCTCGCGCGCCTGGGCGATGCCCTCTGGCAAATTCTTACGAACGTAAAATTGGGAGTCTTTTGGCTCCTCCTGCTGGCGACCCTTTCCATCATCGGCACCATCATCCCCCAGACGACGGGTTCGATCGAAACCCTTCAGGGCTACGTGGCGCGCCTGGGGCCCGAGCGGGCGGACCTCTACAACCGCCTGGGGCTTCTGGATGTCTATCACTCTTGGTGGTTCCTCGCTGTGCTGGTCCTCATGTGCACCAGCATCGCGGCCGTCAGCATCGACCGCTGGCCGAGAATCCACGGGGAATTCTCCTCGGACGAGCCCGTCCCGCCGCCGCAGCGCTTCGGGGGACCGCTCTCGAAAAAATGGACGCTCCTCTCCGCCCACACCCGGCTTTCCGATTTCCAGGCGCTTTTTTCCAGGTTTTTCGGGGCCCCCCAAATCTCCCACGTGGGAGAAAAGGAGGCCGTCCTCTACTCGAACCGCGGCCGCTGGACCCGCATGGGCGTCTACTTCGTCCACGTCGGAATCCTTACGACCTCGGCCGGCGCGGTTCTCGGAAAATTCTGGGGATTTACCAACGGCCAGACCTACATCCGGGAAGGCTCTTCTTCGGACAGCATCGTCATCCTCTCGGGCGTCTCGCCCCAGGGGGAAGTCCTCACCCGCCCCCACGAACTCCCCTTCGCCGTCCGCTGCGATGATTTCGAGGTCCAGTTCTACGACGACCCCAAGACGGGAGAGAAGACCCGCAATCCCAGCCTCTTCCGGAGCCGCCTCACCATTCTCGACGGCGGGCGGGAGGCGATGACCCGCGATATCTTCGTAAACGACCCGCTCCGCTACGGCGGCTATACCTTCTATCAGGCGAGTTACGACGAAGAGCAGGAACCCCTCGTGCGCCTCGCCGTCCAGACGGCCGGGACGGACGAGCGGTTCCCTCTCATCACGAAAATCAACGAGCCCTTTCAACTGGCGGGCGAGAAACTCCGCTACGTGGTCCGGGGTTACGAGGAGAATTTCGAGATTCCCGAAGCGGGGGTCCTCGGGCCCGCCGTCGGGATCGAGATGATCCAGGAAGACGGCACCCCCGCGACCGTGAAAGAGGAGGGGAAGGAACGGCCGCTCCGCTTCCTTGTTTTCCAGGACTATCCCGACTTCGACGCCCGCCGGGAGGGCCGCCACATCTTCCGCCTGGAGAGCGTGGAGAAAAAATTCTCGACGGGGCTGCAAGTCGCCAAGGACCCGGGGGTCTGGGTCGTCTGGACGGGATCGGCCCTCATGGTCTTCGGAATGGCTCTCGCCTTTTTCCTCTCCCATCAGAAAAGCTGGCTCAAAATCACGGCCGAAGGGGCAGCCTTCGGCGGAGTGGTTCACAAACACCGGCTCGCCTATGAAAATAAGGTAGCCGCTTTCTTCGAGGCCCTGGAAAAAGAATTTCCCGCGGCCCGGGGAATCGAAACCTAAGGGCGCGCATGCCATCGCGCCCCGTTGCTCGCGGAGTTTTTTATGAGTGAAGCCACGCTGACCGCCAGTCCTCCCCGCCCGGAGATCCAGTTTCCCTGGAAAATTCTCTCGGCTCTTGCCGCCGTGGCGGGAATCGCCTTGACCGCCTACGGTGCGGCTCTTTCGAAGGAGGGGGTGCCTTCCGCCCGCTTCGAGTGGAGTTCGGGTCTCCTTTCCGCCGCCGCGTTTATCTACTTAGGAGCATTTGCTCTCTACCTCGTTCACCTCGCCCGCGGATCGGATTTGTTCTCACGTTTGGGAAGCCTTGCGACCCAAGCGGGCCTTGCCCTCCACACGGCGGGCCTCCTCGTGCGTTGGACCCTTTCGGGCCTCTCCCAGCCCCCTTGGACCAATCTCTACGAATCCCTCGTCTACTTCGCCTGGGGCATCGCCGCCGTCTATGTGTTTTTTGAATGGCGGACAGGAAACCGGGCCGCGGGGGCCTTCGTCATTCCGACAGCCGTGCTCATGATGGGCCTTGCGGCCCTTTCGGCTTCCCACTCCAAGGAAATCCCCCAGATCATGCCCGCCCTCCAGAGCGGGTGGATCAAGATCCACGTGACTTTCGCCTGCATCGCTTACGCGGCATTTCTTGTGGCTTTTGGTTTCGCGATTCTCTACCTCGTGAAGGATGGCGTGCGCTCTGCCTTCCTGTTAGCCGTCTATTCCGCCTTCGCGGCCGTGACATTCCTGAGCTACGGCCTTGGTGACGTCCTTTTGCACGCCGAATTTCCGCTCAAATGGCCCACGATCATCGGGACGGGCGAACTCCTTTCGGCGCCAAAGCCCGTTCCCTACGCGGGGCAGTTCTTCCTCGTGGCGTTTCTTCTGTACGGGACCGCGGCCGGGCTCTATTTCGCGGGAAAAAGCGAGGCCAGAAAGCGGCTGCAAGATTTTGGGCCGCCCGCGTTCCTGGCCGCCTTCCTGGCCCACACGGCGGGAATGATCCTGGCCGCCCGCCACGCGGCCACCACCCATCCCATTCCCATGCGGCCCGAAATGACGCTCCTCCAATGGGACGTGAACGCCTACGTCCTCGCCCTCACGGTGCTCGTCTGGATGGGAAGCCTCCTGACGATCCTCCTCGACTGGCGCGCGGCGAAACTCTCGGAAGGGCTTCCCCGCGCCAAGCTCCTCGACGAATGGAGCTACCGGGCCGTGCTCATCGGCCTTCCTCTCATGACCTTGAACCTCATCACGGGAGCCATCTGGGCCAACAACGCCTGGGGCTCCTACTGGAGCTGGGACCCCAAGGAGACCTGGGCCCTCATCACGTGGCTCGTCTACGCCGCCTACATCCACACGCGCATCGTGGCCGGCTGGAGCGGGCGGAAATCGGCCGCCATCGCCGTGGCTGGCTTCGGCGTGGTGCTCTTTACCTACCTCGGCGTCAACCTCTTCCTCTCGGGCCTCCATTCTTACGGAAGCCCGCAGTAGGTTTTTTCCTTCGTACTGGGAAAATCCTCACTATGCCCCGGATCGACTGGAGGCGTACGGAATTCCTCCTGGGAACTTCCTCTCCTGGCGAGTGGCCCCGCCACCGGGCGGCCGAAATCGCTTTCGTGGGCCGATCGAACGTGGGGAAGAGTTCGCTCCTGAACGCCCTCACGGGAAAAAAAAGCCTCTCCCGCGTCTCGAAGACGCCGGGATGCACCCGGCAAATCCTTTTCTTTCCCGTTACGCCCGGGCTTTGCCTCGTGGACCTTCCCGGTTACGGCTACGCCCGGCGGGGCGGGGAAGAACGGGAAGCCTGGGGAAAACACATCGAGAAATACCTGGAAGACCGGGAAAATCTCCGGCTTCTCGTCCTTCTCGTAGATAGCCGCCACGAGCCTACGCCGTTGGACCGCGCCCTTCTCGAATACGCCGCCAGGATCGGACGCCCCCTCCAGATTGTCCTGACGAAAGTGGACGTCCTTTCGGGAAACGAGCGGATGAAGGCCCTGCGCCGCGCGGCGGAGAGCCTGCCCGGCGGGCCCCTCGGGGCCCCCCTTGCCGTTTCCGCGAAAACGGGCGAGGGTATGGAGGAACTTCGAGGGCTTTTCGAGGAAACCGCTCGCTCCCGATGATCTGCCCCGAGTGCGGAACCGCAAACGCCCGCTTCGCCCGCTCTTGCACGAAGTGCAATGCCAGTCTCCCTCGCGCGAACCTGCGGGGGCTCTTCCTTGGGGCCGCCGGTTTCCTTCTGATCGTCGCCACGGCCGTCCTCGTCTGGCAGGGGCGCTTCACGTCCCGTGGGGAGGATCTCGGCGGCCTTTCGGCCGAAGAGCGCGAGGCCTGGATGCGGGCTGCTGCCGAATCCTTCGACTTCGATTCTCCCGGTAGTGAGTGGGACGAGGAGGACGGCGCCGACCTCGGCATCGCGGGCCCCGAAGTGCTAGTCGCCCGCTCGCTCCTCCGCCGGGAGGGCCTCGCCTACGGCGTCGTCCTCGTGGAACCCGCTCCCCTTTCGGCCAAGGGGCTCGCCGCCCTGGCCTTGGAACGCCTCGCCACCCGCTCCCAGAGTTTTTCCCTGGCCCGCCAGTCGACCGTCCAGCTCGCGGGGGAGAGCGCCGAACAAGCGGAATTCTCCCTCGAATCGAGCGGCATCGAAATCCGGTATCTGGCCACCTACGCCGTGCGAAATGGCGTGGGCTACCAGGTCCTCTTCTGGTGCGTCGCCCGCGACTTCCCCGCTTTCCGCGCCGAATTCGACAAGGCCCTTTCGAGCTGGGAATGGAAGGAGAAGGATTCGTGATTTCTTTTTTCCTCAAGATCGTTCCCTGGGGCTTTCTGGCGCTGCTAGGAAACCTCGCTCTTTCTTCTCCCGCACGCGCCGACGACTGGGCCGTGATGCTCGGAAAAGTCGAAGTCCGGGAGCGGCCCGGCTTTTCGCAGGAAATTCTCGAAACCAGCGCCGAACTCGATCTCTACAAAGTCCTGGGCGAAGCGACGGCCAAGGGAGAGGGGGATCACGTCTGGTACGAAATCATCCTGCGGGAAGAGAGGCAGGTCCGGAAGGCGCAAACCAAGGGCTGGGTCGTCCAGCTCCCGGGGGAAGCGGACCCGCTCCTCAAGATGGAAGTCCCCGTCTTCAAGACGCCCGGCCCCGACCGGCTCATCGGAAACAAGAAATCCGCGTTCCTGAGCCTCACCGGCGTCCGGAGCCCCGACGGAAGGTGGCACGAAGTCACCTACGAAGACCGGATCGAAACGGTCCGCAATCAATTGGGCTACGTCCCCGCTTCCATGGCCATCCGTTTCCGGGACGCGAACCTCCAGGAACTCGTCCCCCGCGTCCAGGACATCCGCTCCCAGAATTGGCCCCTGGAATGGAAGGTGGACGTCCTCAAGGAAAAAATCCGGAAAGGCTTCGACCGCAAGGCCGTGCGCTTCGCCCTTGGCGAGCCTTCCGAAATCTCCGTTCCAAAGGAAGGAAAGCAGCGGGAAGTGTGGATCTACAAGAAGGGCGAAAAGCGCGTGGGAATCCTCTTCAAAAACGGGAAAGTAGTGAGCTGGAAAACGGCGGACGAAAAGAAAAAGAAGAAAAAGTAGATTCCCGATCGAACGGCCCTTTCTCTTGCTATTGAGATCCTGGTGTTTGCGGCACGGGGCAAAATTCCTTCAATCCAAAATCGCAGGCCTTTTCCCGAAATTCCGCGGCTTGTTCTTGATCGGCGGTGACTCCCTTCCCCTCCTCGTACAATTTGGCCAACGCCGCGCAAGCGATCCCACTCTCCTTGTCGCACGCAATCTTAAAGGAAAGCGCAGCCGCGTCCGACGTCTGGAAGGATGATGGATGTTCCAGTTGCATTAAACCCAGTTCGTAACAACTGGCGGCATCCTGCCGGTCACACCCGTTTTGAAGCAAGGAACGGCCATGTTCGACATCCTTTTTCGCCCCCGTTCCCGTCAAATACCCTTTCGCGGCGGCAAGGCAACTTCTCTCGCCCCCCGCTTCGCAGGCTCGCTCGTTATAATGAAAAGCCTTTTCCTCGTCGGTATCAACGGCAGACCCCGTTTTGTAGAGATCCGCCAAGGCACTACAAGCCGTCTTTCCTTTTAATTCACAGCCCTTCTCATAAAGCTCAAGGGCTTGTTCTTCCGATTTCGGAACAACAGCGCCTTGCAGATAATAAGAGGCGGTTTTCGCACACCCCTCCGCGTGGCCCTTCGCGCAGGAATTTTCATAAAAAGAAAAGGCTTGATTCTCATTCTGTGGAGCCCCGCGCCCAGCAGCGATCATCTTCCCCGCTTCGAAACACCCGCCGGCGTGGCCGCTCTCACAACTCCGGCGAAGAAGATTAAGCGCCAAAACGGGATTCTCCACGGCACCATCGCCGTCACGGAACCGGAGCCCCATGGAAAAGCACTCGGCTCCGCCTTGGCAATTGGCGTTTACGGCCAAAATCCGGCCGGCCAAGCTTTGTGGCACCATTTCCCTGAAAAATGAGAGGATGACCTCTGCGCTTTTTAATTTCGCGCTCTCGTCAGCGAACTGAATGCCTACCAGATCAGCCTTCACCTTCTCGAGCAAAGCAGGAGCCCG
>JBFLVN010000047.1:0-17388 GCA_040758475.1 Bdellovibrionota bacterium
CACTCCACAGGCGGCTTAGGAGCACCCAGAACAGCCGGTCCGAGGCCCGGAACTTGGGTTTTGGGACCTGTCGCTTTAGTACCGCGATCTGCTGCCGCAGGGAGAGGTTTTCGAGAACGAGAATCTGGTGTGAGATGAGCCCCTCTAGGAGGGCCCGGAAGCCGAGGAATATCCACGTAAACATTTCACTTCATCCGTTTCTGCAAATCGCGGCAAGTGCAACTTAATCAAAAGCAGGCACTAATCATGGCGTCTTGCTGGATTTGTTCCAACGGTCCCCATTCGATATCATACGGCGACTTCTAATAGTTCAGGGACGCGGGGATTCTCCCCGCAGCCGGGGAGGGCGCCGTGTATTCTATCAAGAACCTGCGTTCGCTTGTTTCCGTGTGCCTGCTGGTGATGGCTCTGGGGGCTGCGGCATTTGGCGGGTGCCAGCGGAAAAAGGACGACCAAACGGCGGCTGGAGGCGTAGTGGCGGGCGTTCCCGCAGGCGGCCCAACGGAAATTTCCACGGGTGGTCCGCTGACGGCCGAAAACATCCGCCCCTCGTTCCGCCTGATCGGAGAGGAGGGGGTAAGCCCCCGTCAGATCGAAATTTCCTTCTCTCAAAACGTCTTTAGCACCTCTCAGGTGACGGAGAAGGCTCTTAAGGAGGCCGTGCTGAGCTTGTCGCCCGAAGTTGAGGGGCGGCTCTTGCCTTCCGGACCTGCCAGTCTCCTTTTTGAGCCGGAAAAGCCGTTTCCGCTCCAAACGAAGTTCACCGTCTCCCTTGAAAGACTAGGCACGAGGGATGGGGTATTTGAACCTCCCTCCAAGGGCGCTTGGGAATTTAAGTTTGAGACCCCTTCGTTCCGCCTCGTCCGGATTTCTCCTTACAAAGTCAGCAAAAACCAGCGGAACTTGCAGGTTGAACTGGACGTCGTTTTCTCCGGAGCGGTCGATCTTGGGAGTCTTCGGAGATCCGGAAAATGGCTCATCGACGGCGCCGGGGTTTCGGACATCATCTATCAAGGGACTAACCAACCGAACGTGGCGCGGGTGAAGCTTAGCCCCTCTACCGCTCGCACCGATGCCCAGGTTCAGTTCGTCATGATGGACGGCGTACGGTTCGCCGGGGACCGTTCCGTTACGGCTCCAGCCACCGAAGAGAACCTTTACGTAAAACTGGGCGAGCCGGTCACGATCTATGAAGTAAATCGTCTGGAAGGGGCGTCGGGGCACTTCGTAGAGATCATTTGCGACGACCGGGCCGTAGGCGGGCAGAACTGGTACCGGTGGGACCCGGCGACCGAAAAGCCTGTTTATGTAAGCGATAAGTGCGTGCTTCGCCCGGAAGAGGCCGAAACATCCATCCATTTCGATCCACCAATACAAGTTAGCATTTCCCCAGGGCGCCGGGGATTCCGGTTGCTTGGTGATTTTAAGCGCGGAAGCTACCACCTGCGGATCGACGCGGGGGCGAGGTCCGAGGACGGCGGTGTTCTTGGAGAAACCAGAGAATCCTGGCTTACGGTACCCGAACGGAGTCCCAGCGTAGCCTTCGGCTCGAAAGGCCGGTACCTGCCCGAAGATAGCTGGGGGAACCTGCCTATCCGTCATCTGAACGTCGATGAGGTCACGCTCACCGCCCATCACATCGGCCCAGAGAACGTGGTTTTTTGGCTAAGCGGACCCACGGAACAGGCGGACGAACGTACGGCCGATCTGGTTTTACGGAAAACCCTCAAAGTCTCCGGGGCGCTAGATGAGGAAAAGACGAGTTGGGCCGATCTGAGCGCGTTACTGCCGAATCCCAAGCGCGGTGTGTACGAACTAAAACTGGAGGCCAAGGGCAAAAGCGATACCGCTCGCATCGCTCTTACCAACCTGAACCTGATCGCCAAGCGAAGCAGCGCCGTTTCTTCGGACGAGTGGGGCAAACGGATGAACGTTTGGGCCATCGACGCCCACACGGCGGCGCCGGTTTCCGGTGTCCAGGTGAAATGGATCGTCAAAAGTGGCAGGTCGGTCGCTACGTGTTCCACGGACGGGCAGGGCGGATGCCTTCTCGAAGCCACTTCTTTTGGAGAAGACAAAAGTGAGCCCTTCGCCCTCATCGCCACGAAGGGAGAGGACTTTACGTTCCTCAAGTTCGAGGAACTTCAGGTCGATCTGGGGGACGCGGAGGTCCAGGGCGACCCCTATGAACGCGCGGCGGCATATTCGGCAGCTTTGTACAGCGACCGAGGGGTATACCGCCCGGGTGAGATGGCCCATTTCGTCGGGATCGTTCGCGACAAGGCCTACGTGGCCCCGCCGGAAGGAGTGCCAGTTGAACTGGTCCTGACGGACCCCCGGGGACGGGTTCTGGCCCGCCAGCCTCTCAAAACCAACGACGCGGGGATCGTTTCGTACGACCACCGGTTCGCGGATTTTGCGGATACCGGCGCTTACAAGCTTGGCCTCGAAATCGCCAAGACCGAGGTCGCCCTCTATGACTTCAAGGTGGAGGAATTCGTGCCGGAACGCATGCGCGTGAAGGCGGACGCGGGAAGTGGCCCATTCCTGATCCGCGAGACCGTTCCGGTCACTGTCGACGCGGAGTATTTGTTCGGTGGGGATGCGGAAGGAAGCCGCTTCGAACTTAGCTGCCAGATCGAACCTTCCAGTTTCAAGCCGTCCAAGAACAGTGAATTTACCTACGGGGTCTGGAACGCCGAAAAATCCCGCAAGCGGGCGCTCTTGGTCGGGAACGTGACGGGCACGCTCGGCAAGAAGGGTCACGGCGAAGCGATTTGCCCGAGCCCGCTCGAAGCGGGGGCGTTTCGCGGCCCCGGAGAACTCGTGGCGAGGGCTTCGGTATTCGAGGCAGGGAGCGGACGGAGCACCACGGGGATGGCGCGGGCGGCCGTACACCCGGAACATTTCTATTTAGGGCTTGCTTCCGGGGCCAAAGCAGTCGGCCCCGGCGCGCCGGTCACGGTGGAAGGGGTCGTTGTCGATTGGAAGGGCGAGTTGTTTGCCGGCGTGAAGGACGTAGAGCTTCAGGTTTTCCACATCGAGCAGGAACTCAACTGGTACAGCGACGATGAGGACTTTGGGCGGTACGAGCGAATCCAGCGGCTAGTTTCTGAAGGGCGAAAGAAAGTCCCGGTAAATGACGGCAAGTTTCAGGAAATTCTGACCCCTGTTGCCAGGGCTGTTGGCTACGTGATCCGCGCGAGGAGTGGGAACGCCGAGACAGACCTCTATCTAGAAGGGGATTTTGAAGATGATTTTTCCTGGTGGTTCGACGTGGACCAGGGCCCAAGCCGCCGTGACGAAACCCCAAGACCGCTTCGTCCCAAGTCTCTTCCCTTAAGCGTGCCCGTCCAGGTGAAGGTGGGGGAAAAGGTAAAAGTTACAGCGGAAGTCCCTTACCGGGGGCGCATTCTCTTTACTCTGGAAACGAACCGCATTCTCGAATCCGAGTGGGTGAATGCGGACAAGGGGAGCGTGACCTGGGACTTTAAGGTCGAAGACCTCGTACCCAACGTTTACGTGAGCGCGTTTCTCATCAAAGACCCCCACTTGGACTCGAAAGAGGCATTTCTGCCGGGACGCGCTTTTGGCGTCCAATCGGTAAAGGTCGAGCCAGCCGGTTTCGCTGGAACGGTTAGTGTCTCCGCGCCCAAAGAGATTCTCCCCAATAGTGATTTGACCGTGAGCGTGGACGTGGGGGCGATTTCGGAGCCGACCTACGTGACGGTTGCGGCGGTGGATGAGGGAATTCTTCAGCTTACGAATTTTAAGACGCCCGATCCCCTGGCCCAGGTCTTTGCCAACCGCGCGTTGGGGATCAGTACCTTTGAAACCGTTGGCTGGATGCTCGCCTTGCCGCCGCCCGGCCCTTCCCGGGCCACCGGCGGCGATGAAGAAGCGAAATCCGCTCCCGGCAGGGTGCAGCCCATCAAGCCCGTTGCCCTCTGGTCGGGGCTCGTGAAGGTTCCTGAAAACGGTAAGACGACAGTCAAACTCGCCGTTCCCCAGTTTCGGGGAGAATTGCGGGTCATGGCGGTCCGGGCGGGGAGCACCCGGCTCGCTGGCGCCGCTACGAGCACCAAGGTCCGCGATCCCCTGGTGCTACAGACGACCTTGCCGCGCTTCCTCACCAGTGCTGACACGGTTCAGGTGCCGGTGTTCGTTACGAACCTGAGCGGCGCGGCTCAGAAGGTGAAAGTGACGATTGAAGCCGAGCCCATCGGAATGCTCTCCCAGGGCGTAGATGGTTCACGCAACCCCGTCGTCGAAATCAACGGTAGAAAAGAACGTGAACTCCAATTGGCGGACGGCCAATCGGGCACCGCCGTTTTTGAATTAAAGGCGGTTGCATCGGCGGGGGCGGCGGCCATTCACGTCACCGCCACGGGAGGCGGCCGGACCTCCCGGGACGACCTGGAAGTCCCCATCCTGCCGAGCGGTCCCGAAGAAACACGCATGCAGCGCATTGAGCTAGCGAAGGGGGAACTGGACCTAAAGCGGTATCTTACGGGCTGGGCGCCCATGAGTGAGCATTCAAGCCTTTGGGTGACGCCCAGGAAATACGGCGACGTGTTCTCCCACGTGAGCCATCTCCTCGAATATCCCTATGGGTGCATTGAGCAAACCACTTCTACGACCCGGACGGTCATGTTCGTTTCCCAACTCCTTCCGAGCATCGAGCCGGAACTCGCGGCCAAGACGGCCGAGATTCCGCAAATGGTACAGCACGGAATCGAGCGCGCCCTTTCCATGCAAACGGCGAGCGGGGGATTTGGGTACTGGCCGGGGACCACCCGCCCGTACTACTGGGCCACGGCGTTCGCTACCCATATGCTGCTCGACGCGAAAAAACTCGGATACAACGTCCCAGAAGACAGGCTCAACTCGGCCCTGGATTTCATTGAGAACGCTGTGAACACCGGCGGCAATGAATGGAGTTCGGGATATTGGTACCACAACGCCTGGGAAAACGCGGAAGCGTACTCCCATTACGTGCTTGCTCTCGCCGGGCGTGCGAGAAAAGCCCGGATCGCCCAGCTCATTGAGCACGAACCGGAAAATATGGAATGGGAAAAAGACGAGCAGCTCTACCTTCTCAAGGCCGCTCTCTACCTGGCCGGAGACCGCCGGTACGAGCGGGACCTCAAGAAACTGCCGGGTACAGAAATCCCCCGCCGCAGGTTCAATGACTGGTGTTTCTACTCCGCGCTACGGCACCGGGCGTTCGTGCTCAGCACTTTCTCCGATCTCTTTGGGAACGACCCGGCGGCCGACAGGGAAGCAGAAGCCCTGGCCGAGGTGTTTCGGGAACACGAGAGCCGCTACTTCTCGACCCAGGAACTCGGGTGGGGCCTTACCGCCCTGGGCAAGATCGGGGGCAGTGGTTCGAGCGATTTCGACCCCCCGCATTTGTTCTTTGGGAAAAAAGAGCTTCCAGCGGCTAGCGGCCAGGCCAAGACGAGCGAGCGGAGTTGGTCCCTCTACCGGGCCAGCGAGTATCCCGAGCTGACGTTGGACGTGGGCGATACCGGCAAGGGCCCTCTCTATCTCATCCTGACCAGCAAGGGCGTCCGAACCAACACCACGTATCCGCTCGGCGGGAAAGACCTGGACATCCAGCGGCGCTATTTCAAACCCGATGGCACCGAACTTCGCTTCCCCTCGTCCAGGGTCGGTTTGGGTGATCTCGTATTCGTGGAAATCGCCCTGACGAACCAGACCAAAGACGACATCCGCAACGTGGCCCTCGTGGATCGCTTCCCGGCGGGGTGGGAAATCGAAAACCCGCGTCTTGGGAGAAGCAACGCCGCCAACTGGATCAACCCCGATGAACTCTGGGAACTCGACTACATGAACATCCGGGATGACCGGTTCGAGGTTTTCGGAGCGCTCAAGGCGCGGGAAACACGCAGGGTTGTATACGCGCTCCGGGCGACCTTGGCGGGGTCCTATACCGTCCCGCCCGTATCGGCGGAGGCGATGTACGACCCCGAGCAATGGGCACGGGCCGCTGGGACGGTGGTCGAGGTGACGGGGCCGTGGGCAGCCTATCTCCAGTAACTTTTAGGCGCCTCCTAAAGGCTTGCTTGGGGGTGGCCGCCCTGGGCGCCACCGCTCTGGGGATTGCTTATGTGATCCCACTGCCCGGCCGGCTCACGGCTGGCCCCTCGCGAGTAGTTTACTTCCGGGACGGATCACCGGCTTATGTCACGCTCTCGCAA
Organism: Bdellovibrionota bacterium; assembly: GCA_040758475.1. Classification (GTDB taxonomy): domain Bacteria; phylum JAGRBM01; class JAGRBM01; order JAGRBM01; family JAGRBM01; genus JBFLVN01. Next base: position 6,225 of record JBFLVN010000047.1, read on the forward strand.
GACGAGAAATGGCGGATTCCGGTGGTCTTGGGGGAAGTAGATAGCCGTTATGTGGGGGCGCTTATCGAGATCGAAGACAAGCGGTTCTGGTGGCATCCGGGCTTCGATCCCTTCGCGATTGTTCGAGCGGCGGCGCAGAACTTTTCGGCGGGCGACGTTGTATCGGGGGCTTCCACGCTCACGATGCAGTTGGCCCGGATGTTGGAGTCTCGTCCCCGCACGCTAGGGTCGAAGCTGATCGAAGTCCTCCGGGCCGTTCAACTGGAACTTTGTTTTTCCAAGCAGGAAATCTTGCAAGCGTATCTGACGTTCGTCCCGTACGGTCGGAACATCGAGGGCATCGAAGCGGCTTCGATTGCCTATTTTGGGCATCGGGCGGATGCTCTGTCGGCAACGGAGATCGCCACGCTTCTCGCCGTTCCCCAAGACCCCAATGCCCGTTACCCCACGCCGCGGCATGAAAAGGTTCTCTGCTCCGCACGGAACGCAATCCTTTCTCGAATCGAAGAGAGCGGGGCATGGGCGTGGCCGTCAACCCCGGCGGCGCGGCTGGCTCTTCAGGCCGTTCCGGAAGGCCTTCGGCCTTTCCCGCGTGAAGCGCCCCACGCTGCTCAATGGCTTCTTGGGCAAGACCCCTTCGCTTCCCGCATCTACACCACCCTCGATCCGGTCATTCAGCGGTTTGCTACGGGTGTTTTTCAACGAGCCCGGCCAACCTTGGCGTCGAGGGGAATTTTCAACGGCTCGGGAGTCATCGCCAATCATGCAACCGGTGCGGTCGCGGCGCTTGTTGGGAATTTTGGGTTTTTGGAGGACAAGCACGGAGCACAAATCATCGGATTCGACGTGCCCCGCTCGCCCGGGTCGCTGCTCAAACCCTTTTTCTACGCCGCCGCCATCGACCGGGGGGTCGCCTTGCCGGAGACTTTGGTGACGGACATCCCCGTGCGTTATGGATCGTACGAACCAGAGAATTATGATGAAGACTTTCACGGGCTGGTTCGTCTGGAAGAAGCCCTTTCGTGGTCCCTCAATGTCCCTTTCGTGAACCTGCTTAGGCAACTTGGAGTAGAGCCCATGCTCGGGCTGTTCCAGACCTTGGGGGTCCAAAGTCTTAGGACGGAACCCGGCTACTACGGCCTTTCGGCTGCCATTGGAGGCGTTGAAATTACGCCTCTCGAAATCGCGGGTCTCTATGCCACCCTGGCCCATGAGGGCTATTACCACCCCCTTCTGGTCTTGCGTGATCCAGCCGAGAATACATCCGATGGTTCCGAACACCGTGGGTTTTCGGCCTTTTCTGAGGGAGCGGCTTATCTGACAAGAAAAACCCTCTCCCTGCGGGACCGCTCGGACTTCCCCGGAAAGCGTGAGTTTTCAGCCACTCCCCCCAGCATCCATTGGAAGACGGGAACGAGCTTTGGCCACCGGGACGCCTGGGCGGCCGGATCGGGCCCCGCGTACACGGCGGTTGTTTGGCTTGGGAACTTCGATAATGCGCCAAGCAATGAACTCGTAGGGGCTGACGCGGCGGGGCCGATTCTGTTCGATTTGCTCGAAGGTCTCGTGTCGGCGGAGGACTTTAATTATAGGGATTTGGCCCCACCTGATCTTGAGATGATTGAAGTGTGCGCTTATTCCGGACAAATCCCAACGGAAGCTTGCCTACACACGACGCACGCCCTGGCGCGCACGGTCAGTGTTCCCACCCGGCCATGCCAGTTTCATGTGCGAAGGGAGATCGACCTGGATACGGGCCTGGCCCTTGGGCCTCTCTGTCTGGATGGGTGCCGTCATGCGCCGGAGATTTTTTTGCGCTGGCCCACGGGGGTGCGCCGCTGGCTTAAGGACCAATACCGCACCTTGCCCGAGCCGCCGTCCTTTGCGGCGGAATGCCGGAAACCATCCTCGGAGGGGCGTCCCGCGATTGTTTCCCCACCTCCCGGACACGTCATCTTCTTACTTCGCGGGCGTCCTGTGACAGAGCAGGAAATCCCTCTGGAAGCCGAAGGAGCCGCCGGAGTACAGCTCTCCTGGTTCGTGGACGGGAAGTTCCTGGGCCATGCGCTTCCCGACGAGCGGCTCTGGTGGGCACCTACGCCCGGCAAGCACCTCATCCTTGCTCAAAACGAGATGGGCGAGTCGGATTCCCAGTGGGTTGAGGTTCGAGAAGATTTGTCAATTACTCGCAAGTGATTTGTACGAGCCGTGTAATTGCGCGCGGGCGCTAAGACACGTTGGTGTTCCCAAAACAAGTTAAGATCGGCGTATTCCATGAACGGCTATTAATTTCCCTCTTGAAACTAATCCGCCGGTGTGTTAGTTTCATGGTAGAAAACAGATGCTCCTCGCCACCAAACACCAAGGTTCCCCCTCTTCCGAAGCCAGCTCCGCGGTCCAAGGGGCTGTTTCTCCTCTTACGAGCGAGGAAGTCGCGGAGAAGCTTAAAATCAGTTATCCGACCCTCATGCGCCTCTTGCGGGCCGGGTTAGTTTCTCCCGCCGGTTATTCGGGGAACCGCCGGACCCCCGTTTTCTGGACCCCCTACGATGTGGAGCGTGCCCGGCTGGCCCACAAACTCCGGGATTTGGGGCTTGAGGACAAGTGGACGAAGCAGGTTTTGGATAATTACTGGGAGGTCTTTGAACGGGGTTTTGAGCCCACCTGGATCGTCAATCGCTACGACTCCGAGGGCAATGTCGTGGGGCGGGCCCTCTCCCTCCACCACCCCGGCCGGGAGCGGGAGGGGAAAACGATCATGGAGTTCGAGAACGGCGCCAGCGTATCCGTGGCACCGGGTTATTTTCTTACCTTTGAGACTTTTCCTCCCCGTCCGCGCCCTGGGCCCAAGAAAGGCCGGAAAGGCGGCAAGCGGTCATGAACGAAGTCGGGTTGGAGACGATCATCAGTGCCCCGGAACGGATTTCCGAAGTGCCGCCGGAGCGGATTCCCTCGTTATTAGTGCGGCTTTCGGGCCTTTTTTCGGCTCTTTCTGCCCGCTTGCTCGATTTCCCGAGAAAGGCGGCCAAAGAGCGGGAAGAAATCCCGCAAGATCGCCTTTTAACAGCCGCAGAGGCCGCCCCGATCCTGGGAGTCACGGTCCAATGGCTCTACCGCCACGCCAAGGAACTTCCCTATGCTCGCAAACTCTCCCGCAAGGTACTGCGGTTTTCGGAAGCCGGGATTAGAAGGCACATGGCCGGGGTGAGGGGTAAACAACCATGAAAAAGCGAGGGCTTGGGACGATCTACCAACGGGGTTCTATTTGGTGGATTCAGTATTCCTTTCGGGGAAAGGTTTACCGGGAGTCTTCCGAATCGGACGTGCGCTCGGATGCCGTCAAATTCCTTCGGAAGAGACTTGCGGAGATGGGCCGGGGGCGGCTGGTAGGGCCTAATACGGACCAGACGACCCTGGATGACTTGGGGAACCTTCTGATCGATGATTACGCCATCAACGGCCGGAAATCCCTTAAAAGGGCCAAGGAAGGCCTTGCCAATCTCAAGGAGTTTTTCGGTCCTACCCATGCTCTCGACCTGACGACGGATCGGATTAATGGTTACATCCGCTGGCGGCTAGAGAGCCGACAACCCGCCACGGTTCAATATGAGCTTCGAATCCTCAAACGGATGTTTACCCTGGGGGAGAGAGCCGGAAAGGTGGGAACCCGCCCCTATATCCCCAGTATCGAAGTAAATAACACCCGCACCGGCTTCTTTGAGGAAAACGAGTTTAAGGCGCTTCTCTCCCACCTGCCCGAAGAACTGCACGGCGCCATGGAGTTTGCCTATCTCACCGGCTGGCGCCGCCAGGAAGTATTTTCGCTTGAGTGGCGGCGGGTGGATTTTAAGGCCGGAGTCGTCAGGCTGGAACCTGGCTCCACCAAGAACCGGGAGGGGAGGGTTTTCCCTTTTGGAGTTTTACCCCCGCTTCAAAAAGTCCTGGAAAAGCAGGAAAAATACACACGCCAAGTCGAAATTAAACTGGGAAAAGTAATTCCCCAAGTATTCCACAGGGAGGGTATTCCTATCATGGAATTTAGAGACCCCTGGGAAGAGGCTTGTACCAAGGCAAACATTCCCGGAAAGCTTTTCCACGATTTCCGGCGCACGGCGGTAAGGAATCTCGAAAGGGCCGGGGTGCCCCGGTCGGTCGCCATGAAACTCACGGGCCACAAGACGGAAAGCGTTTACCGGCGCTACGCCATTGTTTGTGAAGCGGACCTCTCAGAGGGCATTAAAAAACTGGCCGCATGGCGAGAAAATCAGCCACAAGAAGCACAAAAAGTAATCGCTCTTGGCGAGAAGAGAAGTGACGCAGAAGTGGCACAATTGGAAGAAAAACGGGTGAGTCTTCGGCGAGGGATTAAGCCGCGAAGCGTCTTAAATCAGCGGAATTCAAGAGGAAAAACTGGTGGGCCGGGTGGGACTCGAACCCACGACCAGCGGATTATGAGTCCGCCGCCCGGCGGAGGGGCCGGGGACGGGGCGGATGGCGGGAATGGATAATCCGGGGACGCCGTGGCGCTTTTCGGGCCGCATGATTTTGGATCCCTGGCGGGAGAGGATGGGGGAGCGGAGGGGATTTGTCAAGGATTTTCCGGGGCGCACCCTGAAACCCGTATAATTACCGAAACTTGGGAAGGTGCTCGACCGGCGGACTCTGGCGGACGGAAACGGAGGCGGGGTCCAGAACCGGATGACGCAAAGGGTAAAGGAGGGGATCACCGCCGGAAAGCGTATTCCCCTTGGCGGGCAAGCGCGTCCAGGGCGTCGACGGCCGAAAGGTCCCGGAGGCGCGTGTAACGCCCGTAGAAGTTCGCCGTCACCTGGATGTCGGAGTGGCCGAGCTGATCGCGCACGTAGACGAGGTTTTTCCCCTGACGGAGCACCTCGATGGCGAACGAGTGGCGCAGGTCGTGGATGCGGTAACGCTCCGGGAGACCCGCGCTTTGCAGGGTGAGCTTCCAGTCGCGTTCCAGGTTCCGCTCGCCAAAGGGCGTCCCCGTGCGGGTCGTAAAGACCCAGGGAGCTTTCGCAGGCGCCTTCTCCCGCAGGGCGAAGAGGGCCTGGGCGAGCTGCTGGCTCATGTCCACCACCCGGGGCGTTCCTCCCTTGGGGGGCTCGAGTTTTCCCCCTTTGGAAAAAGTCCGCTGCACGTGGATGCTCCGGGTGCGGGGGGAGAAATCCAGATCGTCCCACTGGAGGGCCCGGGCCTCCCCCAGGCGCAGGCCCGCCCGGTGGAGTGTGAGGAAGAGGGGATGGAGCCGGGGGCGCTCCCGTTTCAATTGCGAGAGGATTTCCTCCACCTCCCGGGCCGGCACGTAGTAGACCTCCTGCGGCCCCCCGGCGGCCTTCTTGCGGGAGCAGAGGCGGAACTGGCGGGAGACGCCGGAGACGGGGTTGGCGGGGAGGAGGCCGTCTTCCACCGCGAGATCGAGCGAGTTGCGAAGGAGCACGACCGCCTGGCGCACGGTGGAGCGGGAGAGGGGCGCTTCGAGGCCCGGAGCGTCTCCTGAGAGCCATCCGGAGACCTCTTTGCGGATCTTCGCCCCCGAGAGGGCGGAAAGGGGAAGTTCGCCGAAGGCCGGCAAGAGGTAGCGGCGCGCCAGCTCCTCGTAGCGCCTGGCCGTCGAGGCCCTCGTCGATTCCCGCTTTACTTTCAGGCATTCCCGCACGGCCCTTCCGACCGTCTCCCTGGCCGCACCGGCGCTCCCGCCGGCCTCCCCGTCCGTCATGACCGCCCCCACCTTCCGGGCTACCGAATATATACCGAAAATCTATGACAATCCACGTCACAGGCAGGGAGCCGCCCCTCTCCCCCCGCGAGCCCGCCCCGGCGAGACGGACTCTCCCTTCGGCGGGCCCGATCCTGCCCCGGCGAGACGCGCTGCGTCAAGGATTTTCAGTCAATTGAACAGGAAAAAATCGAATCATCAGGAGAATGCCATTTTCTTGTGCAGCGGAGTCCGCGGATGTCCAGATTTGGGTGAACGCCGCTCATCGAGACGACCTCGCTGTAGCAAGTTGAAGTAGCGAGTGACCGGAAATGAGCAGATGACCGGGATTCATCAACCCGGACGGTCTCCGGCCCGGCCTGTGGAGCTTTTAAAGGACAGGCTCCGGGCGGGCGCGGAACATTCGGGCAAGCTCCTGATTTTCTGGAAATTCCTCTTGCATTCCGGAAAAAACGGTGTAAAATAGGCCTTTAACGCTTCTTCGGTTTCCTCTTTCGTTCACCCCCGTCTATCCAGTCCATTCTTTCGCGCCCGTCTCCCCCGAAAAAAAGGAGATTCTCATGATCCGCGTCAAGGATTTCGACCTCTCCGCTTCCGCCGACGGCACTATCCAGCAGGTATCCCTCACTCACCCGGAGGACCCGGGCATGCGCCTGTGGGGCTATTCCTTCCAGGCCACGGGGACCTTCGGTTCGGGGACCCTGGAACTCCAGGTCTCCAACGACGGGACGAACTACGTGGCCCTCCCCTCGGGGGCGAAGAGCCTCACGGCCGCCGGCGTCAAAAGCTCCTTCGACGGCGAGCTGGCGGGCTTCAAATACGCCCGGCTCCAGCTCTCGGGTTCCACGAGCCCGAGCCTCACCATCAAGGCCGTGGCCGAGTACCTGCGCTAATGCTCTCCCCCGCCGCCCTCCTCGAACTCCCCGTGCCCGAGCGGCACGCGGCCAAGCGCTTTTTCCTGGCGAAGAACGCCTCCCGGGGGTTCTTCGAGCGGGGAAAGTTCCGCGTGGAACTCCGGGACCTTCGCGAAAGCGGCCCCGCGCTCGAGTGCTTTTTCTCCGCCGATTCCCTGGAAACGGGCCGCCCCGTGGCCCTGGGGGCCAGCCGCGTCCGGGTCGAAAAGATCGTCCTGCCCAATCCTCCCGCCAAGGTGCCCGATGGAAAGGGGGGATTCCTTTTCGATCCGAAAGCGGCTTTGAGGGAAGTTCTTTCGCAGACGGTGGGACTGATCGTTAAACCGGGTGGGCCCGATTCGATGGACTCGATCGGGCGGACGACGCTCGTCACCTATCCCGACGCCGGAAGCGGCGGGACGACCTGCGATGGCATGCTCGAACACGACGAATCGCTTTCATTCGCGAATTTGCGCGCCGCCGCCGGAAATGCGGTCAACCTCACCGATACGGCGAATCAGGTGACATTGCAGGCGAACAATTCGATTACCGACGTCTACGACTTCATCACCCGGATCATTCTCACGTACGATACGCGGGCTATTCCGGCGGCCGCGCCCATTTTCTCGGCCACGCACTCGCTCGGCATGGGGCCGCCTACCACGGATTTGGGAGATACGTCCTTCCATCTCGCCGGGGCTTCGCCGGCGGCCGATAACACGCTCGCCGCTTCGGACTACGCGAACGTGCAACGCACGTCCTTTGGCTCTTTTCCGTCCCTCTCTTCCATCGTTCCGAATGCCATCAATGATATGCCCCTGAATGCCTCCGGGATCGCGGCCATCGCCAAGGGGGGCATTACGAAATTCTCCCTCCAGCTCGGTTGGGATCTGACGGGAACCTACACAGGCACTTGGTCCGCGGGAGCCCAGACGAAAGCGATCCTGGCCATGGCCGATTTCGAGGGGACCACGGCCGATCCCAAGCTCACGGTGGAATACGCGGGAAAATCCAGGAACTTCACGCCGGTCCTTTTCAGCGGGAGGCGCTAGATGCCCGCCGTCCAGCCCCCTCTTTGGAAACGCGCCCTCCGCGTAGCGCTCGTGGTGGTCTTGCGGATTACCCAGGGCGTTTCGGCCGTTTTGTTCCTCGCCTCCGGGGCCCTGTGCTGCTTCTGCTACCAGAGCGAGAAAGGGCTCGAAAAATGGCGCTGACCTGGGAGCCTTTTGGCTGGATCGTGGGGGTGATGATCGTTTTTGGCGGCGGCGTGCTGGGCCTCGTCATCGCCATGCACAACGGCGTCCGCAAGGACTTGCACGAGGGGTTCGAGGGGGTGGGCCAGGACATGAAGCGCATCCACGGCCGCATCGACGAAGTGATCCGCGACGTGGCGGGTCTCAAATCCGAAGTTTCGTACCTGCGGGGCCGCAACGACGCCCAGAAGGAGGAACTCTGATGCCTTCGTTCTCCGTCAAATCCCTCGAAAAACTGGATACCTGCCACCCGGATTTAGCACGCCTCTTCGAGGAGGTCGTAAAAAACTACGACTGCCAGATTTTGTGCGGCCACCGGGGGCAAAGGGAGCAGGAAGCGGCCCTCCGCGAGGGGCGGAGCAAAACCCCCTGGCCCAAGAGCAAGCACAACTTCGTCCCCTCGCTCGCCGTGGACGTTTCCCCCTATCCGGTCGATTGGAACAACGCGAAAAGCTTCTATCACTTCGGCGGCTACGTAAAACGCGTGGCCGAGGAACTCGGCATCAAAATCCGTTGGGGTGGGGATTGGGACGGGGATTTGGATTTAAAGGACCAGAATTTCTTCGACCTTCCGCATTTTGAACTGATGGAGTAAGCGCCATGCTGCTTGGAACCGTTTTGACTTCCCTCCTTCCCGCTTTTTCGGACAGCCTTCGGAGCGTGATCGCCAAGATCACGGGGAGCGCCGGAGCCAAGCCCCAGAACGTGGACGAAGCCATCCGGCTATTGGAAGCCGAGACACGAAAGGCCCAGGCCCTTGCCGCCCTCGACAAGGCCGAGAACGTCTCGACGTGGGTCTCCAACGTCCGGGCCCTCCAGCGCCCGGCGGCCGTGCTCCTCATTACGATCGCCTGGATCTATGCCCTTGCATCCGGCAACGCGCCCCTGGCCGAGCTCACGACCGATTTGGAGAGCGCCGTGGTCTTTTATCTCTTTGGCGAGCGGTCGCTGCTGCATTTGAGAAGAAAGTGAGGAATTCCCCATGGAACCAAAGAGTTATTCCAGTTTCCAGAACGAGATCGACGAAGTGATCGCCCGGAACAAATTGAGGTTAACCACCAGCGGAAAAGGCGTGACCTGGGATGGAGAGGGTTGGGATGGAACCGATGAAGATTGGGAATTCTTGAACGATTACGGGCCGGAGATCGCAGATCGGCTACGGGAATTGCAGGTATTGGTGGAGATTCCTCAAGGCACTGGTTCAATTGATCCTCTGGAAGCTCGTAATAATTCAGAAGTGGTTGTACGGGAGCCGCCTCGGCCGCTGCCATGGGTTAAGGATAAATATCAGATTCCAGACCTGGATTCGTTGCCACCCGAACATGGCGGAAAAGCTTTTCCCGTCAGGAAGGAACTTCCCTTTGGTGACGCGTACATGCATCGCAGATTCGGAAAAGGTGAAAAATTGCACGTAGATGTAAGTTCTCTCAATTTACCGAAGTTCACTCAAAAGGATTTTCCCAAAGGGCCAGGGGACGAGAAACGAGTGAAAGTACGGGGGAAGGGAGGTTACGTATACGGTACGGTAACGGCTCGGCTAAACGAGAATGGCACCATTTCCATAAAGCCTGATAAATACAATTTTGACATTAAAAGATGGCAATTCTTCCCGCTAGAAGAACAAACAGTTACCCGCAATATTGCCACGATTGGTGCAGCATTGCTCCACGGGGGCGGTACGCCATTCGATATTGAATTCGTCGGCGAAATTCCTCTGTCGGATGAATGACTTGCAAAGGCAGCGCCAAGTTAAATCAAATTTAATGAATAGCTATCTAGAAGTAAGTTATACTACCGGAGCTTAGAGGAGGGTTTTACTTCCATGTCTCTTGAGTGCCCCTCTTGCAAACTGGTAAATCCTGTCTCCGCACGCATTTGCGATTGTGGTCACCTCTTCAAGGGAGGCGGTTTAACCTCAAAAGAGGAGAGCTGGCTTCGGCGAATACGAGAGGAGGCGGAGGCGAGGCGTGGCCTTCGGTGGTGGGCATTCTCCTGGCGGCTTGCTTTAATTCTCGCCTCCCCCTTTGTCGTTGCGGGTTTTCTTCTCCTTTACGAAGCAATTTTCCCTTTTCCTCCGAGTGTTCTCACTCCCGGGGAGGCCCTGGAGCTTGCCCGTGGGCAGCTACTGCGTGATGCCGAAGCATTTGGGACTTATATCGGCGATCTGGCTCCTCCCCGATTGGAGCGCAACGGTGATGGAACATATACCATTAAATGGAAGCATTCGCGGCCAGGATCTCAGCCGGAGTATTCCGTGTTCGTCGAGCGGGATGGCTGGACTGAATCGTCGAGTGAGGACGGTTTTTAGTTTGAATGCAGTATCCACTCCATGTCCTTCCTGTGGGTTATTCAATCCCCCTTCGGCCCGCGTGTGCGACTGTGGTTATGTTCTAAGTGAAGGACCTTTGACGGATGAAGATCTGGGATTGATCGCGTGTAACCGTAAGGAAGCCGTTAGCCGCCGAAAAAAACGGTGGAAGACGTTTTTCCGCAGAGCCGTCTACGTTCTGGTGCCCATCGCCCTGATCGTGGCATTGAAATCCCTCCCTAAATCACCACTGGCCGCCCAGGAAGCAGAAGAGATCGCTGCCAGTGAACTGGAGCGTTTAGCGGAGAAGAACTCCTGGAACATTTCCCGTCTGGGCTCTCCGCGAATCGAAGGCAGGCAAGACAATTACAGGGTCATTTGGAATTACGTGGAACCCGATGGCGAAGTAGAACTCACGATCTATGTTGGCCACGATCGGTGGCCCGAATTTCGCCACGAGGGGTACATTGGATTGTTGAAGAGGAAATAATTTGTCGATGAAACGCCAAACCATCGCGGAGCGTGTCTTGTTCCTTCTTTCCATATTCTTCATTGTTTCTTGCGGCTTTTTCACGGAACGATCTGCTTCTCCGCTTCCCTCCTTCGTTCCGCCGAATATCAGCGAAATAGCCAAGGCCCATTTACAGGAAATGGGAAAAGAGAGGGGTTGGAACGTCTCCCTTTTTAGCGAACCCAAAATCACGGTATTGGAAGACCCGCCGCTCTATATCGTCGCGTGGACGTACGAAAATCAGTGCGGTTTCGCAGAAGTAATGATGCGATTCGATCCAGATGGAAATAATAATATCATGTTCCACGGCGATCTCGTTCTCTTATTGCCCGCGGATGAAAAGCAGAAACAATCCGGGAACCCCGAAGCCGGAGGTTCAGCCAGGTGGTCCTATGATGGGCCCAACCCCGTCACCTTGAGGGGCAAACTGCTTTTGACGGAGAAACCCGGGCGGCCGTATTA
>JBFLVN010000048.1:0-17002 GCA_040758475.1 Bdellovibrionota bacterium
GCGCCCGTTGCTTCTAGGGTTGGTCCTAAGAGCTTAGATGTCCGCCTGCGCCCGGAAGACGATGGCGTGGACGCTGCCGTTGGAAAGCGCCGTCCGCGTCGAATTGATTGGATTTTCAGCGTCTTCCAAATCCGCGAAGATATAATTCAACTTGAACGCCACGTTGGGGTTCAAGTACCAGTTAACGGCGGCAGCCAGGGCATTGCCCTTTTTACCGTTGTTGGCCAAGGCAACGGCGCCAGCATTGTTGCCGTCATCAATCAAATTAAGATTGGAGTAGCGGATCGCCAGCTCGATGGCGCCGGTTCCGCCCTGGAAAACGTTGCTCTTGGGCTTGACGCGCTTGAATCCGCCGGGGGAGTAAGGCCGGAACTCGCCCGTGGGGAAGAAGCTGGCCTGGCCGTACCACCCATTGTAGCGCCGGTCGGAACCAGGGATCGTCAAGAAAGCAAGGTAGTACTCGCCCTGGATCGAGATGGACGCGAATTGCGCGGCGGCCTCAAAACCCATCCGCTGGTCCCGGTCTACGGCGTCCGTTTGAGTGTTGAAAGTATTATCCGAAAGGTAAGCCAGTTCCGGCTTTGCCTTGATAACAACATTTGCCCGATCCGTCTGGTCGCCCTTCGGCTCGCGGTGAGTGTAAGCAAACCCGACGTGAACGAGCTGCTCGCCCTTGTTTTCGAGGACGGGGGCGAAGGTCAGGCGGCCGGTGAGGTTGTAAGCCAGATCGTCGTCATCGCTGAACTGGCCCGAATCGTTGGTATCGCGGAAGATACCCGCGCAGATACTCGCCTTGCCTTCCATGAGCTTTTCATTGTGGATCATGAAACCCATATTCCTGCTCGGCGCAAAGGCTCCGGTCGGAAGGGCCCGGGCCGTAAAAGTGACGAAGCGGCCACTGGTGAGTTCTTCGAGAGAGAAAGGCTCCTTGAAATGGCCGATACGGAGGCCGAACCCGCCGCCCATGTCTTTGATACCCACATAAGTATCTTTAATGGCAATTTTCGCGGTATCCGCGAAATCAATCTGAATCTTGAACTCGGTGTTGTCCCAGAGAACGCCCTCCGTCTGGAGGCGGAGTTCCCGGAACCGAACCTCATCGCCTAGAGGGGGAACACCCGCCACACCGCTGGTGGCTTCCGTATGCTGGCCAGCCTTGGCGAAATACATGTCGAAGAGCACCCGGCCGCCGAAGCTGATCTTGGCGTCCTTGTTCTCGGTGCTGATGGTAACGCCCTCTTTCCAGTCTGCCGTCATGGCGTCGGCGCGGGCTTCCATGGCCGTCCCCGTGAGGGCGGCGAACCCGAGGGCCGCCAGGGCCGCCCCGGTGCGCCACCGGTTCTTGATGTCTCTATTCCCTTCCCTGTTCATTCGTCTTCCTTTCCAGGGCGGCTAGTTAGAAGTGGCCCTCTCCAGGCCGGCCGCCGGTTGTTGGGGGGGCAACCTACCGGCATCCCGTGAAGAATCTGTGACGGAAGTGTTCTCGTTTGAAAAAAGCAGGGATTTTCCGGATTCCCCGCACGGGCCCGTAAAACCGCCTCTTCTGGAAAATCGTGACGAACCCGTGACGGCCCGGGGAGCCGCGAATTCTCAGCCTGCGAACCAATGCGTCACAAAATCGTCACAATTCACCGTTAGGGTGGCGCCAACTTCCGAGTTGAAAAAAACCGGGGAAGGAAGGAATAAACCAAATGAGACTGACGAAGAGCAAGTTTCTGGTTCTTTTCGCGGTTCTAAGCCTGGGCGCCATCGGCGCCGCCGATGCGGTCGAGCTGGACGCCAAGATCGCCGCCTATAAGAAGTCGAGCGGCGTGACGGGGAATTTGAACAGCATCGGGTCGGACACCTTGAACAACCTGATGACCCTGTGGGCCGAGAAGTTCAAGGGTGTCTATCCGAACGTGAACATCGGGATCGAAGGAAAGGGCTCCACCACCGCCCCGCCCGCCCTCATCGCCGGAACGGCCCAGCTCGGCCCCATGTCCCGGGAGATGAAGCAGCAGGAAATCGACGATTTCGAGAAGAAGTTCGGCTACAAGCCGGTTCCCATCCGGGTCGCCGTGGACGCCCTCGGCGTGTTCGTGAACAAGGACAACCCCCTCAAGTGCATGAGCCTCACCCAGGTGGATTCCGTGTTCTCCAAGACCCGCGCCCGCGGCGGCCAGGAAATCCGCAACTGGGGCGGGCTCGGCCTTACGGGCGACTGGGCGGGCCGTCCCATCAGCCTCTACGGCCGTAATTCGGCTTCCGGCACCTACGGCTTTTTCAAGGAACATTCCCTCAAGAAGGGCGATTACCGGGACGACGTGAAAGAACAACCCGGCTCGGCCGCCGTCGTGCAGGGCGTGACCGTGGACCGCTTCGCCATGGGTTACAGCGGTATCGGCTACATGACCCCGGGCGTCAAGGCCGTAGCGCTCAGCGAAAAAGACGGCGGCGAATGCGTGGAAGCCAACGCCGAGATGGCCTATGCGGGCAAGTACCCCCTCGGCCGCTTCCTCTTCGTCTACGTCAACAAGGCCCCGAACAAGGGGCTCGATCCTCTTACCCGCGAGTTCCTGAAGCTCGTTCTCTCGAAGGAAGGCCAGGAGATCGTCATCAAGGACGGTTACTACCCCCTGACCTCCGGCATGGTCGGCGACGAACTGGCCAAGCTGAACTAAGTCTCTTCCATCGCCCGGCCCGGCGTCCGGGGCGTCCCCCTGGGCGCCGGGCCAGCGGAGTTTCCCCTTGAGCCACGCCATCGATCCCGCCAACGTTTCCGCCTTGCTGGAAGCCAAGCCGTCCAGCCCCCGGCAACCCCCGCAAGGCCCTGGAACGGGTTCCCTGCGGACCGCCGCCGCCTCGCGTCTCCTCCTGGACCAGTTCGTCCGGCGGACGGTCAAAGTGGGCGGAATTCTCATCATCGGATCGATCCTAGCGATCCTTGTGGTGATTCTTTACGAAGTTTTCCCGCTCTTTCGGAGCCTCAAGAGCACGCCGATGCCCGCCCTTTCGATCCGATCCGGCGGCGCTCCACTCGCGCTAGCGGTAGACGAATACCAGGAAGCGGCCATCGTGGTTCGAGAAGACGGGATCGCAGCCGTTTCCTTGGATGACGCCTCTCCCCTCCCCTTGGAAGCCTTGGACTTATCCGGCGCCACCATCGCTTCCGCTTCCGAACCCCGAGGCGGAACGGTGGCCCTGGGGCTCTCGGACGGACGGGTGCTCCCCCTCCAGATCGAATTCACGGCTTCCTACGCCGACTCGGGCCGGCGGACCATCGCCCCCCACATTCAAGCGGCCCCTTCCCTCACCGTCCTGGAGAGCGCCGCGCCCGTTGAACTTCTAACCTACGTCCAGGGTCCCGACGGCCCGGTGACGGCTGTCAAAAACGGCCCTTCGAGCCTTCTCATCGTGCAAGCAACCGAACGGCGTTCCCTCCTCGGAGAAGTGGCGCGGGAAGAGACCCGGACCACCGTGCAACTCGCCGGGGACGCTGGCGAAATTACGGCGCTCGCGATCAACGGCCTCGCCGAGGACGTGTTTGTTGGCGCCTCGAGCGGCAAGATCGTGCGGATCGACCTGCGGAAAGATGCGCCCCAGATCGATGAAACGGCCTCCGTTTCCGGCAAGCCCATAACGCTCCTCGGATTCCTGATCGGCGGCCGCACCCTCATCGCCGGAGACACCGGGGGACAGGTGAGCAGCTGGCACCTGATCCGCAACGAGGCGACGAACACCCGCCACCTCACTCGAATCCACGATTTCGAGTCCCATGCCGCCCCCGTTGCGGCTTTTTCCCCGTCCGTCCGCAACAAAGGGTTCTTTACGGCGGACTCCTTCGGGAACGTCCACCTCCACTACGGAACGAGCGGCAAAACCCTGCTCAAAGACAAGATCGATACGAGCAGCCTCTCGGCCTTGGCCTATTCCCCCAAGGGCGATGGTTTCTTCGCGGTCAGCCGGGAAGGGAAACTCTTCCCCTTCGAGCTGGACAACCGCCACCCGGAGATCTCCTGGCAAACGCTTTTTGGAAAAGTCTGGTACGAGGGTTACCAAGGGCCCGAATACTCCTGGCAGTCGACGGGCGGCACCGACGATTTCGAGTCCAAACTGAGCCTCACGCCCCTTATCGTGGGGACTCTCAAAGGGACGTTCTACGCCCTCCTTTTCGCCGTGCCCCTGGCGCTCCTGGGGGCCCTCTATACCTCCCAATTCATGCACCCGAGCCTCCGGGCTACCATCAAGCCGGCGGTCGAGATCATGGCGGCGCTCCCGAGCGTCGTCCTTGGATTCATCGCGGGCCTCTGGCTCGCGCCCATGATGGAAAAAGTCCTGCCGGGGGTTTTCCTGGCTTTCATCGGTTTTCCCTTGATGATTCTCGCGGGCCTCCTCCTCTGGCAAAAGGCGCCCGATTCGCTCCGGCGCCTCGCCCCCCAGGGGCGCGAAGTCTTCGTCCTTGTTCCTCTCGTACTCCTGGCCCTCGCCTTCTCCTTCGGGGTGGGGCACCTCGTTGAAAGCTCTCTGCTCGGAGGGGATTATCGCCGCTGGATCACCTCGGTTCTGGGATTTGAATACGATCAACGCAATTCGATCGTGGTGGGGATCGCCATGGGTTTCGCGGTCGTGCCCATCATCTTCACGATCGCGGAGGATTCCCTTTCCAACGTTCCGCCCAATCTGGCGGCGGGCGCCCTGGCCCTGGGCGGCACGCGCTGGCAGACGGCCGTGCGGGTCGTCCTCCCCACGGCGAGCCCGGGCATTTTTTCCGCCATCATGATCGGCTTCGGCCGCGCCGTCGGGGAAACCATGATCGTCCTCATGGCGACCGGAAACACGCCGGTCATGAACTTCTCGCCCTTCAACGGCTTTAGGGCCCTTTCGGCCAACATCGCCGTCGAACTGCCGGAAGCGCCCGAGGGGAGCACCCACTACCGGGTCCTCTTCCTGGCGGCGCTCCTCCTCTTCGTCCTCACGTTCCTCGTCAACACGGCGGCCGAAATCATCCGGCTGCGCCTGCGCAGGAAGTACCAGGCCTATGCGTAAACTCTGGCGCAGCGGCGATCCCTTCATCTGGCTCACGGGCGGCGCCCTCGCCTTGAGCCTGCTCATGGTGTTCCTGCTCGTGGGGCTCATCGTGGCGAGCGGCCTTGGGATTTTCTGGCCGAAGGACATCCACCGCTTCCAGCTCGCCGACGGGCGGGAGATCGTGGGCGAATTGATCGAACAAGAAGAAATTCCAGATCCCGACGCCCCGCCCGGAACGCCCGCCAAGCACCGGATCAAGGTGAAGCAAGCCAACCGGGACCTCTACGGAATGGATTTCTTGTGGATCGACGAGGCCGACATCAAAGCCCAGGAAATCGCGGCGGGCGCCGTCCAGATCGAGCGGCGGGAATGGGGGAATTTCATCGGCTTCGCCAAGGAGTTCCGGGACGGCGAAACAGTTCTCCAGGGGGCGGAGAACGCGCTTGAAGGCGCCCGCAAGCGGCTTCCGGAAATCCATGAACTCCACGGCCGGATTTCAGGAATCGAAAAAGACGAGATCGGCGCTTTGAGCCGTCAGGAGGAAGAAGCGCGCCTGCGCCTCAAGGGCCTCGAACGCCGGGGCGTTAAGGAAGGCCCGGAAGTGGAGGCACTCCACGACCAGATCGAAAAACTTCACGGCGAATACGCCCGCTATCAGGAAGAGCTCTCGGATCTGAGGGCCCAGATGACCGGCAGCCTCGTCCTTTCCGCCGCCGGGGGAATGGAGAAGGAAGTCCCCCTCTCCCAGATCGTGCGCGTCTTCCAGCCGAACGAGATGGGCCTGTTCGGCCGGATCTGGTTCTACGCCACCAAGGTCCGGGAATTCTTCTTCGACGACCCCCGGGAGGCGAACACCGAGGGCGGCATCTTCCCGGCCATTTTCGGGACCATCGTGATGGTGCTGCTCATGAGCGTGCTGGTCACACCCCTTGGCGTCCTGGCGGCGTTTTATCTTCGCGAATACGCCAAGCAGGGGGCCTTTACGAGCGCCGTACGCATCGCCGTGAACAACTTGGCCGGCGTTCCCTCCATCGTCTTCGGCGTGTTCGGCGTGGGGTTCCTCATTTATTTCGTCGGTGGGACGATCGACAAAATCTTCTTCGCTGACGCCCTCCCCACGCCGACGTTCGGCACGGGCGGGATTCTCTGGGCATCGATCACCCTGGCTCTCCTCACCGTCCCCGTCGTGATCGTGGCGACGGAGGAAGGCCTCGCCCAGATTCCCACGGGGATGCGCGAAGGGGCGCTCGCCCTGGGGGCGACCAAGTTCGAAACGACGTGGCGGGTGGTCCTTCCAGCCGTCCTCCCCTCCATGCTCACGGGCATGATTCTCGCCATCGCCCGCGCGGCCGGCGAAGTAGCGCCGCTCATGATCACGGGCGTCGTAAAGCTCGCCCCTTCCCTGCCCATCGATGGCCAATGGCCTTTCCTGCACCTGGAGAGAAAGTTCATGCATTTGGGTTTCCACATCTACGACGTGGGTTTCCAATCTCCGAACGTGGACGCCGCCAGGCCCATGGTGTACGTTACGACGCTGTTGCTTCTCATCATCGTCGTGGCGCTCAACCTCCTGGCCATCTCTTTGAGAAACCGGCTCCGCAAGAAATTCAAGCTGTCCGCGGTTTAGATTTATGAGCCAAGGAGAAAAGAACGTGGAAAACGCCGCCGCCCAGATGGAAAGCTCCGTACGCGCTCCCGACCTGCGCCCCCGCGTGCCCGCTGGGAAGGACGGCGCCCCCGCTGCCGCCGGCCAAATCGCCGAGGCCGGGGAAGTAGCCATCGAGGTCACGGGAGTGAACCTCCACTACGGCTCTTCCCACGCCCTCAAGAACATCACGATCAAGATTCCAAACCATCAGGTGACGGCTTTCATCGGCCCCTCGGGGTGCGGGAAATCCACGCTCCTGCGGTGCTTCAACCGGATGAACGACCTGATCGACGGCGTACGGATCGACGGCAAAATCCTCATGCACGGCCAGGACATCTACTCCCCTTCGACGGACGTGACCGAACTCCGGCGGCGCGTGGGAATGGTCTTCCAGAAACCCAATCCCTTCCCCAAATCCATTTTCGAGAACGTGGCCTTCGGCCCCCGCATCCTGGGCGAAAGCGATCCGGCCCGGCTCGAAGAGACGGTGGAAAAAAGCCTCAAGGCCGCCGCCCTCTGGGAAGAAGTCAAAGACCGGCTGAACGAAAACGCCCTGGGCCTTTCGGGCGGCCAGCACCAGCGCCTCTGCATCGCCCGGGCCATCGCCGTGGAACCGGAGGTCGTCCTCATGGACGAGCCCTGCTCGGCCCTGGACCCCGTGGCGACGGCCCGCATCGAGGAACTCATCGAAGACCTCAAGGAGCGCTACACCATCGTCATCGTGACCCACAACATGCAACAGGCCGCCCGCGTCTCGGACTGGACGGCTTTCTTCTACCTGGGCGAACTCGTCGAGATGAACGCGACGCGGGTACTTTTTACGAACCCGTCCAATTCCAAGACGGAAGATTACATTACGGGACGCTTCGGCTGATCCCTTAAACGAATGGAGAAATAGCCGTGACGGCAGTCAAGGAACACACGGACAAGCATTACGAGGCGGACCTCATCCACCTGCGGGAACGGGTCCTTTCCATGGGCGCGCGGGTCGAACGGATGATCGGCATCGCCATGCGGTCCATGGTGGAGCGGGATTCGGCCCTCTGCCAGGAAGTCTTCGAGCTCGACGTGGAAGTGGACCGGGACGAACGGGAGATCGACGAACTCTGCCTGAGCCTCCTTGCCATGCGGCAACCCGTGGCCCGGGACCTCCGGTTCATCACGCTCTGCATGAAGATCGTGACGGACTTAGAGCGCATGGGCGACCTCGCGGTGAACATCGGCGAGCGTTCCAAGGACCTTCTCTCCGAGCCGCCCCTAAAGCCCCTCATCGACCTCCCCCGGATCGCGGAACTGGCGCGCGGCATGGTCCGCCTTTCGCTCGACGCCCTCGTGGCCCACGACTCCGCCAAGGCCCGTGAAGTGCTCGAACGCGAGGACGCGGTGGACAAATTAAACGAGCAGATTTTCCGGGAACTCCTCACCTACATCCTCGAAGACCCCAAGGCGGCCCGCCGGGCCGTGGGGCTCCTCTTCGTCTCCAAGCACCTCGAACGGATCGCCGACCACGCGACGAACGTGGCCGAAATGGTGATTTTCTGGGTGGAAGGGAAGGACGTCCGTCACGGGACGGGCCTGATGGCGTCATGACCGACGGCAAGATACTCCTCATCGAAGACGATCCGGATATTTCCGAGCTCCTCCGTTTCAATCTCTCGGAGGAAGGCTTCCGGGTGGAAACCGCCGCTCGCGGCCTGGACGGTTTGGAACGCCTGCGGACAAAACCGCCGGACCTCCTGATCCTCGACCTCATGCTTCCCGATCTCTCGGGGATCGAGATCTGCAAGCGAGTCCGGGCCTCCGAATCGATCGCCCGCCTTCCCGTGCTCATGCTCACAGCGAAGGGGGAAGAGATCGACCGGGTGGTGGGCTTCGAGGTGGGGGCGGACGATTACATCACCAAGCCCTTCAGCATGCGCGAGTTCCTCCTGCGGGTGCGGGCGCTCCTTCGGAGAAGCCAGCAGGGCCCCGACGGCGCCAAGACCATCCGGGTCTCGGGGCTCGAACTGGACGGCGCCGGGTACCGGGCCCGGATCAACGGAGAGGAACTTCCCCTCACGGTAACGGAATTCAAGCTCCTGCGGTTCCTGCTCGAAAACCCGACGCGCCTTTTGACGCGCGAGCACCTCCTCGAATCCGTCTGGGGATACGCCGAGGACGTCGAATCCCGCACGGTGGACGCCCACGTGCGGCGCCTCCGGAAGAAACTAGGCGATTACGCCGACATCATTGAGACGGTCCACGGCGCCGGTTACCGTTACAACGTGACGAAGTACGGAGAGCCGTGAAGTTTCATTGGCGGATCACGCTCGGGGCGCTCTTTGTATCGGCCATCGCCGCCATCGCGGCGGCCCTCTACATCGGCCCCTCCCTGCGCCGGAGCGTGACGCGGGAAGTGGAGGATCTCCTCCGCGAGCGCCTCCTTCTGACCAGCCACCTGATCGAGGAGTTTTCCTCGCAAGGCCCCCATTCCCCGGAAGAACTCCAAAAGCGCGTCGAGTCCCTCGCCGCCGATTCCCGGGCCCGGATCACGTTGATCGCCACCGATGGAAAGGTCCTGGCCGACTCGGCGGTCCCGTTTGAAAAACTCCCGGCGATCGAACCTCACGGCGGCCGTCCGGAGGTCATCGAGGCTTTCGGGCAAGGCGAGGGCTCCGCCCAGCGCCACAGCAGCACCGTGGGCACGGACCTCCTCTACGTGGCGCGGCGCATCCAGGTCGGGGGCTTTCCCGTCGTCGTGCGCCTCGCCCATCCCCTCCTCGCCGTCGATCAGGCGGTGGCCGACGTACGGGGCCTCGTCTGGAGCGCCGTGGGGATCGCCTTCCTGCTCACCTGTCTCCTCAGCTTCTTCCTCTCGCGGCAGGTGTCCAAACCCGTTGAGGAACTCACCGCAGCGACACGCCGCCTTACCGAAGGGGATTTGACCGTCCGGCTCCAGGCCCGCTCCTCGGACGAACTGGGAGAACTCGCCCGGAACTTCAATCGCATGGCCGAGCGGCTCGACGCGCTCCTGGCACGCCTCAAGACCGAACAAGAGCAAGCCGAGCGCATTCTCTCGACCGTCCATGAAGGGATCGTCCTCCTGGACGAAGAGGACCGCCTTGCGGCGGCCAACCGCTCCTTTATCTCCATGTTCCGCCTCGAAGGACAGGACCTCACCCGGCGCCTTCCGCTCGAACTCGTCCGCTCGAACATCGTGGGGGAAGCCGTCTCCATCCTCCGGGACGGGAAAGAAAGTTTCGAAGGGGAATTCACTCTGGAAGAACCCGAAGGAACCCGCTCCTTCGAACTCGCGGCGGCCCAGGTGGTCGAGGGCGGCCGGCGGCGCGGATCGGTCCTCGTCTTCCGGGACATCACGAGGACGGAGCGGCTCGAACAAGTGCGCAAGGACTTCGTGGCCAACGTGAGCCACGAACTACGAACACCCCTTACTTCCATCCGCGGTTATGCGGAAACCCTCGCCAAGAAACTCACGAACCAGACGCCGCTGGATGGCTTTGCCATCGCCATCGTCCGGTCGGCCGAGTCGCTAAGCGCCCTCGTGAACGACCTTCTCGATCTCTCCCGGCTCGAGCGTCCGGATTTCCTTTTGGAACGCCACGAAGGCGATCTGGCCGAAGCGATCCGCTCCCAGGCGGACCTCTTCCGGGAACGCTTCGCCCAGAAATCCATCGCCTTTTCCGTGGATATGGGCGGCGCCCCGCCGCGGGCGTCCTTCGACCGCCGCCTCCTCGAACAAGTCCTCTCGAACCTCTTCGACAACGCGGCCAAGTACACCCCGGCGGGCGGAAACGTCTGGGTTCGCCTCCAGCGGGATGCCCGGGGCGATCACCGGGTCGAAGTGGCCAACACGGGCCTCGGAATCCCTCCGCAGGACCTCCCCCGGATTTTCGAGCGCTTCTACCGGGTAGATAAAGGACGGTCCCGGGAACTGGGCGGCACGGGCCTGGGACTTGCCATCGTCAAGCACATCATCGCCCGCCACGGCGGCGAAGTGGGCGTCTACAACCGCTCCGAAGGCGGGTGCTGCTTCTGGTTCACCCTTCCCGCCGAACCTGCCCCGGCTGCACTATCGCTCCACTAAAGTTTTTTATTTTCCAATTTTCTCTCAACCCATTGAAATATTTGGGCTTTTTACATCGTCACATCGTTGACGAAATTGTAACGACGGTGTTACTAGGCCCGCGCCTGCGGGACCTTTCCCCAAAACCTGGAGGGCGCCATGAGCCTGTTTCCCAAGAACGACGAATACTTCGACCTCTTCGACCAATCGACCGCCCACATCGCCGAGGGGATCGCCGCCTTCCAGACCCTCCTCAAAGACCCGGCCAATTTCCGGGAAAACGCCCGCAAGGTAAAGGAAATCGAGCACGAAACCGACAAGGTGACGCACCAGACGCTCGCCAAGCTCTACACGTCGTTCATCACGCCGCTCGACCGGGAGGACATCCACGCCCTCATCACGCGCCTCGACGACATCATGGACGCCGTGGATGCGGCCACCCAGCGCCTCGTCCTCTTCAACGTCCACACGGTTCCCGAGGAGATGAAGGCTTTTGCCCAGCTCCTGGGCCTGTGCGCCGAACAGGTGCGCCGGGCCGTCTCGGGCCTCCGGCAGATCGGAAAACCCCAGCCCATCATGGATTGTTTGATCGAGATCAACCGGCTCGAAAACGAAGGGGACCAGCTCCTGCGGCAAGCCATCGGAAAGCTCTTTTCGGAAGAAAAAGACCCCATCGCCATCCTTAAATGGAAGGAACTTTTCGAAATCACGGAAGAAGCCACCGATCAGTGCGAGCGCGTGGCCCACGTCATCGAAGCCATCGTTTTAAAGCACGGCTGAAAACTTCCCGGACAACGGAGAGAAACCCGTGCCAATCCCCGACATCTCCTTCGGCCTCGTCTGCGTCCTGGGACTCATCCTGGCCGCCGAATTCGTCAACGGCTGGACCGACGCGCCCAACGCCATCGCCACCGTCGTCTCGACGCGCTCCCTCTCACCCCGGCAAGCCGTCATCCTGGCGGCGATTCTCAACCTGGCTGGCGTGCTTTCGGGAACGGCCGTCGCCTCGACCATCGGAAAAGGGATCATCGATCCCAAGCTCGTCGACCTGACGACCGTCGGCGCCGCCATGTGCGGCATCGTCATCTGGTCCACGGTGGCCGCGCGGTGGGGAATCCCCACGAGCGAATCCCACGCCCTCGTGGCGGGACTTGCTGGCGCGGGGATGGCGACGGCTGGGCCGGACGTCCTCGTGCTGGACGGGTGGATCAAGGTCGGCAAAGGACTCCTTTTTTCGACCGCGCTTGGCGCGGCGGGGGGGTTCCTCGTCATGCTGGCCATCTATTGGATTTTCCGGAACGCCCGGCGCGGCCCAGCGAAGAAGAACTTCCGTTTCCTTCAAATTCTCTCCTCGGCCTTCATGGCCTTCGGCCACGGGTCGAACGACGGGCAGAAGTTCATGGGCGCCTTCACCCTCGCCCTGGTCCTGGGCGGCGTCTTGCCCGAATTCCATATCCCTCTATGGGTCATCCTCCTGTGCGCCGCCGTCATGGCCCTGGGGACCCTTACCGGCGGCTGGAAGATCATGCAGACCCTCGGCATGAAGGTAACCAAGCTCGAAACCCACCAGGGCTTCGCGGCCGAGCTGGCCGCCGCCTCGACCATCGAAATCGCCTCGCGCCTGGGAATTCCCCTCAGCACCACCCACACGATCTCGACCTCCATTGTGGGCGTGGGCGCCGCCCGTGGCGCTTCCGCCGTCCGGTGGGGCGTGACCCTCAACCTCGTCGTGGCCTGGATTCTCACCTTCCCCATCTGCGGGGCCATCAGCTACGCGGCGGTGAAAATCGTCCGGGCGGTGGCGGGATAGCCCCTGGCTCAACACGATGCCCCAACGCCTTATATGATGATATGGCTGCTCCCTGCAGGCTCCTGCCCTTCCTGATCTAGATCATACCGGCTCCCGTCTCATCTAGATAAAACTTTGTTTTACTCGAACTGGCTGATTGGCCAGTCGAGGCGGTTTCTTCCCGTGGACTTATTTAAAGATGGGTGATTCTTCCAAATTGAGGGTGATGCAAAGAGCTTGGGTATCTTTAATTAAAGAGAGGGAACTGAAATCGTGAAGTGGCAAAAAGACATGGCGCAACTCTTCGCGAACACGGCCGACGGCGTCTGGGTCAGCGGGCCGGAAGGGGAAATCTTCTTCTGGAACGAGGCGGCGGAAAACATCCTGGGATACTCCGCCGCGGAAGTGGCCGGCCGGCCCTGCCGGGAAATCTTCTGCGGCCGCGATGGCAGCGGCAACCGGATTTGCTCGTGGCCCTGCCCCATCAAGGGGCAACTCCGCGAAGGAGAGGCCGTTCAGCATTTCGACATGATGACCCGCACGAAAGCGGGGGAGACGGTGTGGCTCGACGTCAGCTGCATCTCCTTCCCCTCCAATGACGGGCGGATTCCAACGGTCGTCCACCTCTTCCGGGACGTCACGGCCGCCCGGCAGATCGGCGCGCTCGTCCGCAAACAGCTCTCTCAGGGAGAGCCCGCGGGACTTGGCGATTCGGCGGAAGGTCTTTCCGATAAACTGACTCAACGCGAATTAGAAGTTATCGGGCTCATGCGGACCGGCGCCACCACAGCCGACATCGCCGACCGGCTCTCCATCAGCCGGGCCACCGTAAGAAACCACGTCCAGAACATCTTCAGCAAGCTCAAGGTTCATTCCCGGCTCGAAGCCGTCGCCTACGCGAACCGGCTTATTCCGCAAGAGGCGGCCGCGGGCGCGTAGCTTCCACGCCGCTCCCGCCGGGTCCCGGCTCCGGAATCGCGAATCACGCAATTCCGGCGGCGTAGCTTTTCCCGCAAGGCAGCGCACTGCGGCCACAGTCACCATCTCATAATCATTCATTTGCTCTATGTAATTGAAGCGATCGGCGGATTGATCAACCCAGGCGGCCGGCGTATTTTCAGCCGCTAGGCTCCGGACTTTTATCCGAGGAGGAGAATGTTATGGCCGGAAACGGGAACAAGAAGAAAACTTTCGCGCAGTGGCTTCTCAACAAGAAGACCTGGTGGCTGCATTTCGCGATCGTCAGCGGAATCAGCATCGTCGGGCTATTGGCGCTCGGCTCGTGGACTTACTCGGGGGCGCCGCCCATCGGCAACTTCGTCTCGTCCACCGGGGAAACGGTGATTCCGGTCGAGCAGATCCAGCGCGGCAAGGAACTCTTCCACATCCGGGGGCTCATGTCCTGGGGCTCGTTCTGGGGCGACGGCGCCGAGCGGGGGCCCGATTTCACCGCCGACTCCCTGCACCGGACGGTGGTCTCCATGCGCTCCTTCTACGAAGGCGAAATCAAGAAGCAGCGCGAGCTCACCGCAGACGACACGGGCGGGATCGAGGTACGGGTCCAGCGCGAGATCCACGGCAACGGGTACGATCCCAAAAGCGGCCTGATCCAGATCAACGACGCGCAGATCTTCGCGTACAACGAACTGATTACGCACTACACCCGGATGTTCACCGATTCGAGTTATTCGGAAGCGTTCACCCTTCCCAACTACATCACCGATCCCGAAGACCTCAAGGCGCTCACGGCGTTCTTTTTCTGGGGAGGCTGGGTTTCCGGGGCGAACCGGCCGGGCGAGACCTACAGCTACACGCACAACTGGCCTTACGATCCCGCCGCGGCCAACCACCCGACGATGCCGACCATCTTCTGGAGCTTCCTCTCGATTCTCGCGCTGTTCGCGGGAACCATGCTGGTCCTCTATGTCTACGGCCAGATGAAGGAGCTTCCCGGCGATCCGTTCAACGGCGCCGAAGGCGGCACGCTCACCACCATCGAACTGGAGAAGGGCTATGACTTCGTCCGCCCGACCCAGAGGGCTACTTACAAATTCTTCGCCTTCGCCGTGGTCCTGTTCCTCGTACAGGTCCTGGCGGGAATCCTGGGCGCGGAGGATTTCATCAAAGGCGGGCCGGGCACGCTGATCGTGAGCTTCCTTGGCCTCTCCATCCCCTTCAACGTCGTCCGGTCCTGGCACACCATCGTACAGATCTACTGGTTCTTCATGTGCTGGGTCGGATACACGATTTTCTTCCTCCCCCGCCTCTCGCGCGTGCCCAAAGGGCAGCGATTCCTGATTGAAACGCTCTTCGCGCTGTGCGTGATCGTCGGGGCGGGCGCGCTCTTCGGCATCTACGCGGGCCAGAAGGGCCTCCTCAAGAACGACTGGATGTCCTACTGGTTCGGCAGCCAGGGCTGGGAGTTCATGGAACTGGGCCGGTTCTGGCACATCCTCATGCTGGGTGCCTTCGTCCTCTGGATCGTCATCATCTTCCGGGGCGTGCGGCCCTGGATCACGAAGCAGAACCTCTGGTCCGTTCCCGCGTGGCTGTTCTACGGCAGCGCGATCATGGTCCTGTTCCTGTTCTTCGGGCTGGGAGCGACCTCCAAGGCCAACTTCGCCATTTCGGATTACTGGCGCTGGATGACCGTGCACATGTGGGTCGAGGTGACCTTCGAGGTCTTCACCACCTGCATCGTCGGCTACATGCTCGTCCAGATGGGCCTCATCAACCGGGCCATGGCGGAACGGGTCATCTTCCTGGCCGTCATGATGTTCCTCGTCACCGCGACGGTCGGCATCTCGCACAACTTCTACTGGATCGCCAAGCCGACGGGGATCATCGCGCTGGGGAGCGTCTTCTCCACCCTGCAAGTGCTCCCGCTCCTACTCATCACCCTGGACGCCTGGCGGATGCGGAATGAGAAAGTCCGGGCCGGAGAGCATCAGGCTGGAGGCAAGCAGAAATTCGTCATGGAGGGCGTGTGGCTCTTCATTCTGGCCGTCAATTTCTGGAACATCATCGGCGCCGGGGTGTTCGGCTCGCTCATCAACCTGCCCATCATCAATTACTTCGAGCACTCCACTTACCTCACCGGCAACCACGCCCACGCCGCCATGTTCGGCGTGAAGGGGAACGTGGCGCTCGCGGGCGCGCTCTTCTGCTGCCAGCACCTGTTCCCGAGAAAAGCCTGGAACGAAAAGCTGATCCGGACCATCTTCTGGGCGCTCCAGATCGGGATCATCCTGATGATGACCCTGGACCTCTTCCCCGTGGGCCTCTACCAGCTCGCGGCCGTCGTCCAGCACGGCCTGTGGTTCGCCCGGACGAACGAGTTCGTGACGGGCCCCGTGTGGCAGGCCCTCACCTGGCTCCGGACGATCGGAGGGGTCGTGTTCCTCTTCGGCGGCGTGCTGCCCCTCGTCTGGTTCGTCCTCTCGCGCGGCCGCACGCTGGTGCGCGAGGTCGACGTCGAGGAAGGCGAATGGTCGGTCTACGACAAGGAATGGGCGGCCCAGGAAGACAAGATCCTGCAGGCCATCGAAGGAAAGTAAAAGCGGCTCTGTTTCCTTAAACCCTTAAAAAAAGCCGGCCGGCCGGCCGGCGAAGGAGAAGCAAATCATGCCTGTCAAAGCCGAATCGAGCGAATCCATCTACGAAATCGACCGGTGGCTCCGGGCCTGCCCCCAGGGCTACCTGAACGAAACCACCTATGGCCACAAGGCGCAAACCAAGGAAAACCCCTTCATCTTCGAAGACGAGATCACCCGGGAACAGGTGCTCATGGGCAACGCCCATTTCGTCGCCGGCGAACGGGCCGCCCTGGCCGCCTCTTCGGGCCTCATCAACGCCATGCCCGACGAAGCCTCGAAAATCTTCCTTTCGACCCAGACCCTCGACGAAGGGCGCCACGTGGAAATTTTCACCCACCGGATGATGGACCTGGGCCTCAAAACCGCCGAGGAGCGCGAAGCCTTCATCGGCAGCCACGTGAACAAGAACCTCGTCAAGTTCGCAGAAGTGCTCCTCGAAAAGGTCGATAAGAAGGATTTCGTCTCCGCCATCACGGGGCAGAACATCATCCTGGAAGGAATGGCCTTCAGCGTCTTCGAGTTCTCCCGCATGCAGGCCCAGTTCATGGACCCCGTGGGGGCCCAGGTCCTCGAAGGCGTCATCGCCGACGAGCGCCGCCACGTGGGTTTCGGGGAGAACCGCCTCGGGAAACTGGTCAAGCAGTTCCCCGAGAAGCGCAAAGACATCCAGGACACGATCAAAGGAATGACCCACTACATGGTGGAGACGTTCCGGGGAGTGCTCAAGGCCAACGCCACGGTCATGAGAGAGCAAATGAAGCGCTTCTCCCACCTGTTTGAAAACGTGGAGTTCATCCCCGGCAAGAAACTCCTGGATACGACCCCGGAGGACCAGTTCGAGTACCTCCTGGGCCGGATCAAGAACGAGCACAAGAAGCGCCTCGAACGCCTGGGCA
>JBFLVN010000049.1:0-16855 GCA_040758475.1 Bdellovibrionota bacterium
GGGAACAAACCCATGTCCAAGACGTACACCGCGTCCCTGCTCGGGCGCAAGCTCGGAATGACCAGCCTCTTCGCCGAGGACGGCCGCAAAGTTTCCTGCACCGTGATCGAGGCGGGGCCCTGCACCGTCGTCGCCAAGCGCACCAAGGACGACAACGGCTACGACGCCGTCCAGGTGGGCTTCGGCGAAGTGAAGTCCTTCCGCGTGAACAAGCCCATGCTCGGGCACTTCAAGAAAGCCGGACAGACGCCGGCCCGCCACCTCGCGGAACTGCGCCTCCCCGCCGGGGATGCGGCCAAGTTCGAAGTGGGCCAACAGATCAAAGCCGACGTCTTCCAGGCGGGTGAACTCGTGGACGTCACGGGCACGAGCAAGGGCAAGGGATTCCAGGGCGTCATGAAGCGGCACAACTACGCCGGCTTCAAGATGACCCACGGCACCCACGAATACCGCCGTCACCCCGGCGGCATCAGCGCCCGTGAAAAACCCGGAAAGGTCTGGAAGGGAAAGCGCCTTCCGGGCCACATGGGTTCCGACCGCGTGACGGCCTCGAACCTCCGCGTCTTCCAGGTGCGCCCCGAGGAGAACCTCCTCCTCGTCGAAGGGGCGGTCCCGGGAGCGGTCGGCGCCATCTTGAAGATCCGCAAGGCTCGCAAGGCCGCCCTCCGCCAGGCCCACAAAGCCCGCAAGGCGTCGAAGTAGCCCTTCTTCGTTTCTCCTTACGTATTCACAAGCCCCCGGCCTGGAAACGGGGGCTTTTTTACGTACACAATCCCCCCCGTGAGCCGTGATCCCCGCACGCCGGTTGTTTCGCTCCTCGTGATCGGAACGGAAGTCCTCTCGGGCGAAGTCACCGACGAGAACATCGCCTTTATCGCCCGGGCACTTTTCGAGTGGGGCGCGCGGCTCGAGTACTGCCACGTGATCCGGGACGATCTGGGTCTGGTCGCCGCCGAAGTGCGGGCGGGCCTCGAACGGACGGACTGGGTGGTGACGACCGGCGGAATCGGCGTCACCCCCGATGACGTTACGCGGCCGGCCGTGGCAAAAGCCCTGGACGTTCCCCTCGAACGCCACGCGGAAGCCGAAACCATCGTCCGGAATTTCTACCGCTCCCGCATCAATCCAACGCGCCTTACGCTCGCGGACCTGCCCCGGGGGGCTTCGCTCATTTACAACCCGGTCAACCACATCCCCACGTTCCGCGTGGGGAGAGTGATCGTGCTCCCGGGCGTCCCCGCCCTCGTGCACGCCATGTTCCCTTCCCAACGGGAATTCCTCTCGGGAGCGCCCTGGCACGTCGAGCGGATGGAGACGCGGGCGGGCGAATCCCTCCTGGCCGCCTCGCTTGCCCAGGCCGAAGAGCGCTTTCCCGGCCTCGCCATCGGGTCCTATCCTCACATCGAGGAACGGCCCCCCCGGGTCGAACTCGTCGTCCGGGGCAAGGACGCCGGAGAGGTCCAGGCGGCGGCGGCGTGGCTGCGCGGCGAAGTCCGGCGGATCGAGGGAACCCTTTGACGGCCAGGCCGCATCCTAAAAAAAAGCGCCAGGCCCCTGCCGAAGGGCCCGAACGGGCGCTCGTACGCGCGCTTCAGCAGGGCGCCCCCGAAGCGTATGAGAAGCTCCTCTCCGATTACGAGGACCGCGTTTACCGGCTCGCCTTCCGGTTCACCCGGAACCGCGCCGACGCCGAGGAAGTCACCCAGAACGTTTTCCTTCAGGTTTTCCGGAAAATCGGCACCTTCCATGGGGAATCCGCCCTTTCGAGCTGGATCTACCGGGTCACGGCCAACGCCGCCCTCATGCACCTGCGCAAGCGCCGCCGGAAGGAAGAACCCCTGGAGGACCATCTCCCGGAAATCGAAAACCCCGCCTCCGCCGTGGACGGCGAACCGCCGCCCCTCCTTCCCGAGGACCGCGTGCTTTCCGGCGAGGCCGTCCGCCGCATCGACGAAGCGGTGGCCGGCCTCCCCGAGGATTACCGGGCTGTGTTCGTCATGAGGGACGTCGAGGGACTTTCGAACGAAGAAGTGGCCGGCGCGCTCGGCCTCAAGGTCCCGGCCGTCAAATCCCGCCTTCACCGGGCGCGCCTCAAGCTCCGCGACGCCCTGGCTCCGTATTTCGGGAAGGAAAAAGACCATGCCCACTAGGAAAAAGCCCGCCAAAAAAGCCGCGAAGAAGAAAACCGCTTCCCGCCCCTCGCCCGCCGAAGCCGGGTGCGGCGAGCCGGGGTGCCGCGACATCGGAAAGCTTCTCTTCGATTACGTCGAGGGCGCCCTTCCGGCCGCCACGGCCAAGGCCCTCGAAGCGCACCTGGGCCACTGCCCCCCCTGCGAGGACTACATCGTGAGCTACCGCAAGGCGGTTGAACTTGGGAAAAAGACACCCTGCGAGGACATTCCGGAAGAAGTAAGCCAGCGGCTCCGGGATTTCCTCTCAAAGCGGGGCGTTCCCGTGCGGTGCGGGTGAGCGAAACGTTTCCGAGAACCCTCTCCCTCTAAACAGGAAAAACGGCTTACTGGGCCGGTGGCGCCGAAACCGCGGCATCGGCCGGGGGCGGCGCGGGAGGCTCGGCGGCCGGCTGGGCGGGCGCCGGAGCGGGTGGAGGCGGCGGGGGTGGAGCTGCCGCCGCCGGAGGCGGGGCGGAAGCCCCGGTGATCGAATCGAGCGCCTGCCGGGCTTTCCCAAAGCTCGGGGCGATCTGGAGCGAGGCTTCGTACTGCGCCTTGGCCAGATCGTTCTTCCCCGTCAACCGGTAGATTTCGCCGAGCAGGAAGTGAATGAGGGCCGCGTTCTTGAGGCCCACTTGCTCGTAGTAATTATTGAGGATTTTGAGGAAAACCCGTTCGGCTTGGACGTAGTCCCTCTTCTCGAAAAGGGCTTTTCCGGACTCGAACAATTTGAAAGGGTCTTCCGCAGGGACGCCGGCGGAATCTTTGGGCGAAGACGCTCCCCCGGACGGTGCCGCGGGAGGACCACCAGCGGCGGCCACTTCCCCGGAAGCCGCTTCGGATGGAACCGCCGCCTCTCCCGTACCCAGGGGTTCGAGCTTCGTCTTGTAGAATTCCAAAGCCGCCGCGTGATCGGGCATACGCTCGAGGATTTTGCCGATCAAATCCCTCGCGCCCGCCACGTCTCCGGCGTCCAGCCGGAACTGGGCGAGAATGAGCGCCGCCGCGTTGAACCGGGGTTCGATTCGGACGGCTTCTTCGAGATCCTGAATGCCGGGAGCGCGGACCTGGGCCCGAATATAGCGGGCGATGACGCCGTTTGGCGCAGCCCGAAGGCTCTCCTCCGCGACCGCTCCCGCCTCCTCCCCGCGCCCGAGACCGAGGAGAGAGAAAGCATAAGCATCCAAAGCGAACGAATCCGCGGGAGAAGCATCCTTGAGCGCCTGGCTCTCGATGAGAAGCGCTTCAAATATTTGCGTTTTGTCGCCGTCCGCCATGCCCCGATAGGCGGCCATGGCCCGGACGATCACGTGAAGTCCCTTCACCTGGGGCGCCGCTCCCTGGGCCTGTTCGGCAATGGCGGCGAGGCCCTCGGCCGCGCGCTTGTACCCTTCGACCGAATCCCGGTAGAAAGAGATCACCGCTTCCCGGTAGGGCCCTTCCTGGGTTCCCGGAACCTTCTTGGC
Organism: Bdellovibrionota bacterium; assembly: GCA_040758475.1. Lineage (GTDB taxonomy): Bacteria > JAGRBM01 > JAGRBM01 > JAGRBM01 > JAGRBM01 > JBFLVN01. The sequence continues at coordinate 3,638 of JBFLVN010000049.1, forward strand.
GAGTTCCGAAACCGGGTCTTTGGGCTCTTCCACCACCGGCGGCGGCGGGATGACGGGTACCGCATCCACCGGCGCCAAATTGGCGATCGGGTGGAGAAAAGACGGAATAGTAGTGAGATATTGCTCCCGCTCGGCCGCGTCGCTCGGCGCGAGGAAATAGACCGCCGCGCAAGCGATGACGGCGATGACGAGAATCCCCCCCGTGGCCGCGCCGATGACGGGGCCCCAGTTCTTCTTGGGCTTGGGGGGCGGCTCGGCGAAGGGGTCTTCGGCCGCGGGAACGTCGAACCCCGCGGCGGCCGGGGCCATCTCCGGCGGCATCGACGGGACGGGGGCCGGCCTTGGGGCGGCCGGTTTGGGAGATGGCGGCATGGTGGTGACCGGTTTCGAAGCGGCCGGGACGGCGGCCGAACGGGGCGGCCCTTCGTAGGGAATGTGCAGTTTCTTGGCGACGACCTCGAAGGTCGAGGGCGGGAGCCAGGCTCCCCCATCGAGGGAATACTGGTCCTGCCGGCCGACGCGCTCGGCCTTGATCCACGACTCGAGCGTGTCCATGTCGGCGGGGCCGTAGACGAGGCCCAAGCCGCTTTTCTTGACCCGCCATTGCCCTTCGCCCGTAAAAGCCCCTTCCGAAATGGGTTCGGAGGGAACCTCCGCCTTCGGGGCGGCGGCCGGAGGGGGCGGCGCTGCGGGACGAGGCGGAGCGGGAGGCGCCGCCTTGGGAGCCGGTGGCGGGGGCGGGGCGGCCTTGGGGGCTGCTGCCGGCTTGGGAGCGGCCGCGGGCCCCGCGTCCGGCGCGAAATCGTCGAGGGCGATGGCTTCGTCCGCACCGGAACTTCCGCCGGTCCTTCCCGGGGCGGCGGCTTCCTTCTTTTTCACCATGAAAACATGGCTGCAGGAAGGGCAGCGGACCTTGATGCCCGCCGGGGCGATCTTGGCCGGATCGAGATCGTAAGTACTAGAACATTTCGGACAACGGACTTTCATGCTGTTCCCCGCGTATCACTGACACTGGGTGTCGATCTGGTCCTGGACGTCCTGGCGGCGGATGTCCTCCAGCTTGGTGCACTTGAGGGCCTTCCGCCAGGCGCCGCACGCGTTCTTCGTCTTGTTCAAGGCGGCGTAGGCATAGCCCAGTTCGACGTGCGCCTCGCACAAGGTGGGATCGATCTTGATGGCCGCCTCGCACTTGGGCGCCGCCAGATCGGGCTTGCGCTGGTCCTGGTAGATCCGGCAGATGTTGAACGGGGCCCGGGCGTTCCGGCGGTCGATCCGGATCACGTCGTTGAAGAGCCGCAAGGCCCGCTCCGAATCCTTCTCGAAGTCCTGGCAGATAGTTCCGAGTTCCACCATCGCATCCACGTGGCGGGGGGCGATGTCCACGGTCTGCTCGAATTCGATCTTGGCCTTCCCCATGGACCCTTGTACCGCGTAGGTGAGGCCGAGCCAGTAATGGGCATCGACGTATTTCTCGTCGAGCTTGATCGCCTTTTCGAACTGGAGCTGGGCGTCGCGGTACTTGCTCTGGGCGTGGAGCACGCGGCCGAACCAGAAGAAGTATTCGGGCACCTTGTCGTCGATGGCGACCGCCCGGCTCAAATCCCCTTCGGCCGCCGGAGCATCGCCCAGATCGAAGAGCGTGCGGCCCAGGAGGTAACGCCCCTCGGCGTTCGATGCCTGGATTTCCTTGACGGCTTCCAGGTCCTTGCGGGCCGCAGCGAAATCCCTCTCCGCCCGGCGCGCCTTGGCCAGGTCGATCAATAGGCTCACGTTCCGGGGGCTCGCCTCCAGGGCGCCCGAGAGCTGTGCGACGGAATCGGCATAGCGTTTCTGGACGTAATAGAGGCGGCCCAGGAGCACCTTGGCCTCCACTGATTCGGGCGCCAGTTCCGCCGCCTTCTGGGCGTGGGAGAGCGCTTCCTCGGTGCGCCCCAAGTCCCGGAGGATTTCCCCCATCGTCAGGAACACGGAGGCGTTCGTGGGATCGAGTTCGACGGCCTTCTGGAACATGGCGGCCGCGGCGTCCTTCTCGTCCTTGGCCGCGAGCATCCGGCCCATCTCGGCGTAAGCCACCGCGTTGTTGGGCTCCCGCGCCACCACTTCATCGAAAGCCTTCTGGGCCTCGTCGAACTTCTTGAGGCGCACGAGTGTCTGGCCCAGGAGGAGGCTGGCTTCCGTACTTTCGGGATCGATCTTGAGCGCGTCGCGAAGCGATTTTTCGGCCTGTTCGTTGTCGCCCAGGTAGAATTTGGTCTTCCCGAGCTTGAGATGGGCCGGCATGTACTTGGAATCGGCGGTGATGCTCTTCTGGTATTCCTGAAGGGCTTCGGCGTAACGCTCGGTCTTGAAGAGGATGTCCCCCTTGGCCGTCGTCACGTCGGCGCGGCCGGGAGCGGCGCGCTCGGCCTGGCTCAGGATGTCGAGGGCTTCCTTGGACTGGCCCAGGGCCAGCACGATGGCCGACTCGAGCACCCGCACCGTCACGTTGAGGTCGGACACCTTCGCCAGAGCGGGACTCGCCGTCACTTCGGCCATGGTCTCCTGGGCCCCGGTGTAATCCTTGCGGACGTACCGCAGGCGCGCCTTCTGGAACTTGGGCCAGAGGTTGCCGGGCCGGGAAGCGATGGCCTGCTCGTATCGGGCAGCCGCGTCGTCGAAGAGGCGCTGGCGCTCCTTGGAAAGGGCGAACGTCAAAAGCGCGAGCTGATCTTCGGCTTCAATGGCCAGGGCTTCTTCGAGGGCTTTGTCCGCCCCGGCGTAATCCCCCTTGGCAATGAGGGCCCGTGCCAGGAGGGTCTTGGCATCTACCACCCGTGGGTGGGCGGCGGCCGCCTGCTCCGCCTGTTTGACGGCCTCTTCCACTTTGCCGGAGGCGAGCGTCAGGCGGGCGGCCGCGATCGCGCTTTCAGGAAGTCCCGCGTCGTATTGCTTCGCAAGGCCCGAAAGGGCGTTCGCGCGGGCAAGCCGCTCTTTGGCTCCAAGCACGTCCGCCCACTCGACGGAAAGCCAGGCAAGCCGCGCCAGGGCCTTGTGATTCGTCGGATTCTTCTGGATCGAAGTAAGCAGCGCCGCCTCGGCCTGCGGGAATTCCTCGACCGCGTAGCGGTCCAGGATGGCGTCGGCTTCCGTGTATGCCTGTTCACTGAGCGCCGCCCGGGAATCCGTCGGCGTGCGGTTCGTTTGCACGAGTTCGGTGATCTTCGCGTCGGTGAGTTCCCCGATGGGGATTTCGCGGATGTAGGCCCACCAGTACCATCCGCCCGCGCCCCCCAGGAGCAGGACGATCAAACCCGCCACCGCGGGCATGACCCACTTGGGCGTGGGGCGCTTCTTGGCCTTCGCCATCCCCGTGCCCATGGACATTTCTTCTTCGGAAAAGCCGATGGAGCCGTCCATCTCGGGGGCGGCGGCCGCGGAGGCCTGCGAGAGGTAGGAGTCGAGATTGACCGTCTTTAGATCGGGCAACTCCGTGAGGACCGAGACCGAAAGCCAGGGGCCGTCGTTGCGGGAGATTTCCTCCTGCCCGGTGAATTTCCCCTGAATGGAGAACTCGCGAATGGCGTCCACCGTGAAGGGGCCGGCCACCTGGCCGCGGGCGTTCTTGAGGCGGTAGCTCCCCGCCCCCGCCCCTTCCCCGAAAACGTTCCCGCCGCCGGAAGCCGCTTCCTTCTCGATCTCCTTGTCCATCTTGTCCAGGTCGTCGAGGCCGGAAGTGTCTTCCCCGCCGCCCAGGTCCACGTTGCCGTAATCGCCGCCACCGGCAGCGGCAGCACCACCGCCGCCTCCCCCACCACCGGAGGACTCTTGAACGCCGAAATCGAAGGGATCGCTCGACGCCGGAGCGGAGGGAGCTGCCGGAGGCGCGGAACCCTGCGAGGAAAGATCCACGTTTCCGAAATCAAAAGGATCGTCCTGTTTGGGAGCCGCCGCCTTGGGGGGCGGAGCAGCGGAAAGATCGAACGGATCGCTCGCGGGCTCCGGAGGCGGCGGGGGAGCCGCCGCGGGAGGAGCCGAAGGGGCTTCCGCCGCGTCGAAATTGAATGGGTCGTCGCCGCCGGCCGCGGGAGGAGGGGCCGCTGGGGCGGCCGGTTTGCCGCCTCCCTTTCCGATCTGATCGAAATTGATATCGCTAAAAGGGTCTCCCGCGGCGGGAGATTCGGCGGGAGGCGATTCGGGGGGCGCCTCGGAGGCGGCTCCGGCGGGGGGCTCCACCGTCCCGTCGGGGTGGACGACGATGACCTTCTGGCAGCTCGGGCACTTGACGCCGAACTTCTTGGTCTTGCCCTTGATCTTGGCGTCGTCGAGCTGGTACTTCGAGCCACAAGCGCTGCACGTGATTTTCATGAACGAAGGCCTTTTCGGAACCCCGCAGCCAGCCAGGGATTTCTCAAGGAAAACGGGGGTTTTCTAGCAGTACCCGCAGGAGGGGCGCAAGGCGCCGCCCGCCCGGTTCCCTTCAGTTTTCGGGCAAAGCAAGCCAGTACGCATCGACCGAAAAATTCCGGTCCTGGTCCACCTGCCAGACCTCGGCGCGCCTGCCCTCTCCGAGCCGCCGCACGGCGAGAAGCCGGTAGCGCCCCCCCAGGATGTCGTACTCCGGCAGAGGCGCCCGTTCATCGGCGAACTGGAGCCCGTCTTCAAAACGCATGGCCGACCGGGGACCGTGGGCCTGGAAGCGCTCCTCGCTCGCGGAGAGGTAGTAGGAGTACTCCGCCATCGAAGGCGAACGGCGGGCCTCTTCGGTAGCGAGGCGGAAAGCTTCGTCCAGGGATTTCCCGAGCCGGCGCTGATTGTTGATTTCGTCGCAGAGGAGGAGGACCTGGTTGCGGACCTGGACGTTCCCGGCGGCATTCGGGTCGGCGCCGCCCATGTCCATCCACAGGCGGCCGAGCACGTAAACCACCGCGGCGGCCGCCCAAAAGAGGGGCCAGCGCCTGCGGGCGGCCTTCGGGGGCGCGGGAGAAGTGGACGCTTGCGATTCCATGCTGCGGCCCGGGAGAGTAGCACCCCCGGCGGCCGCAAGCACCGTTGTTTAAGCCGTTTCCTGGGCCGTCTTGGACGCCCAGCGGTAATCGGCCTTGCCCGAGGGGCTCCGGACCATTTCATCCACCCAGACGATTTTCCGGGGGACTTTGTACCCCGCCAGGTGCCCGGCGCAGTGGGAAGAGAGCTCGTCGAGGGAGGGGCGCTTCCCCTGCCGCCCGACGAGCACGGCCGAGACCTGCTGGCCCCACTTGGGATGGGGCGTTCCCACGACCACCGCGTCGTAGACGTCGGGGTGGAGCTTCAAGATCTTCTCCACCTCCTCGGGGTAGACCTTCTCCCCGCCCGTGTTGATGCACACGGAGCCGCGCCCCAGGAGCGTGATGGTCTTGTCGGCTTCGTAGACCGCGTGGTCGCCGGGAACCGAGTAGCGGGTGCCTGCGATGATCGGGAAAGTCTTCCTCGTCTTCTCCGGGTCGTTCAGGTAGCCGAGCGGGATGTGCCCCCGGCGGGCGAGCCAGCCGCTCTCCGGGTCTCCCGGAGCGAGTTCCCGCGAGAAATCCTGGCTCAAAACCGTGGAGCCCGCCCCCATCTGGAATTTCCCGGAGACTTTCTGGCCCATCCCGCTCGTGATGACCGCCTGTCCGCCGGACTCGGAAGAGCCCACGGCGTCGCGGATGACGAGCCTTGGAAAGTGCTTGAGAAACTCCTCTTTGTAATGGGGCGAGAGGATGGCCCCGCCGCTCCCCAGGGCCATGAAGGCCTTGATGTCGTAGGTTTTCTTCTTGAGCTGGTCGAGGAGCGGCACCGCGAAGGCGTCACCCACGATCAGCATGGTCGTCACCTTCTCTTTTTCCATCAGCGACCAGATTTCATCCGGGTCCATCCGTTCCGTGTGATCGGGCAGGAAGATCGTCCCGCCGCCGTGGAGGACCATGTGGGCGTACCAGTGGGCCGCCCCGTGCATGAAGGGCGGCACGGGAATGGCCCGGGCGAATTTCCCCATGCTTTTCGCCACCGTGATCATCTGCTGGAGCGAAGCGACTTTCTGCCCCGTCTGGAGCGTCCCGCCCATGGCGGCAAAGAAGATGTCCTCCTGGCGCCAGAGGACGCCCTTGGGCATGCCCGTCGTACCGCCCGTGTAGAGGATATAGAGGTCGTCGGGCGAGGGTTCGCACGCGGGCTTTTCGTCGGAAACCGATTCGATCGCCTTTTCGTAATCGACGGCCCCCTCCAGAAGCGGTTCCTTGGATTCGTCGGCCACTTGAAGAAGGACTTCAAGAGAAGGAACGTCTTTGCGGACTTGCCGGAGCGTCGGCGCGAGGCTCGCGTGGTAGATGATCGCCTTGGCCTTGGCGTCGTTGAGGAGGTAGCGGAGTTCCTCCCCCACGTAGCGGTAGTTCACGTTGAAGTTCGCCGTGCGGGAGAGGTAACTCCCGTACATTCCCTCGATGTACTGGTTGCAGTTGTAAAGATAGAGGCCGATGTGGTCCTGGCCCGATTCCCAGTTCTCCAGGTCTTTTCTTTCCTTGCGGATTTTTCCAAGCCCCTTGGAGCGCAGGTAGTTGGCGAGGCGCCGCGAGCGGGAACGGAGCTCTCCGTACGCAAGGCGCCTTCCCCGCCAGACGATGGCCTCCTGGTCCGCAAGGGCCCCGGTGACGGCTTCGAGCGTGTGCGCGAGCGAAAAGGTATCGGCCATGGGAATTCCCCCCTATCGAGTAAGCCCCCTTTACCCCAGGTCTTTACTTGGGGGGCCAAGGCTCTCTAGAATCGCCGCCCGTTGACTGGCGAGTCAATCTTGCCGGTCCGGGCTCTTCAAAAAAACTTCCGGGAGGAAAACCCCATGCCGATGGACCCGAGCAAAGCCGTAGGCGCCAAACTAAAAGAGAGCGAGTTCACCTGGGATGCCGACAAGCTCATTCTCTACGCACTCGGCGTAGGGGTGGGCGTGGGCCAGGACCAGACGGACAAGAAGAAAGTCCTTCAATACACCTACGAAAACGGTTTGAAGGCCCTGCCCACCTACGGGGTCATCCCCGTGTTCGCGGGCCTGGGCCAGATCATGGGCCTTCCGGGGCTCTCCTTTAATCCCATGATGCTCCTCCACGGGGAGCAGTACACGGAAATCCTCACCACCCCCTTCCCCATCAAGGGCACGGTGGTGAACGAAGGCGTCGTCACCGGCATCTTCGACAAGGGCAAGGACGAAGCGACGGGCAAGGGCAAGGGCGCCGTCGTGACGATCGAGTTCACCTCGAAGGACAAGGCCTCGGGCAAGCCCCTTCTCAAGAACGTCTTCTCCGCGTTCATCCGCGGCGAAGGCGGCTTCGGGAAGCCCGGCGACCCCAAGGCCCCCGAGCCGGGCAACGACCCTCCGTCCCGCGCCCCCGATGCGGTGATCGAATACCCCACGCTCACCCATCAGGCGATCATCTACCGCCTCTCGGGCGACAAGAACCCGCTGCACATCGACCCCATGATGGCCAAGATGGGCAAGTTCGATAAACCCATCCTCCACGGCCTGTGCACGTTCGGGAATGTGGGCCGCGCCGCCATCGAAGCGTTTGCCGACAACAATCCCGAGAAGTTTAAGAGCATCAAGGTCCGGTTTGCTTCCCCCGTCTACCCCGGCGAGACGATCGTCGTGAAGATGTGGAAGGAATCGGATACGAAGGTCCTCTGCGAAGCCTTCGTTAAGGAACGGGACATGCTCAAGGTGATCTCGAATGCGGCCGTTAGCTTCACGGGCTGATCGCCGGCGTTGACGCCGAATCACTGAATCGGGGCGCGGGAAACCGCGCCCCGGTTTTTTCCAAGCAATCCGTCCGAAGATAAAAGAGGTTTCCATGTCCGAGCGCTATTTGATCACCGGCGGACTGGGCCACCTGGGCCAAGCCATCACAGGCCAACTTCTGGAGAAAGGTGAAAAGATACGGCTCTTCGACGTTGCGGCGCCCAAGGGACGCCGGACGGACGTCGAATACGTCCAAGGGGACATCACCGACGCCTCGGCCGTGGCCCGGGCGTGCGAAGGCTGCCAGATCGTGATGCATCTGGCGGCCAGGGTCCCCCAAGCCAGGCTGGCTCCGGAAGCCTTCCGCAAAGTGAACGTGCTCGGCACGAAGAACGCCATGGAGGGAGCGATCCAGGCGGGCGCAAAACGCCTGGTCTTTGCCTCCACAATCGAGATTTACGGTCCCCACACAGACCGCCCGGTGCGGGAGGATTCCAAACTGCACTTCGCGGGCGAGTACAGCCGCAATAAGTGGGCGGGCGAGGAGATGATTCGCGAAGCCGTGGCGGCCAAGCGGATCGAAGCGGTGATGCTCCGGATGCCGCTCATCCTGGGGCCCGGAAAAAGCGAAGAGCGGGGGCACTTGCTCCTCTTCGCGGCCATCCACCGGAACCTTCCCGTGCCGCTCCCCTCGCCGCCGGACGCCCCTTATTCAGCCGTCGCGGTGGACGACGCCGCGAGTGCCTTCCTCCTGGCGGCCCATGCCCCAAACGCGAACGGGGAGGCCATGAACATCGCCGCACCCGACACCCCACCGGCCCTCCAGCTTTTCAGGGACTTCACCAAGGCCGCCGGATCGCGCTCTAGGATTTTCTCTGTGCCCCAGTTCCTCGTCCGCCCGGCCGTGGCCCTCGCCAAGCGGTTCGACATAAAGGGCCTGCCGCCCGAACTCTTGGATTACGTCTTTACAGGCGGGGCCTATTCGATCGAAAAAGCCCGCAAGGTGATCGGCTACGCGCCCCATTACACGTGCCTGGAAGCGCTCCTTCGGAGCTACCGGGCCAAGTATCCCTCGTAGGAAGGCTATTCCGGGGCCCTTCCGGGGCAGCCCTTGACCCGGAGGAGCGTCCCGCCGATGATGCCCCGCTACGGCCCGCTATCTTTCGCAAAGGAAAAATCCGTCGCCCGCGGAGAGAGACGCCCATGCGCGAACCCAAGATCGAGCCCCAGGAACCCCTGCCCCCCGCGCTCCTGCCCCACGCCGAGCGCCCCCCGGCCAAGCAATCCTGGACCCTCTACAGCCTCTTTAAAGGATGGGCTTTCCTCGCCGGAATTCCGGCCGACGCCTTCGTCTCCATCGACGTGACCAACGAGTGCAACATGCGTTGCACCCATTGTTATTTCTTCGAGCAGGACCATCCGCAGGAACTCACCGACGAGCAACTGCTCGCGAAGCTCGACGAGATGAAGCGGACCCGGCAGATCGGCTTTCTCAATTGCGCCTGGGTGGGAGGCGAGCCGCTCCTGCGCCGCAACCTCCTCGATAAGGCGCGCCATTACTTCCGCTGGAACACGATCGTCACCAACGGCACCATCCCGCTTCCCAATTGGGAACGCACCAACTTCTACGTTTCGATCGATGGGCCCAAGGAAATCCACGAGAAAATCCGCGTCAAGGGCTGCTACGACCGCATCAAAAAGAACATCGCCGAGTCCGGCGTGCCCGTGACGCTCTCCATGGCCATCAGCCAGTTCAACGCCCACACGCTCGAAAGCCTCGTCGAAGAATGGCGGCAGGTCCCCAACGTGAAGAACTGGACCTTCGACTTTTTCACGCCCATCCGGGGGCTCAAGCTCGACGCGGAGCAGTGGATGGGCTTCGAAGTCCGCGACGGGCTCGTGGACCGGCTCGTGGCTTTGAAGCGCCGGTACCCCGATTTCATCGCTACGACGGAAGAAGCCCTCCGGCTCATGAAGAGCGAGCGCTGCAAGAGCGTCACCGATACCTGCATCTTCCGCGAAAAGAGCACGGCCTTCTCCCCGCTTCTGGAGAAAAAGCCCCAGTGCATGATGGGGGACAAGGCCGATTGCGACCGTTGCGGCTGCGTCGTCCCCTTCTACCTGCACTCCATTTCCCACAAAGCCACGGTGGTTTCGGACCTGGCCCGCAACGCGGGGCGCAAGCTGGGGATCGTCAAGGAACCAGCGCGCGTCCAGGCGCAACCGGCGGCCTTCTCAAAGTAAGCAGTGTTCACCTGGGGTGAACGCCCGCCGGGAAGCCGCAAGACATTTCCGCGAAAAAATTCTATGATGTTTTCGGTGCTGACGCGGGGCCTCGAAGCCGATCGGGAACCCGCCGCCTTGTCTCCCGGTACCGGCCCTCGGGGCATAGGGAGATGCGGCCATGACGGAAATGGCTGTCAAAGGACAGCACGCGATCCGGCACCGGAGCGCCAGCAAGGCGGTCTCCACTTCCTCCGAATCCGAATCACCCAAAAAAGGCCTTAGCAAGCTCTTCTGGCTGAGCGAGCGGGAAAAAGCGCTCCTCGCCCACGCCATCGTGCTCGTGACGGCCCTGGCCAGCACCGCCGAGTCGGAGAGCGCCGAAGCCAATTCCTTCGCCCGGCGCCTGGCCCGGGAATTCTTCAGCCGCCTCAAGAATCCCTCTTTCCCGGAATTCGCCAACGGCGTTCCCGAGAAGTACGAGGAAGCGGCCCTCGAAATGATCGAAAAGCTCCAGATGTTCAGCCGCATCGCCGCGACGAGGAAGCGCACCGGCGGCCAGAAATTCACCGAGGGACTGGCCTTGGGCCTCCTCTTCATGAGCAAGCTCATCGACGCGACGCCCGCCGAAGACCCCCTCGGGGACGCAAACGCCATCCCCGTCGTGGAGGAACAGCTCCAAGGGGAAGTCCTCTCCAAGACCGTCTTTACCGGAGGAATCTCCCAGGACGACCTGGAGCAGGTGAAGAAAATGTACGAAAACTTAAAGCAGCTCGGGTGGCTGTAAAGCGATTCCTGCGCCGCCGGGCTTTTCCTCCGGCAAACTGAGCGCCGCTCACCCGCTGGTTGTACCCGTACGAAATTCAGCGCCCGAAGCCCCCTGCCCCGCCTTGCCGCTCCGGTGCCCGGGGGATTAAGTAACTCCCTTCCAGCAATTTCCGTCCGCACGTGGGGACTCGGGCGGCGGGGCCGGACATCATGGAAAAACCATCCGCCGCCGGGCGCGTCCAGCGCGCCGTCCTGCGTTCGGTCATCGTGGCCGGGATCGTCGCCGTCGTCCCCGTAGTGGCCGAACTCATCATCTACGTCCATCTCGTAGGGTTCGGCGTCTTCGAAATGGCCACGGCCACGGCGGTCCTCCTGCTAATCACGGCCGTGGCGGCGGTCGTCAATCACGGAATGCTCACGAAGGAATGGGCCCCCACCCTCCGATTCCTCGAAGTCATCGAACGAAGAGAACAGGCCACGGACACCGTCAAGGACGGAGCGGTCCGGGCCGTGCGCTACGGCGCCATCCGCTACATCGTCCGCTCGGCCTTCACGTGGGCGGGCGCCGGGATCGTGGCGCTTGTGGTCCTCGAAATGAGCGGCCGCCGGACCTACTACTCGACGCTCCTCTTCCTGGGCTTCTTCACCTTCACGTTCCTGCTCGTCCACGGCCTGTGCTTTCTCACCTACAAATACTGTTTCCGGGAACTCCTCGAAGAAGTCTCGGAGGCGCTCGACGAGGAGCGGGCCGTGCGTTTGGCGCCGCTCACCCTGCCCCTCAAACTCACCCTGATCCTGCTCGTCGTCTGCGGCATGAGCCTCTCGGCGGTCGCCTCGCTTGGCATCTACCAGCAGCGGCACGATCTCACGCGCATCTTCACCATGGTCCTCTCCCCCGTCGTGAAGGAAACGGCCGGAAGGGTCCAGGCGGGGGAATCCCCGGAAGCGGCGGCGCCGCGCCACTGGGGTTTCATCTCCTGGTTCGTCCTCGACGAGAAGGGCGTTCCTTCCGACCCCGCCGCTTTCGGGTGGCTCCACCCCCAGCTCCGCCAGAAGCTCCTGGAAGCCGGTACCGCGCCCATCATCCAGGACGTGATCCACGACCACTTCCTCCTGGTCGAACCCCTGGGAGGGGGAAGCCGCCTCGTGGCAGCGGTGGACCGGAGCATTTTCGGAAACCCCCTCAAGGCCGTCACCTTCGGGCAGGCCTTCGTGACGGCGCTCGCGGGCCTGGCCATCGGGTTTTTCCTCTTCGTCCAGGTGCGGGACGTTTCGGCCCCCGTGCGCCAGCTCCGGGAGCGGGCCGACCGGATCGCCCGGGGAGACCTCTCGGCGGGGCGCGCCGCCTACGCCGACGACGAAGTGGGCGTCCTCCTCCTGCTCTTCACCCGCGCTTCGCGCCAGCTCGGGCATGCGCTCGCCGCCTCGCGGCAGCTCGCCCAGCAGGTGGCCGCCTCGGCGGCCGAGCTCCAGGGGACGGCCCAGAGCCTTCTTTCGTGGAGCGAAGAAGTGCAGCAGAGCGCCCGGGGCGTGGACGGCGCCGTGGCCGAAATCCAGCAGGGCTCGGAGCAGGTGGACGGGATCATGCGATCGACCAGGGAGGCTGCTTCCCAGGCGGCGGGCCGGGCGTCGCGGGGACAAAACGACCTGGATCAGGGGGCCGTGCGCCTCCGTCAGCTCGGGCAGGAACTGGCAGGGGTTTTCTCCCTCATCGAGGAACTCTCGGCCCGGGGCGAGCGGATCGGCGGCATCGTGGAAGCCATCCGGGAGATCACGGCCCAGACGGACCTCCTCAGTTTGAACGCCGCCATCGAGGCCTCCCGGGCGGGAGAGCACGGCCGGGGCTTTGCCGTCGTGGCCGGGGAAATCCGCAAGCTCGCGGACCGGGCGGAAGCCGAGGCCCGGCAGATCGACGAAGTGGTGCGCGAAGTGGCCGAGGCGACCCTCGAAGCGGCGAGCCAGGTCCAGGCGGCGCGGGAGGAATTTTCCGCCCGCGAGCAGGGCATCAGCGCCACGGCGGGGAATTTCCAGGAGATTACGAAAGCCTTTGGCGAGACGGAAAAGGCCTTCGGGCGCCTGGCCGAGCTCGTCACCCATCAGGCGGGCCGCTCGGGCGAGGCGGCGGCCGCCGCCCGGAAGATCCGGGAAACCCAGGCCGAACAGGTGACGGCCGCAAGCCAGCTCCACGAGACGGCGGCTAGCCTCCACCATTTGGCCGAAGATTTGGCCAAGCGTTTGGAGCGCTTCCGCGTGGAATACGGGGCGTAGAAACCGGAACCATCCGCCAGATTCCTTGGCTTGCAAAGCACACCTCACCCCCGGGCCTCCGGCCCTGCCCCCTCTCCGTATCGACGGAGAGGGGGGAGAAAATCCCCCTCCCTGCCGATGCGGGGAGGGGGCCGGGGGGCGGGGTCTCGCCGCCGCGCGCGCGAGGACGAACCATGGGCTGGTGGTTGTACGAAACAAGGGTGGCCTTCGGTGGGTGACGGTGGTGAACGGGGTACGGGGGT
>JBFLVN010000050.1:0-16604 GCA_040758475.1 Bdellovibrionota bacterium
GCGGCGCCGCAGGCGCGCGTGGTAGCGGCTCCGGTCGGACTCGCTCCGGGCGTGGGCCAGGAGGACGAGGGTTTCGAAGTCCTCCCGTTCCCGCCCTTCGAGGCCCAGGCCGTCGGCGAACTTGCCGATGGATTCGGGCGAGAGGTTGCGCTCCCCTTCGACCACGTGTTTCAAAAAACTCGCCGACGCGAAACCGGCCCGGCGGGCGAACGAGCGGTAGCTGAAGGCGCGCTGGGTCGCCTTCAAATGGCGCACCATGCTCCGCAGGTATTCGCGGTAGTCGTAGAAATCGGAGGGCTGTGGGCGCTGCGGCTGCATCGTTGGGGTTTAAAAACGTCCAGCCATTATGACGGAAACACCAATAAAATCGGTGTTTTACGAAAAAAGATCGTTCTCTTCGGAGAACGCTTTTTGTGATTTGGAGAACGGGGCCTTTCTCTCCTTATCCCAAAAAACGCGGGCCCCTTGCGGGGCCCGCCCAGCCACGAAGACGCCTGGGGAGGAGACGGGTGGCGTCAATCATGGATGCGGATCAGGATGCGCTCGTCCCCCGCCGGATCCACTTTCGACCAGACCGCGAGGCTATCGGAAAGGCCGCCGAGCACCGGCGGCAGGAAAACCCCCGCGCTCGAAAGGTCCAGATCGGATTCGTTGTCCACGAGATCGGGGGCGCTAAGGCCCGCGTCTTTCTTGTAGGCCGAAGCGTCCGTCCGGGTCTCGTTGTAATAGAGGTGCCCGTTCTCATCGAAGTAGACGCCCGCCGTAAGGCCACTCGCCGCCGGAACGACGAGGAACTGGTTCAAATCCCCGTCCGATGGATTATCCAGGAACGCCGGGACGTCCGCCAGGGCAGGCACATGATCCGGGGCCGTGGCCGCTTTTTCGAACGAGCGGGCCGCCAGCACGACCGCGCTCCCCGAGACGCTCGCGTACTCGGTCCAGTAGACGTGGGTGCGCGTGCCGCCCCAGTCGGCGTTGGTACCCGTGATATTCCCGCTTGCCGGGACCGTAACGGCCTGGAGGGAGCCCGTCTGGGCCTGGGCGAGGTCCGCGCCGCCGTCCGAGGAGACGAGGGCCGAGCTCGCGCCGCCCGTAAAGGCATAGAGCCGCTCTTCGGTGAAAGCCCCCGCGGCGCCGTCGTCCGAGAGGTTGTTCCCGTTGGCGAAGAAATAGACGTTCACGTTCCCCGCGTCATCGCCCCGGTCCACGGCGAGGGGGCCAAAATTGCATCCTTCGCCGCAGTTCCAATCCACGTCGTACCCCACGCCGGCGGCCACGCCGGGAAGGGGGACGAGGGCCTCGGCCAGGGTGTCGTGCTCGGAGGCCAGCACCGCCGTGGGGGCGGCGCTCCCCGTCGCATCCAGCGTCACCACGATGCCCGAGAGGAGGAGGCGCTCCTGCTCGTCCGTGTTGCCGGCGCCCGCCTGATCGGCGCGCTGCTGGCTCGTCCAGTTCATCCGCAGGTGGTCCGACTGGATGGCGCTCCCCAAATCCGGGCGGCCCGCGCCGCCGCTGTTCGAAAAGCCCTGCCCCCAGGGGAGTTCGGCCTGGAAGGCGAGGCTCTCCACGTCGTCCTGGTAGAGATCGTCCCCAGTCCCCTCATCGCCCGTCGAATCGAGGGAGGGGGACTTGATCGCCGCCGCCAGGACCGAGTTGGCGATGGCGCGGGCGGTGGAGGTCCGGCGCGTCTGGACGGCCTGCGCCCACACGGCGTCGTTCTTGGCCGGGTAATCGGTCGTCGCGTTGTTGTCCGTCAGATCGCCCTGGTCGCTCGTCACCTGCCGCCAGAGGACGGTGATGAATTCGCCCGTCCGGTTGATGCGGGTGAGGACCGAATTGCTTGCGACCGCCCCCTCATCGCCGGGGCGAAGGTCCGCGCCGTCCGAATCGCCATCGGTCGTATCCACGAGGCCCGTGAAGGCGTCGATCTCCCGAATCTCCCGCGTGGTGCCGCCGTCGTCGATCTTGGCGAGCATCACGTCGCGGTCGCTCGCGCGGGAGCCGTTCGAGTTGTTGCTGAAATCCCGCTCCGTAAAGAAGGCGTAGAGGGAAGTAAGCCCGTGGTCGGCCCCGTAGACGTCGGCCGCTTTGGGGAGGTCCACCGTGTCCGTATTGCCCGTCACGTCGCTCCCCAGGAGGATGTCCGTCTCCCCCGTGCCGGTGAAGAGGGAATCGGTCACCACGTCGTCGCTCACCGCGCCCAGGTTCTGAACGCGCCAGATGGCGTGGCCGTTGTGGACGACGAGGCCCGAATCCACCACGTCGGCCGTGGCGAAAGCGCCCGCCGCCGCCGGGGGATTTAGCGTATCGGCGGAAGCGCTCGCTTGCTGATCGATGGCGTTTCCATCCTGTTCGAGGTCGAAGCGGACGAACTGAAAGCGCTGGTCCACGGTCGAGCCGCCCGTGCTCTGGCGCTTGCGGAAGAGGATGTAGGCGAAGCTCGTCGCATCGCCCGAATCGGAAGGATTCCCGTTGGCGAAATCGTGCGTCCCGTGGAGGGAATCGGAAGCGAAGCCGATGGTGCTTACGTCCTCGTCGTTCCCGGCGCCCGTGCGGACGTGGTCGAAATCCACCGCCGTAGCCGCCGTCTCGAAACCATGAATGAGGGTGCCGCTCGCCGCCTTGGCGGCCTCCGACTTGTCAAAATAGGAGGCAAAGAGGCGGCGGTTTGAATCCTCGTCGGCTGTCGCCGGCGGGTCCAGGTCGTCGCGGGTGAACAGGACAATCGCATCGCCATTTCGGGCGCGGGCGGCCGCGCGCTCGTCGGTGCTTGCGCCGCTGCGCTCGTAGGCCGCCGTGTTCAGGAAGAGCACCTGGGCGTCCTGGACGGAGGCGGCGGGGTCTTCGTTCTCGCCGCGAATCTGGGCCGGCGGCGTGAGCTTCGCGCCGTCGAAGAAGCTCGCGTAGAAAATCCAGTTGCCCGTATTCACGGACTGGGCCTGGAAGAGGAGGATGGCCGTGCCATTCACGTTCCAGTAGACGCCAAAATCATTCACCGAGGAAACCTGCCCGTTGTTCGAAAAAGCCAGGCCGTCGTCGGCCACGCTCGTATCGAGCACCGAACTGCCGGGGAAATTGCTGGGAGCCAGGTTTTGGAGGATGATCGTGTCCCCCTGGCAAGCCCCCAGAATGAGGGCCAGGGCGGCGGCGCAAAGGGCGAGCGGCTTTCTGGCCGTGGCAAGGAAATTTTTCCAGAACATGGGCGTAGTCCTCCTGCCGGGAAGGCGGTCCCCGCCCGTCCCGTTCGATCCGACGGATTTGACGAATGATTCGGAACGATCCGCTACCGGAGAATCCGTCTCAAACGGATTCAGCGATGAGCCGTTCTCTCATGGACGCAGCATGCCCTTACCCGCGGACGGGCGCCGTGACCAAAGTCACGAAAAACGCAGATTCCGTTGTCCCCAGGTGAACACCCAGATCGGTAAAATTCGTTAATTATGGCTTTAAAGCGATTTTAAGCGTCAATAAAGTGCTATCCGGGAAGATGCGAGAGAACGGCAGAAGTTCCCGCTGAACGAAGTTTTTCTCCCTCACCGCCCGCTTTATTTCCGCAGCACTTCTTCCAGCACGCGCCGGGCCGTCCAGAAGGCCCGCTCGATGGATTCGGTGAGCTTCCCGTGGGGCGGCGAGCCCGCCACGGCGCTCACCTTCCCGGCCCGGAAGTGGACGTGCGTCCGGTAAGGCCCGGCCCCCGGGCGGCGGGGGTCGCCTTCGACAAATACGCGGATTTTCCGTGCCCGGCCGTCCTTGGCCAGCAGGGCCGCCTGCCGGCGGATTTCCCGCTCGGCGGCGCGCCGGTCCACAAAGGGGGGAAGAACCATCCGGACTTCCTCCTTCGGGACGCTCCTCGGCTCCGAGCGGGGCTTTGGCGGCCGCGGCGCCGACCACCCCGGCAGGGGCTCGGAGAGCACGGGCTCCGGCAGAAAAGGCGGATAAGAAAGAGATGCCCACTCGCCGGGCACAGGGGTGTTTTCGTCGATCATGGAATCGTCCTCCGCGCTCACCTGCTCGCTTGCGAAGTGCGCCCACCCTACGCCCCGCGCCTGAAGAAACCATGAAGGAAAGATGAAAAGTTCCTAAAGAAAGAATGAAAACCAGAGGGCGCCTTGGGGGTGTCCGGGGAAAGTCACGGGAAAGGAGATTGGAGAGTAAAGCTCTATCTTACATGCACCACGCAGGTGCCCGCAAACCGGTCGTGCCAGCCGCGCTTTTCGGGGTGGCTCGCGATACTGAAGGCAAATAAAACCTCCATTCCAAGGATCATCCCCAGCCCGAAGAAAAGCGAAACAATCGCAGGAAGTGAGTCCGAATCGAAGACCAGCAAACCAAATACCAGAATCAATGCACCCGGCCCAAGCATGATTCCGGCCATCGCCAATTGCCGGCCGATCACTTGAAGCCAGGAACACAGCCCGTTTTCCGGATACCGGACGAGAATGATTCCCAGGAAATACATTCCCGGCGTGGCGCCCCATTGGGTGAGACACCAAAACGTCACGAAGATTCCGACGAAGTAATTAAGGAGCTTTGCGGCAAAGGCACCGATCCCAAGTCCCAGGACCGCGAATAAAATGGCCAGTGGAATTCCCAAAATGACGGCATCCAATAACCATGCCGCCACCCGTATCCAGAAGCCCGCGTACCGCCGCTGCGAAGCGGCGGGGGCCTCGGCCGTCACGGGTGCCGGCGGGGAAACGGATGGAAGGGGCGCCGCGGCGGCGGGCCTTCCCGGCTCCACGGGCCGCGCGGATGGAACGGCGGGGCGGGGAGAAGCGGTGGACGGCGCTTCCCGCAGAGCGGAGATCGCCACGCCCTCCAAAATTCCCGTGGCCGAAAGGGGAACCCATCGCGCGGTGCCGTCCTTGCGGACTTCCGTGTCGCGGTTGAGGACGCCCGCCTCGGCCCGGATGCGGACCTGCGGCGTCGTGTAGGGGCCCACTTCCTCCCCCTTGTACCGGACGAACCATTTTTCTTCGGCCATGGCCTCCTACCTCACGTGCACCACGCACGTTCCCGCGATCCGGTCGTGCCAGCCGCGCTTTTGGGGGTGGTTCGCGATACTCAAGACGAACAAGGCATACACTGTGAGGAACCCGACGATCCCCGCGAAAAAGGCGAGAAATGGAAAGCCCTCCCTGCCCGTCAAGAGCCCGCTCAATGACCCAAGCAGCAGGGCCGCGAGGGCTGGAATGACCAGGGCGAAAAAGAACGCCTCCCGCCCGATCACCTGGCCGGGGGAAGGAATGCTCCCGCTGGAATGGGAAAGAAGCTGAATGCCCAGGAAGTACATCCCCGGCGTCTGGCCCCAGCCGGACAGGCAGATCACCCGGATCAGGACCATGACGGATACCAGCACGCCGTCCGAAACGGCTCCACCGGCGGCAAGTCCCAGGAGCGCGAGGACGATCCCGAGGGGAACGCCGAGGACGATCTGGTCGAGGAGATTCGCGGCTACGCGAAACCAGAAACCGGTGAAGGGCGCCTCCGCGGGAAAGGAAAAGGGCGCCGGTGCCACGCCCGCCGGGGAAGAAGGCGCCCCGGGCCCGGCTGGCTCCGGCCCTGGCGCCTCCGGCGCGACCACGGGAACCGGCGGCAACGCGAGCCCCTTCAAAATCCCCGTGGAGCTCAGGAGGAGCCAGGCCCCTTCGCCCTTTTTCTGGACGATGGCGTCCGGGCGGATGTTTCCCACCTGGACCTGCCGGCGGATTTCCTCCGACGTCCAGGGGCCGTAGGCCTGCCCGCCCTGCCGCACGAACCAGGCGTCGCCGAACATGGAAACCCCTCCCGCTAATCCCCGAAACGCCAATTCTTGAATAAGAGAATTCTAGGAGTTCTCCAGCGCGTTTTGCAACGGAGATAAAACTACCTCTTGGGGCCGCCTTTGGCCATAATGGCCGGAGTCCTCAGGACAGATCACGGAAACAGACTCGTCCCATGCCCGATCCCTCGCCCGAAGAAACAGCCCGCTACATCCGGGAATTCGCGCGGCGGCTAGAAACAGGGCGCATCCTTGCTTTTATCTTCTTTGGGACGGCAGGCGTGGCTTTCTTGGCCACAAATTATTTCTTCCCTCATTCCCCTTTCCGTTGGCTTGTTTTTCTGCCGTTAGCCGGGATTTGGCTGTACGTGATGTTCCGCCGCAACAGTGGCTGTCCACGCTGCCATGGAGTCACAGGGGACGAGTATTCAGATCCCCGCTTCTGCCAGAACTGCGGTTTAATCCTGGCATTCACGCCCGAGAAGCCGCCACCGCATGTCTCTCCGCAAGAAGAAGCCCGCAGCGTCGAAAAGTTCGCAAAAGAGCGGAGACGCGCAAAGCTAATCGCCCTTGGGTTGGCATTGGCGATCTTGGCCAGTGCCGCCGTTTCGCTTTGGCGCCAAGCCCTTTGGGTGACGTACGCAACGGCCTCGCTCTGCCTGTACGGCGTCTTTTTCAAGATGCTCCCCAGATGTCCATCGTGCAAGAAATTCGTTCATTTCAGCACAGACTCTTATTGCCGGCATTGCTTTGCGCGGCTGAAATAACAAAACTCATCCCATGCCCACCGAATTATCCGGCAACGAAGCCCCTAAATCTTCCAACGACAAGGAAATCCCCTTCCACGAAATCCCCCGGGCGTTTCCCCGAGAGGAGGACGACGAGCGTCCCGGCCCATCCAATCCCCTCGAATGGCTGGTGGGGTTTTTCGGCATGCCCTTCGAGCACGGCGTCGAAGGGCCCGCAAAGCGCCCCCTCGCTACCTGGGGAGTGGTGGGGCTCCTGGTGCTGGCGAGCCTCTGGGGATTCTGGGACGAAAACGTCCTGGACGAGTTCGGCATGATCCCGGAGCAAATAAAGCGCTACGGCGGCGCCACGCTGCTCACGAGCTTTTTCCTCCACGGCGGATTCATGCACCTCTTCGGAAACGCCTATTTCCTCCTCCTCTTCGGCGACAACGTGGAGGACCACGTGGGAAAGCTCCGGCTCCTGGGGCTGCTCCTTTTCTCGACGCTGCTGGGCGACGCGATTCACATCGCCCTGGACCCCCGGGGAGACATCCCCGTCATCGGGGCGAGCGGTGGGATCGCCGGGGTGATGAGCTACTACGCGTTCCAATACCCCCACGCGCGCCTCCGGATGCAAAACCCGCGCTACGAGCACCTCGTCCGCTGGATCGAATTTCCCGCCTGGACGGGCATGCTCGTGTGGGCGGCCCTGCAAGTGTACGGGCTTCTTAGGCAGGTCTCCGGGTACGGCCACGTCTCCGCCGCCGCCCACCTGGGCGGCGCGGCGGCGGGCGTCCTCTGGTGGCTCTTCTGGCGCAGGAAGATCGAAGCGGAAGAGGCTTTCGGGGCGCTGGAGGGGAAATAAGAACGGGTGGACTCTGCTGCAAATGTTCATGCAAATTGAACATTCGATATTCAATCTGCACGGACGGTTAAAACAGCGCTATCGACCTTCCCGGTCTTCGGTGAGTTCTTCGAGGATTTTGCGAAGCGGCGCCACGCCCCGGCGAGGTGGAAGAGGCGGAGATGGGCGTTTAGCAAGCGTCACCTGGCCTTTGCGGGCCAGGGCGGCAAGACGGGCAGTCTCTCTCGCGTGTTTCTGGCGCTTCGTGGTCTTGCCGGGCCGCATGAATCAAAAATAACAGCCCGGGTTGTACAAAGAAAACCCCGGGGCGGGCGCTGGGCCCATTTTTGCCCCGGGGTACGGATTGGGGTGGGGAAGAGGAATGCTCTTCCCGCGGGCCCCGGGAAGGGGCCCTTAGTGGGCGGGAGCAGGGGCCTCCCGCCTCAAATGGCGGCGCAAGTAGTTTTTAGCGATCTCCTCGAATTTGCGCTCTCCCACGGGTTTCCGCACGATCTGCGTGAACAGGTCGTGTGCCGGACACCCCTCGGGAGGGCCGCTGCAAATCGCGACAAGTGGCACCTGATGGACCTCGAGGCGGTCCCGAAGGGAGCGGAGCGCGCGCCGCGCGCGGACGCCCGCCATTCCCTCCGTGTCGATCACAACCAGGTCCGGATGGTTCCCCGCCCGGCGCAGCGCCGCCAGCGCGTCTTTGAGCGAAGGAACCTGATCCACGTGGAGATCTTCGAAAAGGCCGAAGAGGCGCTCGGAGAGGCTTTCCCCCTCCGCGTAATCGCTTGTCGCCACGATCGCCTTCATGGAGCGTCTCTCCTTCCCGTTTGGGGCCCTGTCACGGCCCCCCTCCTTAAAGAATTTGAAACCTGAGCGATCATCCCAAATCACCAAAGTCTTGTCCAGCAAAAAACATCATTTGAGAAGTCAAACCGTTTGGCGGGCGAGAACGTCTTGTGAAATAGAACGTTTGTGCTTCAGGCTGGTGCGGAAAAAATCGTGACGGGAAAATGACGCTCCTCCCCGCATGCGCGGCGGGAAGTTGTGCACAGGAGGTACTCCAGAAATTTCAACAAGATAGACTGAACCGGGAAGTTCAGGCGGAATAATCCCCGCCTCCGGGGAAATGTCCCCTCCCCCACCCACTAGGCCAAAATGTCAACTTGGGTGACGCCCTTATATCGGCTGGATGAGGGCGGGAAGAGCACGAAGAAGATTAAAAACCAGAGAGCCCCGGCCGGAACAGCGGCCTGATTCGCCGGCAGCATTTCCCAAGCACCCCGGGGAGCTATTTCTCACGAAACCAGGAACTGCCCCGGCAGGTATTTTTTGCCTGCGCGGCCCCAATGCGCTATACTGGCGCAAGTTCGGACTTCTCACGTTCTTTCGCGATTCCTTTCCCGTTCACCCCGTTCCCTCCCTTTCTAAAAGAGTATTTCCATGTCCGAGAACGTATCCCCGGCCAAAGGCCGCAAACGGGATTCCAAGGCCCCTCCATCCCCCTCCTCCCTGCTCGATAGGGTCTGCGCCGCCATCGAGGAGGGCGTCTTCCCTCACGTGGCCGCCCAGGCGGAAGGGGTCTGGCGGGAAATCTTCTGGAAGCTCTTCCGGGAGGCGCGGGCCGCGCGGGAGAAGAGCGCGGAAAAAGCCGCCCAGGAGGCGGCCCTGCTCGAATTAGCGGCCCCCGCGGCCAGCGAGGAGAGCAAGCCCTCCCCCCGGGAGCAGGCGCTCGTCCGTTTCTACTCGCGCCTCGAGCAATCCTCCGCCCGGGCGCGGGCCACGGCCGAGCGGGAAACTTTTGAAGAAAACGCCCTCGCCTACCTTCGCCACGGTCCCGGCCGCTCCTCGGGCCCGGAGGACCCCGGCTGGACCGAGCGGGCGGGGGATGCCGCCACCCAGCCCACGGTCCCAAGCCCGAGCGCCACGAACGAGTTTTTCGAGAAGCTTTTCGGGAAAAAAGAAACCCCCACCTCACCCCCGGCCTCCGGCCACCCCCTCTCCGTAAACGGAGAGGGGGCCGGGGGGTGAGGTTCGGAGGACTTCGCCCATGCCCTTCCAGCTCCCCACCCATCCGCAAGGATACGAGAGTCCCCTCGAAGCGATCCGGACCCTGCCGGAGCACGAGATGGACCACTTCATGCGGGAACTCGCCCTCCAGGACCTCTATTTCCTCCTCCGCTACGTGCTCCAACGGGGGGACGTGTGGAATCCGCCCGATCCCAAGGACGGGAGCGGAAAGCCCCTGTGGCTGGGCGGTGATCTTTCCGACTTCCAGGGCCACCGGCGGGAACTGGAGGCGCGAAGGGAGCGCTGGGGAAAGTGGTGCTTCGAGCGGTGCCGGGAAATCCAGGAGGCGCCCGACGGCCGCATCGACCTGTGGGCCCGGGGGCATTACAAGTCGACCATCATCACGTTCGCCCTCACGATCCAGGAGATTTTGAAAAATCCCGAAATCCGCATCGGCATTTTCTCCCAGGACAACCCGACGGCCGAGTCCCACCTCGTGCAGATCAAGCGCGAGTTCGAGAACAACCACTTGCTCCGGAGGCTCTTCCGCAACGTCCTCCACGAGCGGCCCGAAACCGAATCCCCCCTGTGGAGCCAGCAGAAGGGGATCGTCGTAAAGCGGGAGAAAAATCCCAAGGAACCAACCCTTTCGAGCTACGGTCTTGTGGACGGCCTGCCCGTGGGGCCCCACTTCGACCTCCTCGTCTACGACGACACGGTGACGCGGGATTCGGTAAGGACCCCGGAGCAGATCAAAAAGACGACCGAGGCCTGGGAACATTCCCTTGGATTACGAGCGGCCGGGGCCCGGGTGCGTTACATCGGGACGCGCTACCATCTTTCGGATACGTACCAGGAAATCCTGCGCCGGGGAGTGGCCGTGCCGCGCATCTACCCCGCCGAGAAGGACCGCGCCCCCGCCCTCCTCTCCCGCGGCGAACTCGAAGAAGCCCGGCAGGGAATGGGCGCTACGACCTACGCCAGCCAGATGATGCAGGACCCCCGGGCCGACACGGCCTTCGGTTTCAAGCGCGAGTGGCTCGCGAAAACCCGGTATGGGAGCCGCCCCGAGGAGCTCTGCCGGGGTTTAAACGTCTACCTCACCGTCGATCCGGCGAGCTCGAAAAAGCCCAATTCCGACTACACGGCCATGCTGGCCATCGGCCTGGGGCAGGACCGCAACTACTACCTGCTCGACGCCGTGCGGGACCGCCTCTCCCTGCGCCAGCGGGGGGACGCCCTCTTCGAGCTCCACCGCAAGTGGCGGCCGCTCGCCGTGGGGTACGAGCAATACGGCGCCCAGGCCGACATCGAGCACGTCCAGGAAAAAATGGAGCGGGAGAATTACCGCTTCCCCATCCGCCAGCTCGGCGGAAAATTATCCAAGGAAGACCGCATCCGGAGACTAAATCCCCTCTTCGAGCACGGGCGCGTGTGGCTCCCGGGGGCCCTCCACAAGACCGACTGCGAAGGAAAAGTGCGCGATCTCGTACAGGTGTTCATCGAAGAAGAATACGCCGCCTTCCCCGCCGGCTCCCACGACGACCTGCTCGACGCCCTGGCCCGCATTCTCGACGAGGAACTAGGCGCCCGCTTCCCCGGCGGCGGCGTAGAGCGCGAGCACCGGAAAGTGATCCCTTTGGGGAGGGGGTGGATGGGGAGGTAGGGGGAAAATTTTTGACCAACCACGGCCCTTCCCGGTTAAACTAGAAGCCGTGAAGAACACGAGCCAGATCGAGAGGATCGAGCGGCGAATGGGGCAACCGGGGCTCCTCCAGGATTCCAAACGCCGTCTGCGCCGGACTTTCGGGAAACGCCTCGTGGGCGTGGTCCTCTACGGCTCCCGCGCCCGGGGGAAGGAGCGCCCCGGGAGCGACGTGGATCTCCTCGTCCTGCTCAAGGGGAAAATCGCGGTGGACCGGGATCTTCGCGCGTGCATCCGCGCCCTCTCCCCCCTTTCGGAAAAAACGGGCCTTTACCTGAGCGCGCGCCCCACCAGCGCGGCCCGCTACCAGGAAAACGCTTACCCCCTCTACTGGAACGTCCGCCGGGAAGGTGTTCCGTTGTGAAGCGGAAGCCCAAGAGTGCGTTCCGTCTTCTCCCCTTTTTCTTCCTCCTCTCCTGCTCCCCCAAGGCGGACAAGCCGTTCGAGGAGGTCTGGACGAACGTGATTTCGCCCAAGACCCAGGCGGATTTCGAGGCGGATTGGGAGGAATGCAACAAACGCGCGATGGCGGCGCACCGGCAATGCGACGTCTATCTTTCTTTCCCCGTCCATTGGGGCTGCGTGAAAGCACGGGGGTGGCACCGCAGGAAAGACTTGAAAGAAGGCGAAGATCCAAACCCCCTCCTCGAATGGCCCGTGCCCGGCGTCAATCAAATGCGTGGGCGGGCCTGCGGGCAAATCGGATGGGAGAAGAAAGACGCCCACCTGCTCGACTGGGCGGAGGATTCTTCCGCTTGCGCGGGCGAAGCGGGAGCGGCGCTCAAGAAAGATTGCGGCCTGGGGCTTTACGGCTCGGCGGGCATCCAGCTGGAATGGTACGCGGGCTACCGCGGCTGCCTGGAAAAACGGGGCTGGCACTTCCGCAAGGAGTCCTGTGTGAATGCCCTCTTCTTTTGCATCTGCAAGGATTTTTCTTACGGCTCCCTCTTCTCTCCCTGGCCCCTCATAACGCCAGGAGAATAAGGCTTCCCTCCTTGCCTCCCCCTTCCCTCCGCCCCAAACTGGCGGCGGGGACGGATGAGAAAAACCGTGGGCGGACCGGGGGAGAAATCCAAAGATCCCGAGCTTCGCGCGGCCTTCGAGGAAGAACTCCTCGGGTCGTGGGTGAGGCGCGTGAAAGTGGTCATTCCCCTGGGGATCGCCGGGGAATTCCTCCTTTATTTCGCGGACCTCCTGAACGCCCGGTTTCTCTTCTTCCCGCAAGTGGTGACCGACGCAGAGGCGCTCGCCCGCTTCCGCCTCCCCTGGATGCTGGCGCCGCTCCTGGGCTATCCGCTCCTCGCGCTCATCAAGGATACGAAGCAACTCGCCCGCGTGACGGTCTTCCTCTGCCTCGTCTACGTGGCGGGGAACGACTGGGCCTTCTACGCGGCCGGTTCGGCCCTCGGGGGCGTTCATGCGCTGGGGGGCGTGGCGCAAATCCTCATCGTCGCCCTCCTCCTCCCCATGACGCCCCGGCACCGGGCCGCGTTCTTCGGCGGCCTGCTCCTCGGCCATTCGATAAACGAAGGCCTCTTCGGCGCGAGCGGGGGCGCCCTGCGGCTGACCGCCCACTGCTTGGGGTACGGCATGATCCTCGGATTCATCGCCCTGCCGGTCGAGATTTTCTACCGGACCAAGTGGGCCGAGTTTTTGGGGCGCTTTGAATTAAGAGAGAGCCTCAAGGCCCTTCGCACCTCCCAGGACGATCTTTCGGAAGCGGCCTGGGGCCTCGCCCAGAACGTCTCGCGCATCCACGAGGCAGCTTCCCCCCTCGCTCCCGCCACGGGGCGGGCCCGGGAAGAGACGCTCCGCATCGCCGGGGCGGCCGAAGAGCTCGCCCACACGGCCCAGTCCTTCTCGGCGCGCTCGGCCGAGGGGGCGAAGAAGGCCACCGAGAGCGAGCGGAGCACGGGGGACATCGCCGCCCTGGTGCGCGCCGTGCGGGAAAAATCCTGGGAGATCGGCATGACCGTCGCCGGATCGGAGGGCCGCTTCTCCGTCCTCCAGAGCGATTCCGAGGAGATCGGAAAAATGGCCGAGGCCATCCGCGACATCGCGGCCCAGACGAACCTCCTGGCGCTCAACGCCGCCATCGAGGCCTCCCGCGCCGGAGAGCAGGGGCGGGGCTTCGCCGTGGTGGCCGGGGAAATCCGGCGCCTCGCCGAGCAGGCGGAGGAGAGCTCGGCCAAGGTCTCGGGGGCCGTGGCTCAGATCCAGTTGGAAATCTCGGAGGCGGTCAAATCCGTCCACGAAATATCGGGGAAAGCCGACAGCCTGGCGGAGATTTTCAGCGAAGCCGAAGAGCTCCTGGCGGGCGTGCGCGGCCGGGCCGAAGAAGTAAAGGCCCTCATGGACGAAAACGCCCGGAGCGCCGGGGAGCAGGCCGGGGCGACCGAGCAAATCTCCCGCGGCGCCGCCGAAGTATTAAAGCTCGTCGAAGAGAGCGCCCGCCTGGGCGGCGAATTTTCCAAAACCGCCTAGGATTTGTCCCGCCTCTCCGAGAGCCTCCGGGGGAGGCTCGGAGAAGGGGCGGGGAAGGAACACTGACCGGCCTCCTCCCGCGTGGCGAGCAGTCCCGGCCATACTCGAAAATTATTCGAACACAGTCGAATAATTCCCCCCTATCCCATCATCCTCACGATCTGCGAAATCAGGAACCCCGCGCAGCTAAGGGCCCCCAGGACCGGGACGGCCATCGGGAGGCGCACGAACGAGGGCCCGCCCGCGTGTTTTATTTTTATCCGGACGAGGGCGGCGTTCACGGTGGTGAAGACGAGGAGCGTGATGAGGCTCGTGGCCTGGGCGAGCTTTCCGAGTGGGAAGGCAAGCGCGAGGAGGAGGACCGTACCCGCGGCGAGCAGCGTCGAGAAAACCGGCGTCTTCGTGCGCGGGTGGACCTCCCCGAATTTTTTGGGGAGCCATCCTAATTCCGAGAGGCCGTAGAACACGCGGGAGGCCATGACGATCTGGACGAGGGCCCCGTTGCTCACGGCGAAAAGGCCCACGAGCGAGAGGAAACGGGGATCGCCCCCAGCGCCTTTTTCCCAGACGAGGGCAAGCGGCGCCCGGCTTTCGGATAATTCCGAAAGCGGCACCGAGAGGACGCAAGCGAGGGCCACGAGCACGTAGAGGAACGTGGAGATCGCGAGGGCCAGTACGATGGCGCGGGGGAGCGTCCGCGGGGCGTCCTTCACCTCCTCGGCCACGTTCACCATGTCCTCGAACCCGATGAAGGCGTAGAAAGAGAAGAGCGCCCCCGCCAATACGCCCGGCAACGCCGCCGCTTCGGGAAGAAAGATTTCGCCCCAGCGGAGCGGGAAATGAGAAAGCCCCTCGCGCCCCGCCCACGCGACGAGGAGGAGCCCGCCCACCTCGATCAGGGTAAAAAGCCCGGCGGCGAAGACCGATTCGGAAATCCCCCAGGCGGCGAGCAGCCCGAGAACGAGGACGAGCCCGGTGATCGAAAAGGCGTCGGGAACCGGCGCGAAGACGCCCACGTACCCGGCAAAGCCGTTGGCGATCGTGGCGGCGGAAGTAAGCCCCGTGGCGGCGACGAGGAGGCCCGTCGCGGTCGAAAGCCTTTTTCTCGAAAACGCCTCCTGCACGTAAAGGGCCTCGCCCGCGCTCTTGGGATAGCGCGAGGAGAGCTCCGCGAACGACAAAGCGCTAAGGCCCGCCAGGACCGAGGAGAAAACAAACGAGAGGGGCGCGTGAATTCCCGCGCTCCCGGCCACCTTGCCCACGAGCACGTAGATCCCCGCCCCCAGAATCGTTCCCAGGCCGTAGAGCGTCAGGCCCGGCAGGCCGAGGGCCCGCCGCAGGGGGCTTTTTTCCAAAAAGACTTTCTCTTCCGGCGTCACGGAAAGGGTGTAGCACGGGGGGCTCCGGCCGCAGGAAGATCGCGCCGCGAATCCCGCGCTACGGGAAACAAGAAATTTTTCGGTCAGGTGCGTGCTGGAATATGCACGGCAAAGCAATCTACTGTGATATTTATTATTGCCGCGAAAAACGGTCTTCGGGCTAACTCCCGCTCTTCTTTGTCGAAGAAGAAACAGTGGTACCGTTGCTCCCACTAACGGTAGGCTGACCACTGGATACGACTGTAATTTTAGATAAATTCGGTTTCCCGCCGCCCGCCCCCTGCAAGGTACGGCTCCCGACAGGCCTATGAATTCGATTCGACAAAAGGATTCCCAAATGTTTCTTTGGCATAGCTCACCTCCCCATTGACTTCAATTCTCAGGAGAGTCCGGCGGCGCCATGACATCTTCCGTCAAAGTCCGCATCTCTGATATATTTTTGACACTCAACAAGAGCATGTCAACTTGTGTTAGTTCTTGGGGTTGGATCGTTTGTTGAGGGTCGCCACTGGCCGCAATAGGAGGAAGCTTCGATACATTCATTAAAATTATGTGCCCACCGCTTGGGTTGTTTGAAATCTCCCCATCACCAGCCCGATCTGGCGCCGCGGCCAAAGTACCCAAATATCGGTCCGGACCCGCTTGCACCACCACAACCTTGCCCACGCTTTCTTTGTAATAACGCAATGCAACCGAAGGATACCAATCCCGGCCGAAAAATCTGTTGAGTGAAGAACCAAACCGAACAGATTGCCGCAACTTACCCCAGATGTTCGCAAACAAGAACGTCCAACCACAAATGAGGAGAATAAGCAAGCCTCCCTCTTTCAGCAACCGTTCCCATTCGCCACTCATGGACTCCGCTTGCGCCGCAAACGCATCCCGGGCAAGGCGTATGAGATCAGCGGGGTCGGCGTAAAACAAGCACACCGGTGGTATCAAGCACGCTATTACCCAAATAATGGCACTGGCGAAAATTACTTCGAGTGAGGTGGCGAACTGGGAACGTTCTTCACGGAGAAGATGATGGTTTTTGATCTGAACGAAAAGATAGCCTGGCACCAACGCAAGCACGTAAAGCCCCAGTTTGAAAGGATTATCCAACATTTTCTGTAATCTCACTTCAACTCGCTTAGTTTGTTACAAATAGAATATAAAGTCTATTCCTCTCCCCCCGAACTCCGCCACAAATAGAGGGCGAAGATCGAGCGATGGGGGGCGAATTTCTCGACGATCTGGGTGAGGCGCTTTTCGCCGGGCCTGCGGGGGAGGAATCTGAAAAGGGCGTTGCGGGCGGAAATATCGCCTCCAGGCCAGATGTCTTCCTCCTGGAAGTAGAACATGGACACCACGTCGGCCGTCCAGGGGCCAACGCCCCAGATTTCCTGGAGCGCTTCCATGCGCTTTTCGTGGGAGAGGCGCTTTAGCTTTTTGACATCGAGCTTTCCCGAGCGGGCGGCCTTGCCGATTTCCAGCATCGATCTGGCCTTGGCCCGGGAAAGCCCGCAGGCCCGAAGGCCCCGGAGTCTTCCGGCGTCGAGGCAGTGGGGGACGCGCCCGTGCTTCTTCTCGACCCGCTCTTCGATGCGCCCCCAGATGGTCCGGGAGGCGCTGGAGGACAACTGCTGGCCCACGATCACGTGGCAGAGATACCGGGCAAGGTCCTTTTCCCAAACGGGCCCAAACC